>CALXXU010000084.1 GCA_944392765.1 uncultured Anaerobiospirillum sp.
TGCTGGGGGCAATGAGCTGTAGTCTATGTGGATATTTATATATCTCATATAGGCTCTATAAAGAAACATAGACCTCCATGAAGCAGGCTAGATTGATGCATATAGCGCAAGCTGGCCTTAATCTAAAGATGATTAAGGTGTGAGTTTCTGTAAACGCCTTAATGTTGCATTATAAAATATAATTAGATTTATCTAATTGTAATTTATAATGTGATTCACTTATTGGTGTAAAGCGTGGTTCTGCTCTTCGAGCAGTGACTGCACCATTAAGAGACATCAAAGTTAATTTATAACAGCTCCCATCTTGTCGGTGTAGGTGAGATGACGCGTCTCGCGGTAGTAGATTTGCCACGAGTTGACCACGTTTTGCCACAGCATATAGCAGCCTGGGGCGATCGAGGCGGCAGGTGAGAGGTAGGTTGAGGTCACCCAGATGCCAAAGACCATGTTCTTTTGGCCTAAGCCCTGACCGGCGCTGATGCGCTGGCCCTCTAAATGGCCAATGAATTTGCCCTGGCCAAATTGCAAGGCGGTGGCAACTAAGCCCACTAAGGCTAAGTTAATCAAGGTGATGGTGCCTTGGTCGGAGTTCACCATATTCGAGCAGGCAGTGGCCGACACCGTGGTCAAGGTAAAGGCCCAGAGGTAAAAGGACACGCCTTTAAGATAGGTCACAATAAAGCGGTGCACCGGCTTGATAAAGAGGCGAATGAGCTGGGCTAGGATGAGCGGCAGCACGATCATCGGGAATACCTTGCCCATGATCAGGCTGAACTCCTGCCAAAAGCCTTCGTGCGCTTGGGTCGAAATGAGTGGGAACAAGAGCGGAATACAGATGGCCGCACCTAAATTACTCAAAATGGTGTAGGTGGTCAGCGAGTTCTCGTCACCGCCGAGCTTACCCGTGATCACGGAGGCGGCCGCTGCGGTCGGAGTGACAAAGCACGCGATCACGCCTTCGAGCTCTAAATCAATGCTCCCCACGGCCTCAGGGTAGTAGCGCAGCAAGAGCACTAAGACTAAAGGCACGGCAAACTGAATGCCCACCAAGACAAAGTGCCAGCGGCGCGGTCGCATCTTACGCACTTCCACCTTGCAGAAGGCGATAAAGAGCATAGTGAAAATCAGCCATGGCACTAAGCCATCGACAAAGTGCTTGATCGGATACTTAATCGGGGCCAAGAAAGTTACGTAGTGGAAGAGAAAGTACGTACCCACGCCCACCGAGATGGCAATGGCCAAGATGTTAAGCCGGATCAGGCGCAATAGACGCTGGAGCCTACGGGTGCTGGCCTTTTCCACTATGACTTGCTCAAGCTTCTCTTTGAGCTCAGCCTTACTCTGCGGCTGGGGTGGTACTTTCATATTTTTTTTTCTCCGACAAACCTCAAGGGATCCCATCATACCACCGACCCGCAACTGGTATGTCAGCCCCAAAGAAAAGGCGGCCTGCGGCCGCCTGTTCTGAAAAAGAGCGCGCTATTAATCAGCTAAGACAAAGAGCGGCTCTAAATGGAAGGTGGAGATGAGCGAGCGCACATTGTGCGAGGCGTGGTGCAGCGTCAAGCGCTTATTGGGTGTGTGCTTGGCCCATTGCACCAAGAAGGCAATGCCCGAAGAGTCGATCACTTGATTTGGGGCCAAATCAAGCTCGTCTTGGGCAAAGACCTGCTCGCGCTTAGGCCACAAAGCCTCAACCTCCACGTGGGTTAAGCGCGTGAAATCAGCCATCGACGCTCCTACTTCTTTTGCTCAACTAAAGGAGCGCTGCTGCCGGACTTGTTGTGCTGGTCGATTAAATCGATCACGGCCTTGATGCCACGCTCACGGATTAATGGCGAGAGCTCATTTTCCTTGGAGGTCAGTAAGCTGATACCCTCAGCCACCATATCAAAGGCGCGCCACTCACCGGTCTTGGAGTTCTTGCGCAGCTTGAAGATGAGCTCTAAGTCCTGTTTTCCTTGCTCGCGAATCAAGAACTTAACATTGACTTGGGTGGCATCAGCCGAGACGCTCTTGTAGTCAGGTAACACCAGCTCTTGGTTGTTGTACAAGGCTAAGGCATCGGCAAAGGAGGCGACGATGTACTCAGCAAAGACATCGCAGAAGGCATCGCGATCTTCCTTGCTAATGCTCTTTAAGTTGGTGCCCATAACCTTAAAACCGGTATAGCGGGTGTCAACGTAAGGCATCAGATCGGTGCGCACTAAGTCCTTGCGGAAGGTCGCATCGCTCATCTTGTCCTTATTGGCCTTGATCTTATCGAAGGTGCTGGCAGCAACCTCGGTCACCATCTTGTAAGGGTCGGTCATATCGACCGTCGCGGCGCTGGCCGCATTAAAGCCGAACAGCGCGGCACTAAATAAAGCTAAGGCAGCCCAAAACTTCTTCATAGCAAAGAACTCCTTTGTGTTGCGGGAAAAGGGAACTACGAGGAACTACGAGGAACTACGAGGCGTCTTCGGCATTAGCCGCATCGCCCACCGAGCTTGAGTACAGGAACTTCGAGATTAAGTCCTCAAGGACAATGGCCGAACCCGTGTCGTAGATGTAATCGCCATCCTTTAAGTAGGTCGAGCCCATCTCTTCATCGTAAAAGCCTGGGGTGATCGAGATGTACTGCTCACCAATGATACCGGCGGTTAAAATCGAGGCCTTGGACTCGCTTGAAAGCTCACTGTAGCGGCTTTCAATGGCGAGATCGACGACCGGCACCATATCGGTTGGGTCTAAGGTGATATTCTCCACCCGGCCAATCGCAACGCCACCGATGCGCACTGGGGCGCGCAGCTTGAGCGAACCAATATTGTCAAACTTGGCGTGCACGGTGTAAGTGTCCGAGGAGGAATCCAAGACTAAACCTGCTACCTTCAAGGACATCACTACGGCAGCGACAATGCCCAGCACCATAAAGATGCCCACACCAAACTCAATCTTGCTGAACTTCATATTGCACCCTTACTTGCTAAAACATCAGCGCCGTTAACACGAAATCAAGACCTAAAATCGCCAGGGACGATTGCACGACGGTCGCGGTCGTGGCATTGGAGATACCCTCGGAGGTCGGCTTACAATCGTAGCCGTTAAACAGGGCAATCCAGACGCAGGCGATCGAGAAAATGATAGCTTTAATCAGCATGCAGCCGATATCGTCGACCAAGTCGACCGAGCTTTGCATGCCCGACCAGTAAATGCCGTCATCAAGACCTAACCAATCAACGCCCACCAGCTTGCCGCCATAGACGCCAACCAAGCAGAACATGATGGACAAGAGCGGCATCGAAATCACACCGGCCCAAAAGCGCGGCGAAATGATACGACGCAGCGGATCGACCGCCATCATCTCCATCGAGGAGAGCTGCTCGGAGGCTTTGAGCTGACCAATTTCAGCGGTCAAGGCTGAGCCCGCGCGACCGGCAAAGAGCAAGGCGGTGACCACAGGTCCCAGCTCTCTGATGATGGCTAAGGCCACTAACGGACCTAAGGAGCCCGTGGCCATAAAGTCCTTGAGGATATTAAAGCCTTGCAGGCCCAGTACCATGCCGATAAAGAGGCCCGAGACAATGATAATGATGACCGACTGCACACCCACAAAGTAGATTTGCTTGATCAGCAGTGGGAAATGCTTGCCGAAGTTGGGCTTACCGACCAAGGTATGGTAGAGCATGATGGTGGAGCGGCCTAATGCCGTTACCTTGTGGATAACGTAGCGGCCTAACTCCCCGACAAAATTGAACATAGGCTGCTCCTAAAGCTCGTCTAAGTACTCACGCTCGGCCTTGAGCTTGAAGGCGTAAGGGCCGTCGTAATCACCATTGATGAATTGCATAATGCGCGGATCGCTGCTTTGGCGAATCTCTTGGGCGCTGCCCTCACCTAAGACCTTGCCATCGGCCACAATCACCACGTGATGGGCAATCGAGAGCACTTCCTGCACATCATGGGTCACGATAATTGAGGTCAGGCCCAGCGAGGCATTAAGCTCGCCGATGAGCTTGACCAGCACCGCCATCGTAATCGGGTCTTGGCCGACAAAAGGCTCGTCGTACATGATGAGCTCAGGGTCTAAGGCAATCGAGCGCGCCAGCGCGGCACGGCGGGCCATACCACCTGAGAGCTCGTTAGGCGAGAGGCGCGCCGCACCGCGCAGCCCCACTGCCTCGAGCTTCATCATGACCATATCATGAATCAAGATCTCAGGGAGCTTGGTGTGCTCCCGAATGGGGAAGGCCACGTTTTCAAAGACATCGAGGTCGGTGAACAAAGCGCCGCTTTGGAAGAGCATACTCATGCGCTTGCGCAGCTCGTAGAGCTGAGCGCGCTTTAACTTATGGACATCGATACCATCAAAGAGCACCTGACCGCGCTCAGGGGTTAACTGACCGCCGATTAAGCGCAGCATCGTGGTCTTACCGGTACCAGACGGGCCCAAAATCGCGGTAATTTGGCCGCGCGGAATCTTCAAGGTCAGGCCATCGTAAATCTTGCGGCGACCATAGCCGAACACCACGTCGTTGATTTCCACCAAGACGCCGGGATCGACCGCCTTAACTTGGGCATAGCCAAATTCGGCCGCATTATCAGGCACCGCCACCTCAGAAGGCTTCACCTCAGCAGGCTTCACCTCAGCAGGCTTTACCTCAGAAGAAGTCTTCTCAGGAGGCGTCACCTCAGGAGGAGTCACAGCCTGCGGCGTTGTCTTTTCTTCCATAAGCAAAATTCCCAGCAAAAGCACGCTGCCCCACACAAAAAGCAGCCCCGTTCAAGCTTAGCGCACCTCACTTAGACCAAGCTTGAGAGCGCAAGTTCGAGCTTAATGCGATTGTCGCACCAGCCAGAGCCGGGCGCCAGTCACAGCCGCATGCTTTGTGAGCATGCCGCCAACGTGAACCGCCCCCAAAAGTGACCCCAAGCACGAACCGCCGCCTGCGTGTGCAGCCCGACAACGCCGACGTGCGCGGCCCGGTCGCGCCAGCGTGCACAGCACGGTAACGCCGACGTGCGCGGCCTTGTCGCGCCAGCGTGCGCGTGCCCAATAACGCCTGCGTGCACGGCCCGGTCGCGCCTGCGTGCGCAGCCCGGTAACACCGGCGTGCGCGTGCCCTGTGCTTAAAGCACAAAGCACTGCAGCGCTTATCAGCCAGTGCGGCTATAATGCCTCAAGATTTCTTCTTTTCCGTGGATGTGCTCCCATGTTTAACGAAACCTGTATCCAAGCCGGTCAGCGTGTACTGCGCGAGGAGGCTGAGGCCATCTTAGCCCTAGTCCCAACGATCGATGAGAAATTTGCGCGCGCCTGTGATCTCTTGATTCACTGCCAAGGCAAAGTCATCTTAACGGGCGTAGGTAAATCCGGCCATGTGGCCACCAAGATCGCCTCGACCCTGGCCTCCACCGGCACCCAGTCGTTCTTTGTCCAAGCAGGTGAAGCCGCCCACGGCGATTTGGGCATGATTGGCCAACACGATGTGGTGATTGCGATCTCCAACTCCGGCGAAGGCTCTGAGCTTAAGCTTATGATCCCGCTCTTACGGCGCCGGGGTATTCCGCTCATCGCCATCACGGGCAATCTGGAGTCGTCTCTTGCCAAGTCCGCCGACGTCACGCTATCGGCGCATGTGGAAAAGGAAGCCTGCCCGCTCAACCTGGCCCCAACCTCCAGCTCGACGGCCGAACTTGCCATCGGCGATGCCCTCGCTATTGCGCTGTTAGAGGCACGCGGCTTTACCGAGCGTGACTTTGCCATGTCGCACCCAGGTGGTGCCTTAGGGCGCAAGCTCTTAGTGCGCTGTGGCGACATCATGCACACAGGCGAGGAAATCCCAATGTGCTCGAGCGCGGTCACGATTAAGGAAGCGCTCTTGGAGATGACCGCCAAGACCTTAGGCATTGTGGCGGTGGTCAATCCGCAAGATCAAAGCTTAGTGGGCGTCTACACCGATGGCGACTTGCGCCGCACCTTAGAGCATGAGTTCTCGGTGCACGATCAACTAAGCCAAGTCATGACCCGTGGCGGGATCACGGTTAAGGCCCAGACCTTGGCCGCCGACGCTCTAACTTTGATGCAGCACAAGAAGATCAGCGCGGTCATTGTGGTCGACGATCACAACAAGGTGGTCGGCGCCTTCAATATGCATGACCTGCTGCGCGCCGGCCTCATCTAGCGGTCGGCCCCACCTAGCGGCTGGCCCCACCTAGCGGCTAGCCCCACCTAGCCGCAGGCCTAGCGGCGCGCCTAGCGGCTGGCCGCATCAAGCAGCGCGGCCTCATTGAAGCCCCCCGCGCTGCCGCAACTAACACTGAGACGAGGAAAAGCCCATGTTGCACACTTTCTACCAGGACCTGCCTGACGCCACGGTCGAGAAGCTTAAGAAGATCAAGCTGGTGGTGCTCGATGTCGACGGCACGATCAGCGATGGCGGTATCTACCTCGATCGCACCGACAACGAGCTCAAGAAGTTTAACTGCAAGGACGGCATGGGCGTATCGCTCTTGCTCAAGGCCGGCATCGCCGTAGCCTTACTCACCGGCCGTATTTCGCCCCTGACCGAGCGCCGCGCCAAGGAGCTGCGCATTCCTTATGTAATCCAAGGGCAAATGGAAAAGGAACCGGCCTTACTGGATTTAATTGCTAAGTGCGGTTTGACCGAGGATGAGGTCGCCGTCTTAGGTGATGACATCAACGACCTGCCGCTCTATCAGCACTCGGCAGTCGCCGCCTGCCCAAGCGATGGTTATCACTATATGAAGACCATTGCCACTCTGGTTTTGACCTCCCCAGGTGGCCAAGGTGCGGTGCGTGAGCTCTCCGACCTTATCTTGATGGCCCAAGGCCTGACCACCCCCGAGGGCAACCCAACCTTCCTCAAGGAGCGCCAGCTCAAGCTCAATGCCATCGGCCAATAGTCTCAACTAAGAGCCCCCAAAGAGCCCAAATGCGGGCCCTGCGCCTCGTGCATTCCACCGCTAGGTGGGATGCACGAGGCGCAGCTCAAGTGGCCTGCCTAGGTGAGCGGGCTTGTTGCGTTATGGGGGAAATGAGGGGAGTAAGGTACGGTGGAAGCGCACAGATAAGCGCTTTGTGCGCGCGAAATGAAAATAATACGCGCTTAATAGGCAAATTTTAGGCCAAAAATAAGGAAATCCCGTGCAATTGCGCTAGAATAGCTCCAATGGGCCAAAGCTAAGTGGCATATATAAGCCAGCCTTTTACTCAAACACAGGAGAGATCCGCGCATGAGCGTAACCGTCAGATCTATTATTATCGCGGCGTTGCTTTCGATCGCAGCGGCTCTCTTATATCGCTACTCTTCAAGTACCGGTAAGCTCTCAGCCGATGAGATCAACGAGCGCTTTCCAAGCTTTGTCGCGACCAATTTCACCGCTGAGCTCTATAACGAACAAGGGCTCTTGAACTACAGCATCTTTGCTAAAGATGTGAGCTTCTACCAAAGCCGCGACCTGATTCAAGCCAATTACCTCGCAGGCTTCTATTACGATCACGAAGATTTAGTCAACCAACCAGGACGCGGCTGGCAAATCATCGCAGACCAAGGTGAAATCGTCTTTGATACCTACGCAAAGCTCACTGGCAATGTCCATGTGCAACCTAACTTTGCCACCAGCCCGATCGAAGAGGTTGTCACCCCTTACGTCTATTTTGACTTACCTCAGAACATCATCAGTTCACCGGAAACGATCACCGTACGTGGCCGTAACTTTGTCAACTCCGGTGCCAACTACGAAATCGACCTCAATCAAGACACCTTCGTTATTAAGGACCAACCTCATGTCGTCTACTACCCAGAATCTTAAGCGCTTCCTGACGGTCAGCTTAGGTGTGGTGGCCTTGAGTCTTATCTGCACCCCAGCTCATGCCTTAAAGGACGATCAAAACCAGCCGATCAATGTGGTCTCGCAAGAGCAAAGTGCTGATTTGCAGGCCAATAAGCTGGTGTTCTCAGGTGATGTAGTCGCGACCCAAGGCTCGATCAAGCTCAATGCGGACAAGGTTGAAGTCTCACGTAACGCCCAAGGCGCCTTAGAGTCCATTATCGCCTACGGCAAACCAGTGACCTTTGAGCAGCAACAGGACAATGGCAAGTACATTCGGGGACGGGCCAACACTGTAAGCTATCTGCCTGAGTCGACCCAGATCGTGCTGCAAGGTCGCGCCACGATTTGGCAAGGCGAGTCGAGCATGACCGGCGAGCGCATTGAGTACAACATTGCCACCCAGCGCATGCGCGCTGCGACCCAAAGCCAAGGCGGCCGGGTCTCCAGTACCTTTGTCCCAGCTGATTTCAAGAACAACAAGTAGGTGGCTTAGATGAGTTTGCTTAAAGCCCAGCACCTCAAAAAGACTTATAAGGGCCGTGTCGTCGTCAATGACGTCAGCCTCGAGATCGAAAGTGGCTCGGTGGTTGGCCTCTTAGGCCCAAATGGTGCCGGTAAGACCACCTCGTTCTATATCATCGTGGGCATTATCGCGACCGAAGCGGGCAATGTCACCTTAGATAATATCGATATCACCCACAAGGCGATGCACGAGCGCGCCCGCTTGGGTATTGGCTATCTGCCTCAGGAAAATTCGATTTTCCGCAAGCTCACAGTTGAAGAAAACATTATGGGCGTAGTCGAGCTGCAAAAGGACCTGACGCGCTCTCAGCGCCAAGAGCGGGTCGACAGCCTAATCGAGGAGTTCCATATCGGCCACATTCGTAAAAATACCGGTATGTCGCTTTCAGGCGGTGAGCGCCGCCGCGTGGAAATCGCGCGCGCCCTCGCAGCCAACCCTAAATTTATCTTATTGGATGAGCCTTTTGCCGGCGTCGACCCGATTTCGATCTCCGACATTAAGGACATCATTCGCCACCTCCAGGAGCGCGACATTGGGGTGCTCATCACCGACCACAATGTCCGTGAGACCCTGGACGTCTGTGCCAAGGCCTATATCGTGAACGCAGGTGGCATTATCGCCTCGGGCACGGCCCAAGAGGTCTTAGACAACAAGAAGGTGCAGGAGGTCTATTTGGGCCGCGACTTCACCCTCTAACTATTCCCCCCGCTCAAGGCGGGATTTCATTGAGACTCAGGGCTTTGGGCCCATGAGCCGCCCCGCAAGTAAAGCCCAAGGGAGCCTAAGCTGCTACCAGCAGCTTTAAGCAACTTACCGCGCCGCTCCCAGTATCACTTGCTAAAGGAGCTCATAAACAGCGTTCGACGCAGGAAGAAAAGATATGGCAGGTTTAAGAAACTCGCTGCAAATTCGCACCACGCAATCCCAGATACTGACTATGACGCCGCAATTGCAGCAGGCCATTCGCCTCTTGCAATTGTCGACCTTGGATTTGCGTCAAGAGATTCAAGCGACCTTGGAGTCGAATCCCCTGCTGGAGATCGATGAGAGTATCGCCAACGCCAATCTCGAATCGCTCGATGCCCTTGCGGAAAAAGAACGCCAAGAGAACGATAGTGACGGCTACGATCCCTTTAACGACGATGCCTCCTACCAAGGCACCGATATCGATCTGGCCGGGATCAACGAGCACAACGATGTGCTCAACACCGCCGATATCTTAAGCCAGGACAGCTCGCTGCACCCTAACGACGCGGCCAGCAACGATAACCAGCTCCAAGAGATCACCGGGGACGGCAAAAACGGCGCCTTTGGCGATGATGGCGCGCTCTCAGAGAGCCTGCCAGATATCAGCACGGCGGCTGATGCCCTGAGCATGAGCGACACCGAGTACCTGGATATGGCCAGCGACCTCGCCCAGGTCGAGCCTAGCGCTGAGCTTAAGAGCAGCGATCTGCCTGATAAGATCGCCGAAGCCGCGATGGATCCTGGTGTCACCTCGACCCAAGAAAACTACGACACGATGGCGCGCGAGGACAATTACAGCGCCAAGTCACGCAGCAAGCCGACGTTCACGGACGAAGATAATGTCTATGAGGGCGAGACGCAAATCGATCTGCACGATCACTTACGCTGGCAGCTCGACTGCTCGCCGCTTAAGGACGCAGACCGCTTGATGGCCGAAATCATTATCGATGGCATCGATAACTCAGGCTATCTCACTGAGAGCTTAGAGGACATCCTGCCCCTGGTGCAGGCGGAATATCCGCACGCCTCGATGGATGACTTGAAGGTCGTGTTAAAGCTGATACAAAGCTACGATCCATTGGGAGTGGGCGCACGCTCGGTCCAAGAGTGCCTCTCAATCCAATTGCGCGAGAAGATGCGCCACGACGACAATCCCGAGCTCAAGCAGGCCTATGATGTCGTAACCAAGTACTTAGATCTGCTCTCCAACCACGACTATCGCGCCCTGTGCAACCGCCTGAGTATCAAGGAAGATACCCTCAAGCGCATCAACGAGATCATCATCAATCTCAACCCACGCCCTGGTCACGGTGCGGTCAAGGAAAAGAACGACTTTATTATTCCGGATGTCTTAGTGGTCAAGGACAAAAACGGCGATTACGACGTGGTCTTAAACCCAGATGCGCTACCGCGCGTCCGGCTCAACGACCGCTACAAGTCCTTAGTGTGCTACGCCCAGAACCAGCGCGAGAAGGAGTTCTTTAAGAGCAATCTGCAAGAGGCCAACTGGTTTATCCAAAGTATTGCCAAGCGCAATGACACCCTGCTTAAGGTCTCGCGCTGCATTGTGCAGCACCAGCGCGGCTTCTTAGACTACGGCGAGCACCGCATGGAGCCGTTAGTGCTCAACGATATCGCCCAAGAAATCGACATGCACGAGTCCACGATTTCGCGTGTCACCACTGAGAAGTACCTCTTCACCGCGCGCGGCACCTTTGAGCTCAAGTACTTCTTCTCCAGCCACGTCAGCACCGAAAACGGCGGCACCGCCTCTTCGACCGCGATCCGTGCCGAGATCAAGACCTTAGTCGCGCAGGAAAATCCGCGTCGTCCGTACTCGGACAATCAGATCGCAAGCCTGCTCAAGGAAAAGGGCTTCTGCGTGGCGCGCCGCACCATCGCTAAATACCGCGAAGCCTTAGGCATCGGCTCCTCCTCGCAGCGCAAGCGCTTGATCTAACAACAAAGCTTCCAAGCTCACGCCCCGGCCCTGCCGGGGCGTTTGCTTTTAGAGCCACGCCTAAACGGCCCCGCCCAAGTGGCAATAGCCGAGAAAAGCAAGCGCGTCAGGTTTGCGCCCATCAGGCGCTCGAGCTGAGGCAGGAACACAGCAGGTTGGAACACGGCGGGTTGGAACACGTCAGGTTGGAACACGGCGGGTTAGCACACGGCGGGTTGGCACACGGCAGCAGCGGGGTTCGCAAGGTGCGAGGAGGGGAAAATGAGGCGGGAGGGGTGACAACTGGGCCATCCTAAATACAAGATTTTAGGATCTTTTTGCGCCCTTGCGGGGAAAAAACTGCAGCAAAGCACTGATAAGATTTCAAATCCATGAGCCACATCAAAATTTGAGCAAAAGGTCAAAGATTTTGTAACAAAAAGGGTCGGTTTTGGTTAAGATGAAATCACGCGGTTGTCTTACAACGACTCGTCTAAAGGGTGACGACGCACCCGCTTGTTAGCTGCAAGCTCGGCATATCCGAACGCTCCTGCGCTTGCGTGATGTCAGGCTTTACGTAACAAGAAACCACCTTGACTCTAGCTGAAGTACTCCTTAGGTAAAGATAGGTCAATGGGTTAAGTTCGGTGCTCTCTTAGGCTGATGGTGCCAAAGAGCATTGGGGCTGATGGTTGGTCATAGTGATTCTCCAAATTGTGGAAACAATGCATATCACTAGAGTTAAGCCCCTCGGGGCGGCAGTAAGCATCACTTGCTGCTGTGGACGTCACATAGCCTCACTTCAAGTGTCCAAAGGTATTTGGACTAAGGATAATATATGCAACTAAATATCCAAGGTGTAGGACTCAAGGTTACGGATGCGTTACACGACTATGTCCAAGATAAGTTTGATAAGCTCGAGCGTAAGAGCGAAGTCGTAACGTCCATCACGGTAACCTTAACGGTGGAGAAGCTCCAGCAAATTGCGAAAGCTGACTTAGCCGTTGCCGGTGGTTCGTTACACGCAGAGGCTGAAGACGAGAGCATGTACGCAGCCATTGATGCTTTAATCGATAAGGTTGATCGCCAGCTCGTTAAGTACAAGGATAAGTTAAAGCACGAATAAGGCCGTGCGTACTTAGCGGCGGCACCTGAAGCTAAGGCTCATTTGAGCGCACCTAACTTAGCGTCAGTACAAGTAAGAGCTTAGGCCTTTTCTCTGGTAACAGTTGTTACCCCAAGCATGAAGCTATGCTTGGCCCGCAAATTCTCCTGAAGGCTTACGATTTTGCTTGTGGCCCTTGGTGATGGAAGGGTAAAGCCATCACAGTAGCAAGTGCCTCCTTGCACTGAAGGTTGTGACAAGACCCCGTGCAAGTCGAAGCTTAATACTTTAACCTCGCTAACCTGCAGGTAGATCTTATGACCGTAACAAGCGGTTCCTGTAGGTGCCAAGAACCAAGATGTTAAACCAGGTCTCGTCAGGCCTAGAAATGCAACCCTTAACATCCACCGCCTCTGGTTCGTAGCGCTTAAGCCTGTGGCAAGCAGGCCGGACCTCAGGTGAAGTAGCTCCCTCAACCGGGATGAGCCCATAAGTTTGAGCATGGCTACTTCGGCTTTTGGTGTAACTTGGTGCCCCGCACCTAAGTTCGGAGGGAAAAAGGCCCCATTAGGGGCTTTTTTCATGCCTATTTGCGTGCACGTGCACGCAACTAACCAGAAAAAAGGCGTGGTCACCCACGCCCCTTAAGACCAGGCACCGCCCTCTGATTAAGGCGATGCCAGCCCCGCCCTCTAATCAAGGCGGGACGACCAGTCTCTGATTCTTACTGCTTGGCCTCAGCCTGAGCCGCTGCGACCTGCGCCACCTCACTTTCATGCTCAGCTTGGCGCTCGGCCTCTCCTTGCACCGCCGCAGCTTGAGCCTCTTGCTGCGCCGCCTCGAGACGCTGCTTTTGCACGGCAAAGAAGCGCTCGGTGAAGATCTTTTCACTCAGGAGAATATAAGCGAGCATAAAGACAGCGCCGACGAAGACTAAACCTGCGGACACTAAAAGCACCGACTCCGCCCCATGGCCTAACTCCAACGGCACACCACCTAAGAAGGCACCGATCGCATTGCCGAAGTTAAAAGCGACTTGACCAAAGGCCACGCCGATGAGCTCGCCGCCGGGGGAGGTGCGCAGAATCGAGACTTGCTGCGGACCACCGCAGCCAAAGAGACAGCCTGCGGCATAGGTTAAGAGCACAATGCCCACCACCATAGTATCGCCCCAGACATAGGCGGCTAAGAGCGCGGCAATGCACGAGACGAAAATCCAGAAGGAGACCTTGCCTGGGGTGTACTTGTCGGCCAGACGACCTGAGATCAGGTTATAGACCGTCATGGAGATACCCATGGCAATTAAGATCGGGGCTACCAGACCAAGCGGCACGCCCACAAAGTCAGTCAGAATTGGGCTGACGTAACTTTGCATGCAGAAGATACCGCCATTGCCCAGGAAGATACTGCAACCGACCAGGTACGGGGCCTTGTCCTTGAGGAAGTGGAATTGATGCCAAAAGCCGTGATCTTCGAGCTTGCCGGGGTTAGGCAGCCAGCGCCACAGCGAGACTAAAACCACCACGCCCCAAGCGGCCATCAAGATGAAGATGGCACGCCAGGACAGCGAGTGCGCTAGAGCTGTACCCAAAGGTACACCGCAAACAATCGAGGTGGTTTGGCCCGCGAGCATCAAGGCCATCGCCGAGGAGCCCTTACCGGCGGCACTGATGCGCATCGCGATAATGGCGCCCAGGCCAAAGAAGCAGCCGTGAGGTAGACCTGAGATAAAGCGCGCCACAATGACCATACCAAAGCTTTGCGCGAGCGCGGTGAGCACCATACCGATGGTGTAGCAGCTCACCACGATCAAGATCGAGACCTTGAGGTTGAGCTTACGTGTGAACACCATGTAGATGATGCCGAAGCACACACCAAAGGCATAAGCCGAAATCGAATGGCCGGCTGTGGCAATGTCCAAATTAAAGTCGTGCGCAAAGTAAGGCAACAAGCCCATCGCCACGAACTCGCCCACGCCGAAACCCAAGGCACCAAAAGCTAAGGCAATCAGTCCCTTCATACCCAAAAAATTCCTCAGAAAGCACACACTGGAGAAAGCACAAACTGGGGCCCATCCCCTTTGGCGCGTATTTTCTTAAGGGCGCTTGAACAAGTCAAAGCCAATTGCGCGCCCGCCCCAAGAGCGCGCCAAATAAGTGCAACCAAGATCCAAGCTTCCTGCGCATTAATCCCGCAAAAATGAGCAGCGCAGAGCAAGCGGGTTAAAATGGGAAAGCTAACTGAATTGGAGTTTTTGATGAGCAACACCGCACGCCTCTTGTTGGTCATTGGCCTATTTTGGTTCACTCAATATGTCTATGTGCCGTACACCACGCCGTATTTGCTCGCGCAGAAAGTCAGTGCTGACTTTGTGGGGCTGGTGGTTGGCTTCTATGGTGCGGTTCCGTTCTTTACCCGCATCTTTATCGGCGTGTTCTCAGATCTCATCGGCAAGTTCAAGCCCATGATCCTCCTAGGCTGCGCTACCGCTGCTCTGGCCTCCGTGATCCGCCTCTATCGGCCCGATGGCATCGGCTTTTTGATCGCCAATATCATCTCGGGCTTTTCCTCTTCGATGTGGATGTGCTTCATCCTCTTTCACACCAAGAGCCTGACCAAGGCGAATTTGCAGCGTGGTATGGGCTACGTTATGGCCTCCTGCAATGGCGGTATTCTGTGCGGTTTCTTAGCCTCGGCCACCTTGTACCAGCATTTTGGCATGATGCTGATGTGCGCTCTCTCGGTTGGAGCAGGCACCCTCGCTCTTACCTTAGCCTTAACCTTACGCGAAAAAGAAGAGCAGCGCTTTAACCCACCCAAGCTCAAGGAGCTCTTTCAGGTCGCGCGCAATAAGCGTCTGTGGTTCTTTTCCGTAATTGGCCTGATTCAGCAAGGCGTCTTGATGGGCACGGCGATGTCCTTTTCCAACGCTGTGGCCGCAGGCTTAGGCGCAATGCCGTGGCAGATCGGTCTGATGAACATGATGATGACCGGCTCATACGTCGCCTCCTGTTACCTTTCTTCGACCACCTTAGCCATTCGCATTGGACCAGGCATTCTCATGACCCTAACCCAATTTTTTATGGCCTTGTACTGCGTCTTGATGGTGACCTTTGACAATATCTACTTGTTAATTCTGACCCAGATCTTAATGGGCTCGACCGGCGGCTTAGTCTTTTCTTGGTGCTCGGCCGAGGCTCTGAGTCAAATCGAGAGTTTTCGCCGCTCGACCGCCTTGGGCATCTTCCAATCGGTCTTTGCCATTGGTATGACCGGCGTGCCGATTATGGCCGGATATCTCTTCCACCACACCGGTACCTTAAGCGCGTCCTTTTACTTCCAAGCAGTGCTCGCTCTAATCGGAGCCCTGGCCACCGCGCTTTATTACACGCACCGCCGCCACCAAAAGCGGCACGGCATTCACCCTGACGCCTAACCCAACATTGACAGAAACCTAAAGCCTAAGGAGATTTCTATGCGCCTGAGCCAAGCCCAGCGCCTATTACTGATCGTCGGCCTGTTCTGGTATGCCCAATATGTCTACATGCCCAACACCGCCCCGTACCTCTTGGCCCAGAAAGTCAGTGCCGACTTTGTCGGCATCGTAGTCGGTGCCTACGGCTTCACCCAAATGGCCGCACGCTTTGGCATCGGCCTCATCTCGGACATCTTAGGCCGCTATAAGATCATCATTGTGGCAGGCTGCATCTTTGCGGCCGTCAGCTCGGTAGTGCGCATTGTCGTCCCGACTGGCCCGGGCTTTTTGACCGCAAACCTGATGTCAGGTCTTGCGTCCTCCACTTGGCTTTGCTTTATGCTCCTCTACACCTCAAGTGTGGCTAAAGCCAACTTGCTGCAAGCCCTAGGTTACGTCTTTGCGGCCAATAACCTCGGCATCATGCTCTCCTTCATCAGCTCAGCCGTGCTCTACCAGTACTTTGGCATGACCTTACTCTGTGCTCTCTCGGTCGTAGCAGGCACGCTGGCCAGCATCCTGGCCGTGGGTCTTAGTGACATTAAGCGCGAACCTAGCCCTGAGCAACCAGATGAACCCGCTAAACCAGGCCTAACCAGCCTGCTCAGCGTTATTTTCAGCGGCCGTCTCTGGTTCTTTGCCTTTTTGGCGACCATCCAACAAGGCATCACTATGGGAGCGGTTATGTCCTTTTCCCAAGAAGTAGCGCGCCAAATGGGCGGCTCGGCGGTTCAGATGGGTCTTATGACCATCGTCTTCATCGCATTTTGCGTCATCTCGTCCTACTTGGTGGCCAAGCCTCTGATTGCCCGCATCAACCCCGGCGTGCTGATGGGCGTGACCTTAATTCTCTTGGCCTTTTATTGCTGGGCCTCGCCCCACGTCACCAGCGTCTATGAGCTCATTGCGCTGCAAGCCCTGATGGGCTCGAGCCTGGGCTTTGTCCTGACGGTCTCCAACAGTGAGGCCTTAAAGGGCGTTGACCCTAAAAAGAAATCGACCGCTTTAGGTCTCTATCAAGCGATCTTTGCCGCCGGTATGACCTTCGTCCCGATGATCGCAGGTTTCATCATCGAGCACAGCGACGGCCAATTTGACGGCGCTTTCAACTTCCAAGCAGGACTCTGCCTCTTAGGTGCGCTCTTAGTAGCCATCTACTACCTCCGCGCCCGCAAGCTTAAGTCGGTCTAAGGAACTTCACATGCTTCATTCCTCTCTTACTCCACCCAGCACTTACCTTGCTGCCTTGGGTGATGACTTCGTCACCGAACAACGCCACGCTCTTATCACGCAGCTCTTAGCTCACGCTCAATCAAGTGATGAGTGCTGCGGAACCATGATGGCTCAAATCCAAGAGCTTTTAGTGCGAGTCTATCCCGGTTATTGCGAAGAGTGGATTGACTTCTGCGAAGAGCAACTCAAAGAAGTAGCTCAATGCCATCAAACGGGTGAAGAGGAAAAAATCCCATTCCTGCTAAAAGGCATCATTGACACCTTTGCCGTGATGCTGAGCCAGCAATTCCAGCAACTGCTCCACTCGACCATGGAGGAAGTCGTGCCCTACGCATCGCCCGAAGAATTGCTGGAGATCTGCCACAGCCCAGTCTATCCAGCCTGGATGCATATCTTAGAGTTTTACAGCAAATGTGCTCTGATCTCTGATGATATTCGCGCGGCTTTCACCACCGCTCTACCCGATCTCCGCGCCGCGTTCAAATACACCGCAAGCATTACCCGCGATGATTTTGCCGATCGTCAGCCCCAACACACAACCAAAGAACGCAAGCGGGTGCGCCCAAAGCGCAAAAAGCGCTAGCGCTCGCAAAGCGCACCAAAGCCGCTTGCCGGGCACACCGAGGCGCGCCACAATCAATCACACACACTAAGGAGTTCTCATGGCAACACTCACCCCGCCCTTTGTACTGATCGACGCCTTGGGCACCAAGAACATCACGGCCGAGCGCACGGAGCAATTTGCTCAGCTCTTGGCCCGCGCCCAAGAGGTAGATTCGGAGATCGGTGAGGCTTTGCTGGAGCTCAAAGAGGTTTTGCTGCGCCTTGAGCCCAGCTATGCTGAGCAATGGATGGCAGAACTGACCAAGGAGCTGCCCGCCTACGATCTCGCAGAAGATCCCGAGCGCCAGCTCAAGATCCGCACCGTTTTGAGCGAGATGTTCGTGCGGACCATCCTCGATCAACTCAAGCCCGTGCTCAACGAACTCAACGAAATGGTTGACCTCAATGACGGTAAGCCAATGGATAACGACGACCCGATTTTAGCGCAGCTCTTAGCGCAAAAAATGAGCTTCAAGTGGCAGCCCATCTTGGATTTCTACACCAAGGCCAAGGTGCTGACGACGGTCACGCAAAAGGAACTAAACAAAACAATGGCCGCCATTAAGAATTTCCACGAGATCTCGCGGCGCACCAAGCAGAAAATCCAAAACGAAGCCGCCGCCAAAGCCCGTCACCTCAACGCCCGTGCTAAGCGCAAGAAGCGCTAACACGTCCCCACACCTTAAGAGCATAAGGAGCTCTCATGGCAACACTAACTCCTCCCTTCGAACTGATTGAAGCTCTAGGAACCCAAAACATCACCCCTGAACGCGAGGATCAGATAAACAAATTGCTGGTTCGAGCAGGAAAGTTCGATCCTCATAGCTACGATCTAATCTTTGATCTACACACCCAACGTAAATTTGCTTAACTGAGGTCAAGAGTGACCTTAAGTGAATCTTAAAAATTAAAAAAAATG
>CALXXU010000085.1 GCA_944392765.1 uncultured Anaerobiospirillum sp.
GGCCTGATTGGGCTTACTGATGCCCCATCCAAATTCGCAGGCGTTTCTTATATTGAAACAATTCTGCAAACTTTGGGTTATAGCAATTGATCGCAACAGCCAATTGCAGCATCTCAGCTACAAGAATAGCGCGGCATTATTATACGCTTGACTATATATAAGTTAGTTTTAACAACTTAAACTTAATGGGCGCACCTAACAAGCCAGCTAACAGACAACAGAAATGGCTCTCCGCGATTTAGTGGGGGGTTAGCCACTTGAGGCCCGCATGTATAGGCGGTCGCTTGGTTCAATACCCCATTAAATCGCGGAGAGCCCGGAAATTAAACTGACTTGAGGATTTGTTATGACTGTGAGCAAAGGCTCAACATGGCTGCATTACGGCATTAATCCGGTCTTATTCTTAGCGCTCATCTCTGGGGCGTTTTTGACCCTATCGCGCTTGGGCCTCACCATCTGGCAGTGGGAATACGTACCCGAGGGCGGCCTCGCATCAATCTTTTTAGGCGGCCTGCGCGTTGATATCGCCTCCATCTGTGGCCTCTATGCCCTGCCACTTTTGGTCATCACCATCGTCACGCTCTTACCTAAGGTCACTCTAGGCCCGGTCTTGGTGCGCCTTTTGTCGGGCTACTGTGCCGCTGCTCTAGCGTTCTTGGTGATGAACGAAGCCGCCACTCCAAGCTTTGTCCTCGAGTATGGCGTGCGCCCTAACCACATCTACGTCCAGTACCTGGTCTATCCGCGCGAGGTCTTTTCCATGCTGTGGCATGGCCACAAACTCGCGCTCATCCTAGGAATTGTTCTAACTTTAGCAACCTTAGTAGTGGGCTATCGCATCGCTAAGTGGGCCTTTGGCACTTACCGCCCGAGCGGGCGTATCGCAGCCAGCGTGATGCTCTTAGCCACCTTAGCCTTGGTGCCGTTAGGGATTCGTTCATCCTTGGGCCATCGCCCGCTCAATCCGGCAATGGTCGCCTTTTGCGACAACTCACTCATTAATTCCTTGGCCGTTAACTCAAGCTACAGCGCAGTCTATGCCCTAGCCCACTTAGGCGAAAGTAAGCTCGGCGCCGAACACATTTTTCAGCGCATTAACAATGAATCAGCCCTGACGGTCTTGCCTGAGTTTTCAGCCCGTACCGCGACCGCAAGCGCCGAGTGCCCACTCAACCAAGAGATCACTCCTTGGTCCACACTGCAAAGCGCAAGCCCTGTACCGGCCGGACACAGTGCCTTGCACTCTCAAGCTACAACCGGCCCTTACAACCTGGTGATTATCTTAGAGGAGTCCTTAGGCGATAACTTTGCTGCTTCGCAAGGCGGCTGGCCGCTCACTCCTAACTTCGATCAGCTGCGTGAGCAGGGCTGGTACTTTGACAATATGTTCGCTGCGGGCCATCGCTCGACTCGCGGTATTGAAGCCGTGACCGCCTCGATGCCACCATCACCACTGCCGAGCATCGTCGACCTACCATTTGGCGCTGAGCCTTACGCTACTATCTTCGAGCTCTGTGAGCTAGCAGGCTATGACACCAGCTTTATCTACGGCGGCGAGTCCCACTTTGACAATATGCGCGATTACTTCTTCAGCAACGGCATGAAGAAGGTGATCGAGCAAGTTGACTACCCGAACCCGTCCTTTGTCGCATCCTGGGGCGTCAGCGATGAAGACCTTTTTGCGCGCGCCAATGAGGAGTTTAAACAGAGCTTTGCTCAAGGCAAGCCGTTTTGCTCGGTCGTCTTTAGCTCGTCCTTCCACGACCCATTTGATATCCCTGCCGGCAAAGTCTCTATCACCGACGAAGAATATGCCGCGATGAAGGCTACAGCTCGTGATGACTATGAGGCTAAGCCCGAGCGTCTGCTTGCAGCCAAGTACGCCGACTATGCCTTAGGCCAGTTCTTTGAACAGGCCCAAAAGGAAGAGTACTTTGACCACACGATCTTCTTAGTCATTGCTGACCACGAAAGCCGCGTCTCGGGTGCCGAAACCTTCCCGTTTAGCGACTTCACCATCCCGGCGGTGATCTTAGCCCCGAACGTCGGTCCGTACATCGACCAGCGGGTCGTCAGCCAAATCGATATGGGTATGACCCTGTTGAGCCTGATGGGCTTTGCCGGCGAGGTGCCCAACGTCGGCCAAAATCTGCTGCGCCCTGACGTTATCGAGCGCGCCCCGATGCAGTTCAATTATCTCTTTGGCTACTATGATCGCAGCCGTGAGGAGTTTATCCAGCTGCCGCCAATGCGGGAACCGAGCATTTGGAAGATCGCGGATCACACCAAGATGACGCAGTCCCGTCCGATCACCGGCCAAGACGATCAAGTCTTGTTTGAGCGTGCGGTCAAGATTCTCAATTTAGGACCTGCAATCTATGAGGACCAGTTGATTAACCGCTCCTGCGTCAAGCTGCAAGTCCCTACCAAGCCTTAAGCCATCTGACAGGTACAAGACATGAGCTCAAAGGGACCGCGCTCAATGTCGCGCCCTCTGAGGCAGCTCCCTTAATTGGGAAGGCCTCTACCAAACTTAAGGCCGCTCCAAACCTATTCCTTTCAAGACCAAAGGCTCGTGGGAGCAGCGCTCACATTAGCTCAAATCGCTAAGCCACGACCCAACTTGGCAGCGCGGCAGCTCGCATCTTATTGCACCTGATGCCGCGCCCACAGGGCGGGTGGGTGGGCCACTTACTTGAACAGCCCTCTGAAGAGGATTGGACAGCACAGCTCAAGGGTTCACCTGACCTCCATCCATTTCAAGACCAAAGGCACGTGGGAGCTGCGCCCACCTTGGCTCAAGTTGCAGAACCACTACCCAACCTGGCAGCGCGGCTCATCGCATTACACTGCACCTGATGCCGCGCCCATAGGGCGGGTGGGTGGGCCACTTACTTGAAAAGCCCTCTGAAGAGGATTGAGACAGCACAGCTCAAGGGCTCACCTGACCTCCATCCCTTTCAAGACCAAAGGCACGTGGAAGCAGTGCCCACATTGGCTCAAGTCACAGAACCTCTACTCAACTTGGCAGCGCGGCTCATCGCGTTGCACTGCACCTGATGCCGCGCCCATGGGGTGGGAGGGCTCTTACCGTGGCTATCTACAGAATTTAGAGCCTCAGGAGCGCTGAGCTCCAGTAACGCCAAAGGCCCTAACGGGCCTTTGGTCTAAACTGAGCGGTGCTGGACTGAGCCAAGCCTATGCTGGGGCTTAGCGGCCTGGGACCGTGCGCTCTAAATTAGCCTTGATCTTGATAATGGTGTCGGTGATAAAGTCCGGCACACTATCACCTAATTGACCGGCCACTGCTTGGTAGGCGCGCTTGATGGCGTGATAGCCTTGGCGCGTTGGCTGCTGACACACCACAAATTTGATAATGCCCGCACTTACCAGCTGGCGCGTCGAGTAAAGCTCGTCAAAGCCAATCGCAAAGACATCCTTCGAGCCGTTGGCAATTAAAGCTGAGCCCACACCTTGGACGGCGGCACCGGCGATATAAACGCAGTTGATCTCGCTGTGCTCCTTTAAAACCTTGTAGGTGACTTGCTGGGCCCTGATATCTGAGTCAAAGCTCTCGACCGTGTCCACAATGTCATAATCGATGTTTTGGCGATCGAGCTCTTCCTTGAAGCCCCTGATGCGCAGATTGTGACCTAAAAGCAGGCGCGAACCGGTGACAATTAAGATATGGAGCTTGTCTTGGCGCGCAAGCGCGAGCATGCCGGCGCAGGTCGCACCGGCAGTTAAATAATCTGAGCCCACATAGCACAGGCGGCGCGTGTTCTCAACGTCCGTGTTGAGCAGCACAATAACTGTCCCCTTGTCGTGGAGCTCATTGATCCGCTCAGCAAGGCGCGGCGTGTTAACCGTGGCCAAGCACAGGGCACGACAGCCCTTATTGAGCAAGCTCTCGATCGCCTCGAGGTGTACTTGCTCATCAAAGCCTTCGACCTCCTTGAGTACCACCTCAAGGCCTAAGTCGGCAAACTCATTTTGCGCTTCGTTGATACCTTGGATAATCTCTTGGTAAAAGGCGTTACCGACACTAGGCATCAGGGCACCGATCTTAATCGGGGTCTTGTAGGCGGCGAGAGCACGGCCGGCACGGTTAGGCACATAACCTAATTCCTTGGCGAGCAAACGCACGCGCTTGGCAACTTCGTCCTTAACCGCACCGCGATTATGGAGCACACGGTCGACCGTACCGCGCGACACACCAGCAGCTTGGGCAAGGCTCTTTACCGTTACCTTAATCGTTTTTTCCACTTGTCATACCTCCAGCCCCATCTTGTGACTGGGGCAGCACCACTTAGTGGGTAACGCTTGTAGCATGTAAGCGCTCAAGCTCAGCATAACGCAAAACTTGGGATAGTGCACGCGCACAAGGCCGAATACATGCGCTATCCCAAATTTTGCGATCGATGACACAAAGTGCACAAAGCACGCTTACTATCCGAAAAAAGCCCTGAGACAGGGCTTTTTCATGTGCGGGTGCCTGCCTGGGGCAGGCACCACTACTTAATAAGATATTAAATCTTAGGCAAATGGGTTCTCAGTCTTGTAAAGAACGCCCTTTGGCTGATTGTAGGAGATCTTGGCGATGCCTAACATCGTGAAGACGTCGAACAGAGCCTTGCCATGGTGACCGAAGGCAACGGCACCGTGGTGAGGATAACGATCAGCAATCAGAACGTGGCGATAGAAGCGGCCCATCTCCTTGATAGCGAAGATACCGATACCACCGAAGGAACGGGTAGCAACTGGCAGAACCTCACCCTCGGCAATGTAAGCCTGTAAGGTGGTGTCTGGAGTGGTTTGCAGACGGAAGAAGGTGATTGGACCTGCAGCGATATCACCCTCTAAGGTACCACGGGTGAAATCAGGCTCGTCACGACCAGCCTCTAACAGACGGTGCTGAATGATCTGATAGTTGATCTTACCGCAAGCCATATCGCAGCCCTTATCCTGGTTGAGCTTGCAGAATGGGGTGTTGCCGCAGTGGAAGCCCATGAAGGTATCGGTGAGCTGGTACTGAGGGAACTTAGGCTTGATGCTCTCTTCGTACATGTCAGCAGGTACGGAGTTGTTGATATCCAGTAAAGTTACGGCATCCTTGGTGACGCAAGCGCCGATGTACTCGGATAAAGCACCGAAGATATCAACTTCGCAGGCAACTGGGATGCCGCGCGAAGCTAAGCGCGAGTTGACGTAGCAAGGCTCAAAGCCGAACTCCTCTGGGAAGGCAGGCCAGCACTTGTCAGCAAAAGCGACATACTTGCGCGAGCCCTTGTGCTGCTCAGCCCAGTCAAGTAAGGTCAGCTCGAACTGAGCCATACGCTCTAACAGATCTGGGTAGGTGTTACCAGCGCCTAACTCAGCCTCCATCTCCTTCATGACGGCTGGGATACGCTCGTCGCCCTTGTGCTTGCGATAGGCAACTAATAAGTCAAGCTCGGAGTTCTCTTCGATCTCAACACCGATGTCATATAAGCCCTTGATTGGAGCGTTGCAAGCAAAGAAGTCCTGAGGACGTGGACCAAAGGTGATGATCTTTAAGCTCGATACACCCAGTAAAGCGCGAGCAACTGGTACGTACTCAGTAACCATCTTAGCGATGTCAGCAGCGGTGCCAACTGGGTACTCAGGGATGAAGCCCTTTAACTTACGTAAGCCTAAGTTGTAGGAGCAGTTGAGCATACCGCAGTAAGCGTCACCACGGCCGTCGACTAAGTCATTGCCGGTCTCTTCAGCGGCAGCAACGAACATGCATGGGCCGTCAAAGAACTTAGCAATTAAGGTCTCAGGAGTCTCAGGACCAAAGTTGCCTAAGAAGACCACTAAGGAATTACAGCCAGCAGCCTTAGCCTCGGCAACTGCCTTTTGAGCGTCGATCTCGTTCTCGACGATGGTGGTGATCTCGGTTACGTCTAAGCCTGCCTTCTTGCACTCAGCAACAACAGCCTGACGGCGACGCTCAGATAAAGTACGGATGAAGCAGTCACGGGATACAGCAATCACGCCAAGCTTTGCGTCTGGGATATTAGTCATTTCCATCAGAAAAATCTCTCCAAGTGTTCCTAGGTGACGATGGCTCAGAGCGATAGCTCAGTTGTGATGCTATCGTCACGAGCAGTGCAAACGGTTGCGATTGCCCCACTTTTTACCCCGACATACTGCGGGTTAAAAGCGCTTTGCAGCAAGGATTTAGTGTAGATTGATCCTTGCGTGCTAAAAGCACGGGCAAGACACGCTACTAGGGGCGAATGCCACCGTTGTCTCCGTGTGCTGGTAATCTTGAGCACGTCACAAGATATGCTCATTGTAGCATTTAAGCCTAACAAAATGAGCACACTAAGACGTGAAAGGATGATCAAAATCACCTTATTGCAATTTTTTGGTGATCCGCAACGTTTACGGCGCCCAATATGCAACACAGAGTCGACAATCACCTCTACCGCAGAGCTCAGAACAATGCGATATTTATCGCATTTATCGCGCCATCAAGCGCCACTAAACCCTGGGGTAGAGAAAATTGTTCAATTGAAAAAGCGTGCACGGTCACGCAAGCGTTTTACCGTGCCGCCGCCGCCCTCAAACGAGCTCCAGGCAGCCCCATGCAGAACTGCGCGAAAGCTCCCTTGTAGGCAGCCAAAGATCCCCTTGCTGCGGTCTAAGACCTAAACTCAGAGGCGGCCTCAAGGCTCTTGCATATAAAGTAGCCTCAAGGCCCCCTCACGGGAACCTGTTAGGGCTCCCTCACGGGAACCTGTCAAGGCTCCCTCACGGGAACCTGTCAGGGCTCCCTCACGGGAACCTGTCGGGGGTTCCTCAAGGAGCCCCGCACCGGAGCTCTTCTTGTTTTGAAGAGCCACCGGGCCTTGTTATGGTGCGCTCAGCTTAGAGCGTAATGTTCTCACCAACTAAGATACCACTTGAGATGTGGTTCTTGCCCTCTGGGCTGTCCTTATGAGCTAAGAGCCACTTGTTGTTAGCGGTGAGCATATGAGGCTCTGGGTCGCACTTGCAGTCTAAGTTGGCTGGCTTGTCGGTATTGGTGCCCTTAGGCAGCACTACGGCAACACGGAACTCATGGCCATCATCGCTGTGGCAAGGAGCATAGTGCAGGCAGGTCTCGTAGAACTGAACTGCGGTGCCCTTTGGTGCAAAGAAGGTCTCAACCTGCGAGGTGTCCATAATGCCGTCCTTGATCGCAGTGATCGGGGCCAACATGAAGAGGGCATCCGTGCCGGTGATGTTGATCTCGCAATTGCGGTGGTACTCAATCGCGTTGAGGGTGCGGTTGTGACCCGAACAGTAGCCAATCTGAATTGGCAGACCGCCAAAGACGCGGTTTTGCAGGTCAGCCATTAACTCTGGGGTCTCCATTACTGGCTCACTGGCAACATAGGTTACGGCGTCTTGTGGGCATGGCAGCTGAGCTAAGAGCTCGCTGACCTTAGCGGTATCAACGCATGGGATGACCTTACCAAAGCGCTCGAACTCAACCGAGAAGACCGATGGGTACTTGGCAACAGCCTCGCCCTCTAACTTGCCACGTAAAGCGGCCAGCTTGTGGAAGGCAGGACGCATGGTTGGGTACAGGCTTTGATAGAGCTGGTAGATGGCGTCGTAGCGCTGCTCTTCGGCGGCAACTGGGTCGGCCTTGGCCTCACCTGGCTTAACTAAGGCATCAACAGCAGCTTCAACCGTTGGGTAGAGACCAGCAGCGACCGCAGCTAAGATGGCAGCACCTAAGGCTGGGCCTTCCTTGGAAGCAATAGTCGTGACCTTGCACTTTAAGATGTCAGCTAACATCTGGCGCCAGAATGGCGAACGGCCACCACCGCCACAGGCGGTTAAGGTCTGAGGGACAATGCCCATCTCATGGAGCACCTCGAGATTGTGGCGCTGCGATAAGGTGATACCCTCGAGTACGGCACGAGTTAAGTGGGCCTTCTTGTGACGAGCCGACAGACCAAAGAAGACACCACGAGCCTCAGCATCTAGCACTGGCGAGCGCTCGCCCATGAGGTATGGTAAGTAAATTAAGCCGTCGCTGCCCGATGGTACGGTGGCAGCCTCAGAGGTCATGAGATCGTAAGCATCACCGCCTGAAGCTTGGCATTGAGCGTGCTCAGCGCTATAGAGCTCATCGCGAGCCCAACGCAGCGATAAACCAGCTGCCAGGGTGCAGGACATCGCAGTCCAAGTGCCTGGAACGGCAGCGCAGAAGGTGTGAACGCGGCCTAATGGGTCAATCGAAACCTTGGAGGTGTGAGCAAAGACAACGCCCGAGGTACCTAAGGTAACAAAGGCCTCGCCATCACGGCACACACCAGTACCTAAGGCGGCAGCGGCGTTATCACCGGCACCACCAGCGACGATCGTGCCCTCAACTAAGCCGGTTAAAGCAGCGGTCTCGGCGTTGATCTTACCGGCCACAGCGCAGGACTCAATCAGCTCTGGCAGTAAGCTGCGCTCGATCGACAGCTTTTGTAAGATTTCGTCAGACCAAGTACGGTTCTTGATATCAAGCAGATTGGTACCGGAGGCATCGGAGATTTCCATTGCCTTGACGCCGGTTAACATATAGCGCACGAAATCCTTAGGTAAGAGGATCGTGGCGCATTGAGCGTAGAGCTCTGGCTCGTTTTCGCGTACCCATAAGATCTTAGGGGCGGTAAAGCCCGATAAGGCTGGGTTAGCGTTGATCTCAATTAAGCGGTTCTTGCCGACTAAATTGGTGATCTCATCGCATTGCTTGGAGGTACGAGCGTCACACCATAAGATCGACTTGCGCAGAACCTTGCCGTCCTTATCGAGCATGACCAGGCCATGCATTTGACCTGCGATCGCTAAACCGGCGACATCATGTGGGTCAATCTGAGACTCAGTCAGCACGGCCTTAATCGAGTCGATTGCAGCATGATACCAATCCATTGGGTCTTGCTCAGCCCAGCCGTTCTTTGGCTGGTAGAGTGGATACTCAATGGTCTTAGCGGCAATGCTCTTGCCTTGCTCGTCAAACAATACCGTCTTGGTGCCCGAAGTACCAAGATCCACACCTAATAAATACTTCATCTAAAACCACCACAATCTCGGCCAACCCAACTAGTAAGCACCAGAGCGCACGTTACCAGTTGAGCACCTTATGGCGCGCTGTCCACCCGAAGGCGGGCCAAAGGAAAAAACAAAAAAAAAAAAAATCTAATTGAGTCTCCAGCCGCACCAGCTCTCCACTTAAGAGCGGCTGCTGGAAACTGGGCTTGGCCCTGAGGGCTTACTCCTGAGGACTTAGCCCTGAGGGCTTGTCCTTTAAGGCTTGCCCCTTCTTGGGAACCAAGCCCCAAGGGGCTCAGTTACCTTGCTTGGGGACTAACCCTTGGGCTAGCCCCTTAGCTGCGCATTACTGCTTAACGCGCTTCTTGGATAAAACGTCGATTACGACCGCAATTAACAGGACTAAGCCCTTAACGGTACGCTGCCAGTTAGCGTCAATACCTAAGATCGACATACCGTTGTTGAGTACGCCCATAAAGACCGCACCAATCACGGCACCACCGACCGTACCAACACCACCGTAGGCCGAAGCACCACCGATGAAGCAGGCACCGATGGCATCCAGCTCGTAGCCGTTACCAGCGGTAGGAGCGGCCGAATTGAAGCGGGCGACGCAGACCAAGGCAGCTACAGCGGCTAAGAAACCCATATTGACATAGGTCATAAACAAGATGCGGTTGGTGTTAACGCCCGAAAGCTTAGCAGCCTTCTCATTACCACCTAAGGCATAGAGGCGACGGCCACCGACCGTATTGTTGGCATAGAAGCTATAGGCCAGCACGATAACGGTCAAGAGCACTAAGATAACTGGGATACCCTTGTTGTTAGCTAAGAGTAAGCCCGAGCCAATCATGGCAGCTTCAACAATGATCGTGGTGATCGCAAAGACTGCAGTTTCCTCGACCTGATAACCCTTCTTGATCTTAGTGGCACGATTCCACAGGACATAAGCCAGGTAAGCGACGCACAGTACCGCCGTGACCACCGTGGTTAAGACAAAGGCGTCAGCGCGAGCCTTAGGAATGAAGGAGGTGAAGTAACGCAGATACTCTGGTGGGAATGGCGAAATAGTTAAGCCGTCTAAGACTAACAGCGCCATACCACGGAACAGCATCATACCGGCTAAGGTTACGATGAACGCTGGAATACGCACATAGGCGATCCAGAAGCCCTGCCAGGCACCGATCAAGACACCTACCACCAAGCAGATAGCGATCGAGAGGTAGATGTTGAGCTCCATATTGACCATCAAGACACCGGCGATCGCGCCCACCAAGGCGACAATCGAGCCGACCGACAGGTCAACGTTACCGCAGCCGATAATACAGAAGAGCATACCGACCGCTAAGATAATAACGTAGGAGTTTTGCGAAATAATGTTGGTGAAGTTCGATGGTGAGAACATCGAACCGTGACCAGTGGCACGAATGGCGATCTCAAAGAGCACCATTACCACGACTAAAGCCAGCAACAACGAGTTGCGCTTTAAGACATTGAGAAATTGATCCATTGCAAGATCCTCTTTACGGGCCGCCTTTACTTAGCCGCCGACGAACGCAGAATGGCCGCCATAATGGATTCTTGGGAGGCCTCCGAGCGTGGCATCTGTGCCACGATCTTGCCTTCGTTCATGACGTAGATTCGATCGCACATACCCAAGATTTCCGGCAGTTCTGAGGAAATCATCAGCACCGCCTTGCCTTGGGCGACCAAGTCATTGATGATGCAGTAGATTTCGTACTTAGCACCGACGTCGATACCACGGGTCGGCTCGTCCAAAATCAGAATATCCGGATCGGCAAACATCCACTTGGCCAGTAAGACCTTTTGCTGATTACCACCGGAGAGATTGCCTACGTATTGGCCCACTCCCGAGCACTTGGTCTTAAGCTGCTTACGGTAATCCTCGGCAACGCCAATCTCCTTGTTTTTATCGAGGACATTGTGCGTGGAAACCTTATGCAGCGCCGCCAAGGTGGTATTCATAGTAATGGAGCTATTTAAGAGCAGACCATCACCCTTACGGTCTTCGGTGACGTAGGCTAGGCCATGGTCAATTGCGTCTTGCACTGAGTTTAAGTGCACTTCCTTACCATTGATCAGCACCTGACCTGAGATATTGGCACCGTAGTAATGGCCAAAGACCGATTGAGCAAGCTCAGTACGACCGGCGCCCATCAGGCCTGACAGGCCCACGACCTCACCCTTCTTGATATTGAGGTTGACATGATCGCAGACCTTGCGCTCGTGATTTAACGGGTGCGATACGGTCCAATCCTTGACCTCAAACAAGACTTCCGAGGATGGCTTGGTCTGACGTGGTGGGAAGCGGTCGGTTAAAGCACGGCCCACCATGCCGGCAATAATGCGGTCTTCGGAGACATCGTGATTGGAATTGTCGATAGTCTCAATCGTACTACCATCGCGAATCACGGTAATGGAGTTGGCGATATAGGAGATCTCATTGAGCTTGTGCGAGATAATGATCGAAGTCATACCCTCGTCGCGGAAGCGGGCAATCAGATCTAGCAGCGCCTTGGAGTCAGTCTCGTTTAACGAGGCCGTTGGCTCATCTAAGATCAGCAGGCGCACATTCTTGGCAATGGCTTTAGCAATTTCCACCAATTGCTGCTTACCAACACCAATGTCCTTAATCAAAGTACGTGGGTCTTCGTGTAAGCCCACTAAGTCTAACAGCTCACGTGCCCGCTGAAAGGTACGAGGCCAGTCCATGACCTTGCCGGAGAATGCAGCAGTACGCTCGTTACCTAAGAACATATTCTCGGCAATAGACAGGAACGGCACCAAGGCTAATTCTTGGTGAATAATAACGATGCCATTGGCCTCGCTATCTTTAATCGTATTGAATTGGCAAGTCTGACCATCAAACACGATATCGCCCTCGTAAGAGCCATAAGGGTAGATACCAGACAAGACATTCATCAGCGTCGATTTGCCCGCGCCGTTTTCACCGACGAGAGCGTGCACCTCACCGCGCGCTACCTGCAAGTTGACGTTGGATAACGCCGTAACCTTGCCAAAGCGCTTAGTGATGTTTTTCATCTCGAGCAAGATGTCTTTTTCTTGTTGAGCCATGTGCAACACCACCTAATCAACACCGTTTGCCCCTCAACAAAGCGCCTATTTATGGACAGTGCACGTGCACGGAACCTCAGGCAAATTTGCCCCAAAACAGCACTTACCTGAAACCTCCGCTAAGAGTAGTTTGCTCCACTGATAAGTCTGATTGGGGTCAGGGCAAAAACAAACAGGCCAAGGGAACAAGGGAAAGTAATGGGCCCCGCTCCCTTGGCCTATTGTTAAGGAGATTCAGCGGTGCTCCTTATCACCCAACAACTCAATGTTGCACACTAGCTAGTGTGGGTTGCACCCTAAAAAGTGTGGCTGCCTTTGCTCTGTGCGAGCTGCTCAATTAAATCAGCCCAGCTCAATTAAATGAGCTCAGCTCAATTAAACGAGCACTCCACGATTAGAGTTCGTCGCGATTAGAGCTCGTCGGCCTTGTAGTAGCCCGAGTCAATTAAGAGAGCCTTGTAGTTCTCCTTGGTAGCAGCAACTGGCTCGCACAGGTAGGATGGGATAACACCAGTACCATTGTTGTAAGTGGTGGTGTCGTTAACCTCAACCTTCTCGCCCTTGGTGATAGCATCAACCATCTTAACTACTTGAGCAGCTAAGGTACGGGTGTCCTTGAAGACGGACATCGATTGATAGCCACGAACGATGTTCTTAACCGCTGGCTTATCGCAGTCTTGACCGGTGATAACTGGCATATTGGTATTGTCATAGCCGGTAGCTAATAAGGCATTGACGACACCGCAAGCTAAAGCGTCATTCTGGGTTAAAACAGCGTGTAATGGAGTGTCCTCTGGGCCATAAGCGTTCGAGGAGATTAAATTCTCCATACGCTTTTGAGCCTCTTCCAGGTTCCAGTTCAAGGTAGCAACCTGCTCCTTGGTGGTCTGGCCGGACTTAACAACTAACTTGCCACTGTCGATGTATGGCTGCAGAGCCGACATAGCGCCAGGGAAGAAGAAGTTTACGTTGTTGTCATCGGTAGGACCGGTGAAGAGCTCGATATTGAATGGGCCCTTTACGGATTCGTCAGCTAAGTTCAAGGCATCGACGATGTATTGGCCTTGCATCTGGCCAACCTTGGTGTTGTCGAAGGTTGCGTAGTAGGAAACAGCATCGGAGTTCATGATCAGACGGTCATAGGAAATAACTGGGATGTTCTTTTCCTTAGCGCCCTTTAAGACCTCGGTTAAAGCCGAGCCATCGATAGCAGCGATAACGATAACCTCGTCACCACCGGCGATCATGTTCTCAATCTGGTTTACTTGGGTTGGAATGTCGTTGTCACCAGCGTATTGGAGGTCAACAGTGTGGCCTGCAGCCTCAAGCATGGCCTTCATATTGGCGCCATCTTGATTCCAGCGTTGCAGCGATTGGGTTGGCATCGAAACACCAATCTTAGCGGCCTCAGCACTGCTTGCAAAGCAGGTAGCAGCTAAAACTGCAGCACATAAAACGCTAATGCTTGCCTTCATCTTCTTCATTTGACAAATCCTTTTCTATGACACATCCACACTCAGAGCCGTTGATGCTAAGCTAGCTAGCGACTCGTTCAACTAGCCGCTAGCTAGCTTGGCGCCCAGGTGCGTGCTTTCACCTTCGGCTCTAAGCCAATCAGCACGTCAGTGATGTACGTGCTCGAGCACATAAGCATCATAAGGCAAACATAGCCCAAATTTGCAATGCAATTGCAAAAATGTGATCCGCGATAAAAAAAAGAATAAAAGGCGCGTCAGGCTCGATGCCAAAAGGGGGCGCGTGCGATTTCCCCTCATTGGCGCTGCTCCAGCTTTTCCCCAAAGATTAGGAAAAAGTCCCTATTTTAGGGCACACTAATAGGCACATAGCAACAAGATAAGCCATTGGTCACAACGGGCACGTGCACAAAAGCACAAAATAAGGCCGCACTTAGGGCACACATCTCTCCCCTATCGGCCGTGCCGCTATCATTTTTAGGGCGGGATCGTGAACTTGAGCAAGTTTGATGGTATCTTAGTCATAATCACATGCGCCCCGGCCACAATGCTGAGGCGTGAAGCACAGCATCAAGGCGCTCAAAAAGCCCATGTCCAGATCCTCTTGGGGACAAGCACGCAGGCGTTCATCCCAAGTAAAATGGTGAGGCGGCCTTGGCTGTGGCAAGTAGCTGTTTTTTGGTACAAGCAAGTCCCAAGTCGTCACGACAGCAGGTCGTAACGATTAGGTTTTACTTGTTGTTGGTTAAGTTTTGCTTTTCTAAGGTCTCGTTATGGTTAAGCAACCTGCAGATAGCACCATTAGCTGGTTTATCAGTCAATGTCACATTCACAAGCATGCCGCCAAGAGCACCATTATCCATGCGGGCGAGAAAGCTGACACCCTCTACTACATCGTCAAGGGTACGGTTGTGGTCTTGATCAAGGATCATGATGGCCACGAGATGATTCTCTCCTACTTGAACCAGGGCGACTTCATTGGCGAGTTAGGCTTGTTCAATGAGTCCGAGGAGAATCCAACCCGCACGGCTTGGGTCAAGGCCAAGAGCCAGTGTGAGATCGCTGAGGTTTCCTACAACAAGTTCAAGCAATTGGTGCAGGTTAACCCTGAGATTTTGATGCGCCTGTCCGCTCAGATGGCCGCACGTCTGACCGATACCTCCAAGAAGGTCGGCAATTTAGCCTTCTTAGACGTAACCGGCCGCATTGCCAAGACCTTGCTCAACCTCTCGCATCAGCCCGAGGCGATGACCCACCCAGATGGCATGCAGATCAAGATCACGCGCCAAGAGATTGGTCAGATCGTAGGCTGCTCGCGTGAGACGGTGGGCAGGATCTTAAAGATGATGGAAGAAAATCACCTCATCCACGCCCACGGCAAGACCATTGTGGTCTTTGGCACCCGTTAGCTCAACGACCTAACGCAGCTCCAACGCCGCTTCAACTGAAGCGGCGTTGTTGTTTGGGCCTCCCCCCACACACACAAAAAAAAAAGTGAACCCTACCAAGCCGCGTGCTGAGCGCAGCAGCGTGAGCAACAATGGCATAGTGAGCAACTATGGCATAGCGGACAACTACGGCATAGAGAGCAACTAAGGCAGTGGGTAACTCAGCACAGTTTGGGGCTAAAAAGGGCTGTGCTATACTATCGCGCGATGCGTAGGTTGCCTCGGCTGCACCACCTAGGTGGCGCGCCATGCTTTTGTGGGAAGCCTGCGTGATAGGAATTTTATCTACGCGCTACGCTCACAGGCCTTAAGGCCCCTCAGCGCAGATATCAGCAGGAGTTTGCACATGCCATCGTTGCTTGAACGCGGAATTCACTCTTTTAACAAAGAAGACCTGTTAGCTTGCTCGCGCGGCGAGTTATTTGGCCCAGGCAACAGCCAATTACCAGCACCAAACATGCTGATGTTTGACCGCATCACCTCGATCCATGCTGACAACGGTGAGCACGGCTTAGGTCAGATTACCGCTGAGCTCGATATCACCCCAGAGCTGTGGTTCTTTGAGTGCCACTTCCCAGGCGACCCAGTAATGCCAGGCTGCTTAGGCCTCGACGCGATGTGGCAATTAGTCGGCTTCTTCTTAGGCTGGCGTGGCGGCCCAGGTAAGGGTCGTGCCTTAGGCGTGAAGACGGTTAAGTTCAAGGGTGAAGTGCTGCCAACCTGCAAGAAGGTCACCTACGTCATCGACATCAAGCGCATTACCGAGCGCGCCAACCTCGCCATGGCCTTAGCCGATGGTAAGGTCTTTGCCGATGGCAAGCAGATCTACACCGCAGAAGACCTGCAAGTAGGCCTCTTCCCTAAGCACTAAGCTCAACCAGCCTCAGCGCTAAACTCAACCAGATAGCGGGCTCCAATAACAGCCCCTACGCTCCAAGGCACCGGTATGTCCCACTCCAAGTGGACTCACCCGGTGCCTTGTCGTATCTGCCTTTTCTTTTCATCAAGCTCTCTGGATTATCAAGCTATCCGGACGTATCGATTAAGACAAATGCAGACCGCGTTGCCTCCGCACCAACCAGCAAAGCTCAGTGCACTTACCATAATTTTACCGTACATAAATAATATCGCGTACTACAAACCTGATATCGAGGGCCCCACCGACCCATGTTTACTGACACATTACAGTCTTTTGTCTGTATCTTGAAAATGCTTTTTTATGCGGCGCAAGCTGCTTTTTGTGACACCGTAGGCAAATTTTTCAAAAATGTTCTCATTTTGGGAATCTAGGTCACAAAGCCCACAAAAAAGCCATTTCTTTGCAGTTTCACTATGTTATGGTAGCTTTAGGTAATTGGCTGATTTTCATCAGTTGTTGTTTGTTCATCGTTATTAATTTGCTTGAATGGTATTACGGTCGCGCCTTGCGCAAAACGCGCTCTTGTGCTCACAGCACGGGCAGTGTCACAGCCCAATCCCACCGAGTCTCAATCAAGCTGCGCTCTTGCAGCGTACATGATGCAATTCCCGTTTGCGGCCAACCAAGCTATCGCTGCCCTACCTGATTAGACAGCGCCTAACTTAACCTCCTTGGCCCCAGGGTAATTGCAAGGAGTTAATTATGGCGCCCCCGAAAATTCACCTCAACATCAGAGAGCTAGGCATTCCTAGCCTCACCACCTTTGTCCATAAGCTCGCCAACGGTGTCGCGCGTAGTATGGTGACTACCACCGTCCATATGTGGGACACCCAAAAGAAGCGCTCGAAGGTGATTGCGCGCGAAACGGTAGGCCGAATCGAAAACGGCGCGCCTTTTGGTCGCATTGCCTTTAAGCCTAGCTTCATTGAGCGCTACCCTATCCTCAAAGAGGTTACGGTAATGCGCCTCAACGGCTACGAGTACGGCTACGTCAAGCTGCCGCCTCCTAAGAACCTGACTTACGAGTCGCTGATGTTAAAGCGTGGCCCTAAGTTCCAATCGCGTGCGGCCGAAAAGGCAGCAGCCGAGCGTAAGGCCCAAAAAGCCCAGCAAGTTGCCGCTCAAACCACCACGCCGCCTCACAGCATGGCCAACACCTTGGAGGTCAGACCTAAGAACTCCGCCTCCACTCGGCCTCAGGCCCAGCCGCTCACTGAAGCTGCACCACCAAATGCAACCCCTAGCGCGCCCGCCACTCCGGCCAAGGCTGCCGCTCAAGCTAAACCTGCCGCTAAAGCTAAGCCAGCTAAGGCCGCTGCCGCAAAGGCCACTAAGGCCAAGCCTGCCCCTGCTGCTAAGGCTAAAGCCGCTGCTACTGAGCTCGCCCCGAGCACCACTGCTACCCAGCAAGCCAAAGCTACTGCCCCTAAGGCTACAGCTAAGGTGAGCAAGAGTGCTCAGCCTGCGCCAACGGCTGCGGCCAACACCTTAACGATCAAGCCTAAGAACTCCGCCTCCACGAAGTCCAAGGCTCAAACGGTCGCCAGCGCTAAGGAATCTGCGGCTGTAGCTGCTAAACCTGAGGCTCAAGTGGCCCCTACGGTCGCTCCAGCTGCTACTAAGAGCGCCGCGCCAAAGGCTAAGCGCACTGCAGCCACCAAGAAGGCTCCAGCCGCTAAGACCACCTCTGCCAAGACTCCTAAGGCTAAAGCCCCAGCAGCTTCGTCTGACGCAGAGCAAGTGGCTGATGCCAAGGCTAAATCAGCTGCGGTGAAGGTCACTAAGGCCAAGAGCTCTAAGGTCGCAGCTCCTAAGGCGACGCCAGCTAAAGCCCGTAAGGTCGCTCCTGCTAAAGCTCAAGCTGCGGCTCCGGAAACTCAAGCGCAGGTTCCGGCGGCTCAAGCTACAGCCCCGAAGCGCACTAAGAGTACAGGCAAGAAGCCCTGCGCTAAGTCGAGCACGCCGCTCTCAGGTACCAAGCGCATGTAAAGGGCGCTGAGCCATACCTAAAGCCATACCTAACTATGCGCGCTCCTGGGGACATGGTATGGCCTTATTTAATATGGGTAGATAAGTTTTTCTTTTACCCACAAAAAAAGCACCGTAAGGTGCTCTTTTTTTTTTGCTTGAAGCTGGTCGGTGATGAGGGATTCGAACCCCCGACCCACTGGTCCCAAACCAGTTGCGCTACCGGACTGCGCTAATCACCGACGCTTATGCCTTGCGGCTTGCTTATTTTGGTCGGTGATGAGGGATTCGAACCCCCGACCCACTGGTCCCAAACCAGTTGCGCTACCGGACTGCGCTAATCACCG
>CALXXU010000086.1 GCA_944392765.1 uncultured Anaerobiospirillum sp.
CGCATTCTACCATTATCTCATTAGCTAACGAACCAAATACTTTTAATCCTGTTGGAACTTTTCAAATTTATCACTAGCCCTAATGGGCGACAACTTAGCGCGCGAGCATTACCTCAACTTAGAGCACCACGCCAGCGAGTGCAATGACTGCGGTCACTGCGTCAAGCGCTGCCCATTCAAGTGCGACCAAATCGCACGCATGCACGAAATCGCTGCCTACTTTGCCCGCTAGGGATCACGCTGTCTGATTGAACCGCTCGTGTCCCATAGGACGCTCAGCTTGCCCTATGGCGCTGAGGAGCGCGGCTTACGCTTTGAGCACTTAGTCCACCCCTTGAAGGCTTAGCTTTACGACCGTACAACTTTGGCTGCACGGTCGTAGCCGTTAGGCCCTAGGCACTAAGTACATATAGCACTTGCGGCAATCGGTGACCACATCAAATTGGTGCTTGCCAATCTTAAGGTAGAAGCCGCTGGTCGAGCCCCCGTCCTTTTTGCAGCGCGCGTGACTCTTCACCAAGCAGTGACGGCAGGTCATAACCGCATGAGCCACAAGTTTGTTTGGCTCAGGCGGCAAGTCCCCGTTAACGTCAGTTAAGAACGCGCGCGCCTGGGCATTGGTAATCAGACGCCGGTCAATCTTGGCCTCGGTAAAGACCGCTACTGTTTGCTCAGGCGGCAAATCGGGCTCTGTTATGCCTTGTAACTCGGCCTTGAGCATATCTGGAGTTGGCACCTTAGCAGGCAAGCCCTGATATGGCACGCGCGGATTTTGGGGATCCAGATAATCCGAAGTTTGAGCCCATGTGAGCGCAGCCTGAGCTTGATAGCGCTCTAAAGCCTCACGGCGTAAGGCATTGAAAGCCGAGAGCGGCATGCGTCCCATCAGATTCTCATGTTCAACCTGAGCATCCTTAAGACTTAAGAGCTCATCACCGAGCTTATTGAGCTTGCTTAAGGCCACCTCGGTCTTGAGCACTGGTACCCCTTCATCTTCGGACCACATCGCTTGGGCCGCCCCCGTCCGTCCCCAGTCATCGCCCAAACGTACCGTCAGACCTTGAGAGTCAGCGCTTAACATCGCATGGAGCATGACCTTACAACTTAAAGCCTTAGGCTGGTTGATGGCCTTGATAAAGAGGCTGTTGACATTGCGCTGGAGGGTTTGGCCCACCTTAAGTGCGGGCTGAGCCTGCGCTAAGGTCAAATAGACCGTGGCACCCTTGCCTGCGCTTACGCTGCCCTTACTCTCAGCTCCCTTTGACTCAGCACCCTTACCCCCAATTTTCTTGCTCCGAGGGCCCTTAGTGCTAGCGCTTGGAGCCTCGACGCTGACTTTGTTACAGCGAAAGCCGGTGAGCTCGCCCTTAGCATCAAAGAAGGTAAAGCTATCACCATTGGCGATGGTAGCTGGGACTGCGAGCTTAAGCCCTACCGTCAGGCCTGCGATGGAGACCACGGTTCCCATGCGCTCGCCTAAGCTTTTAGGGGTACGCACATCAACCAAGTCCCGATTATCACCTTGCAGATAGGCGCTGGTAAAACCACGATTAAAGGTCTTAGTAACATCAGGCACAAAGGCGGCATGCGCGACGCCTAAGGCAGCACGGCGATACTTACCCTCACTTTGTGCAATCAAGGCATCGAGCTTTTGGCGAAAAGCCGTAACTTGGTTGACCACATAGTCACGCTCTTTGAGGCGTCCCTCAATCTTAAAGGAGCTGGCGCCAGCGGCCACTAAGGCTTCAAGCCCAGCTAAGCGCAGATTATCCTTCATCGAAAGCAAGTGGCCCGAGGCGATCAGGGCATCTCCCGTGCTTTCTTTATGATATAGCTCCATCGGCAAACGGCAGATTTGCACACAGGCGCCACGATTGGCGCTGCGCCCCGTCATGTACTCTGAGATAAAGCATTCACCTGAGACACTCACGCACATCGCGCCTGAGACAAAGACCTCAAAGCGAGTCTGAGGGAAGGCCTGCGTACACTGCCTGATTTGCTCCAGCGAAAACTCGCGCGGCAGCACCACCTGCGCCATACCAAGCGCGCGACACCACGCGATTTTATCCAGGCTATTGATATTCATCTGGGTGCTGGCATGCAGCTCAAAACCCTGCACCTCAGGCAGCGTCAACAGCGCCAAGTCCTGGACAATTAAGGCGTCAACTCCCGCTGATTTAGCTTCCTTGAGCATAGCTGCCACTTGGGTTAGCTCATCGTCATAGAGCAAGGTATTGACGGTGAGATAGACGCGCGCCCCCAAGCGATGAGCGAGGGTACACAAGGCGGCGATATCAGCCATACTGTTACCAGCAGCGGCGCGCGCGCCAAAGCCGGTACCTCCGATGTAGATGGCGTCAGCTCCGGCCATCAAGGCCGCTGTACCTACCTCAAGGTTTTTGGCTGGGGCTAACAGCTCCAGCGCCCGCCCCGGAGCGGCTTGGTAATCATGGGAAAAGCTTTGCTCTGCCATAACATATCCTCAAGGTGAATGGGGCCCCTATCTTGCCGTGAGCGAGCGGCAAAAACAAGCCTTAGCACAACAAGAACAGTGAGACGCTAAGTTTGACTCAAGACAGTCCCAAGGCTAGCCTAATTATCTTGCCCTAAGATGTAACTCATGACATGCCTTGAGCGCATGGCACCAGGTCAAACTGTATGACCCAAGGTGCGCAGCACAAGGTGCTCTGTACCGGTGATACGCACCGGCTGTACTACATCGATGGTAGCGCACCAGCTATGCCGCACACAGGGCCCAACATTTGGTGCACTGCACAGTGCCACTACCGGATTTGTTATGAGGTAATCGATATGACCAATTTCAAGAAAATTGTCTTAGCGCTGGCTCTGGCGGTACCAATGCTGGGAGTAACGCAAGCACAAGCAGCAGCCTTAGGAGGGTGTGAAGTGGGTAAAGCCAAGGTTGAAGTAGTAGGCGAAGGTGAAGTTAAGGTCATGCCTGATCGCGTGCGCCTCAACTACAGTGTCAGCGCAGTAAAGCCAACCGCTGACGAAGCTCGCCGTGAAGTCGAAAAGACCGTGACGGCCTTTTCCGACGCATTTAAGGCTTTAAAGCTCGATGACAAGGCCTTTGTCGCCGACTCGATCAATATCTTCCCACGCTACGAGTACAATGAGAAGCTCAAGAAGCAAGAGCTCCAAGGCTATGAAGCCCGTCGTAACGTCGATATCAAGCTCTCCGACTTTGCCTTAATTGGCAAGATCAACGATATGGCTATTGCTGCTGGCATCAACCAGATTGCAGGCTATGAGTACACGGTATCTGACCGCAAGAAGTATGAGCTCGAGGCAGCCAAGAAGGCGATTGAAGATGCCAAGATCAAGGCCAAGCTCTTAGCCGATGGCTTTGGGGTTAAGGTGGGCACTCCTTGCACCTTATCCTTCCAAAACAACGGCATTGCCGTATATCGTAATGCCGCTCCACGCATGATGGCTTTAGCCGCTGCCGCTCCAGAGAGCAATGTGGTCAGCACCTACAGCGTCGAGCCAACCGTCATTTCGTCCTCGGTTCATGTCGTCCTCAATTTAGAGAAGGCTGGTAAGGACAAGGACGATTAGGACTAACCCTCGAGGCATCCTACGGTGACCTTAGGCACGCTCCCACAGAGCGTGCCGCTCACAACACAAAAAAAAAAAATTTGCGTAACAAGCGCGCAGCAAAAAGGGCTAACAGAAAATCTGCTAGCCCTTTTTGTGCCGTGCGGCTGCGTAAAAGTCGAACCTAAACTTTTACTTCTTGTGCAGCTGACGGGCACCCTCAGCGGTGGAGATAACTAAGTCTAAGCTGCTCTCACCATCAGCGGCAGCCTCAACGCCAGCGCCCACAGCACCCTCTAAAATTGGGGCATCAGCGATCTTAACGCGCGAGCGTAATGGCTCGTCTAACATAGCGATTGCAGCCTGCGAGCTGATAACGCCCGAGCCTAAGTCGGCTAACACAACAACGCCCTCGCCTTGGTCAGCACGCTTGATGGCGTCTAAGACACGCTGTGGGTCGGTGCCTAAGCCGCCTTGGGCATTACCACCTGCTGGGAAAATTGGCATCTTGGTGCCATCGCGGGCGGAAATTTGCTGAACCATGTCGCAAATGCCTTCGGCTACCTTGCTGCTGTGAGATACGACCACAATACCAATCATTGAAGACTCCTTAGAAAGATTCACCTTAGTCTGACTGTTCTTTGTTTTCTTGACGACTAAGCGTAACCACCACTTTGGCCTAGGCCAAAGCATAAAGTGTGACCATAATGGTCAATGTGCAAGCTTTTTGAACAGTTAGACGAAAGTAGCGATGCAGCCTGCGACGGCACTATTGTAGCACTAGCGCCACACAAGTTGGCACCGTGCACTTCAGGACGCAAAAAGCTATCGCATGTCTGTGCTGCTAGTCTTGCCTAGCTGACATTATAAGTGCTTGATGCACACAATGCACACTTTGCACTATTGCCCACGAAGAGAGCAGCAAGCTACCGCGCCCGACTCCTACCTAACCTGCTCCCTGCTAAGTCCCGTGCCGCTGCACCTAAGGGCACGCCCAGCCCCATCAAGGAGCACGGCTGGTGCAACCACAAAGAAATTGCACTAAATCCCACCAGTATCCGCGTCGACCCTGAACCAAAAGCATTATGGGAACGGTAATTGTGATAAGAGAAGAGCATCCGTAAGCTCATGTCAGCACACTGCACGAAAGCAGTATGAGTTCAGGCCCAAAGCCAAGCTTGAACATGATCCATTCTATTACAGGACATAATCATGACACTGGCAAACTTGGCCAAAATGCTAGTTACGTAACGTTTTTGCCTCAGATCGTAGGTTCGTCTGATGCCCAAGGTTCACCCAAGACCAGAGCAAGTACCATCTAAGAGCATTCCGGCAGTATTGATCAGCATTGTCATAACACCGTTCAGCTGTGCTAATCCAAGACGTACACCTTAGTTAAATCCCAAACGCTCCCTGCATAATACGCAAGCACGCTAAATTGAAGCCTGCTGTGGCGCCACATGTTTATTGATTATATTCGGCGCTGGAACGTAATCGTATTTCTCACCTTCCGGGGTAAGACTGCGCCATGCCACAATACGTCGCTGAACCGCTCCTATGGCGAGTACCACCCCGGTGACAGGGGCACCATGAGTGTAAGCATTAACCCCATACCCCCGACTGAGCATTTGCTTTTTTGCAGGAATTAAGCATTGCTCATTAACCTGCTCCAAGTCGATCTCTGGCGTACCTTCTGGGAGGTCACGTGCTCGTGCGCCGCACTCAATTAATTTGAGCTCGAAGACGTACACATGACCATGATCAGTCTCGACCTCAATATCTGAACGTCCTTGGGAGTTGTGAGTTTCCTCGCGGACCTTAGAGAAGATTTCCCTCAAATAGATAAGTATGAATGCGCGATAAAGAGCCTCAGATACGTTAATGAAAGCTTCATATGAAATATCGTAAAGCAACTCGTTAAGGCGGGCACAGAAACGCGGTATATCCCCTTGCTCTAAGGCATTACACAAATCTTTTCTCAACGGGGAATTTTCGCCCTCTAACTTGCTGACTTTAATCTTAGCTTTAGCATGGTTTTTGATTGCTTTTAAAAAATCAGTTGCAACCTCAAGGTTGGTAATACCACAACGAAACGACAGCTCATCATCAGAGTCAGGAGCAGGAGGAATTACTTCCTTAATCGATAAGTATCCAGCTTCAACCAACAGCGGCAAAATTTGAACTTGCGAAAAATACTGGGGTTCACTTAACTCATCATAAGTGAGCGTTACATCTTGCTCTTTGAGCGCCATCATTTGAGGCAGATCAATTTTACGGCTTTGCAACAGATAACCTAAAGCACTTACGGCATCAGCACATTTCATCCAATAGTCACCAAAAACAGGCAACTCATTTGGCAGGTTATCTAATGCCACCGCCTCAAAAAACTTATTGAGCGAGAAAGGACAATATAATTTAGTCTGGGCTTGGTCATCAAAACAAAAACCATCATAATGACGCTTAAGCTTTGCCACAAGCTCAACTTTACTACAATGTAAACGCTCAGCCGCAATCTCAATGTATGGATCGTAGGACAAAGTAAGCTCATCATTGGTCACCCCCATAAGGTTTGACCAACGTAGTTCCATACTGATATCTTGTATATCTTTACCAGTAAACAACGATGTCTCATGGTAACGCATAATACCAGTAACAAAGATAAATCTAATATTCTTAAGAGTGCGAAGCCAAATATAAAATTTTCGCAAAATAACTAAAATTGCCTTAAATCTATCCTCATTATCCAGATTAATAGACAGAGGAAAATCCCATTCATCAATAAGAAAAACAAGATCTTGCTCTTTCGAGATAGCAGCTAAATTTTGAAGAAAATCACCAAAATTGGCACATTTATTGTTAATTTCTTCGGCCTGAAGAAATCCACCCTGCGTAAAAGCTATTTTTAGAGAATTGCGCAACGTATGAGTAAAAGAATCTGCATATGACTGAGTGCTAGCCCAATCTTTATGTTTTTGATTCTCAACCTCCATGGCCATCCCATGGATTTCCATAAAATTGAGATTAATTACAGGATAAGCATCTTTTTCTGGCCACTGACCATATATCGCCGTACCCTCAAAGTTCTTATCACCATTAGTGAAAAGCTCTTCAAGCATGGAAATAAGGGTTGTCTTACCCATTCTGCGCGGCCGTGCGATAAAAATCTTGTCTAGGCCTCTGACCAATTTGGACAGAATTGGGGTTTTATCGACATAGAACTTGTCCCCTCTCTGAATTCTGCGCCAGTCAGAAACTCCGACAGGCATCATACGAAGTAATTGCTCTGTCATACCACTATCCTCCCAACAAGTCCTGTTAGTTAGCATGCAAAATTTGAGCAGTAATTGATCACCACGTCCTTAAATTTTCTCCAAAACTGCTCATGCTCTAGGCACATGCAAGCAACACAATAGCATGCCGACGCTAAGAGGTCGAATCGTCAGGGGTCGGTTCATCAGGCTCAGCCAAGAACGGCGCCGCTGGAATATCAGGATCTTGCCCCTGTCCTAAGACTACTTCAAGCTGCTGACGCTGGCGCATGATCGGTCGACGGCGCAATGAGCGACCACGCACCCGCTCAGCAGCAGAAGATACCGAGTGTGATTCAGCCTGGTCTTGCTCCATGAGTTCAGACTGAGCTTGCAGCGCACAGTGAAGTACAGCCGGTGCAGGCTCCTCTGCTGACGCATTTTCCTCTGATAGCAACTCTGATGAAGTTGCAGACGCAGCATCGACCGCTGGTTCGCCCCTGCTCGCCATGGCCTCCAGCTCAAGCGCAGCATCAGCTGGAGCTGTCACGTGAGGCTCGACACTTGCCATGCTATCCTCAAGCCCTAACTCTGATGAAACACTCTTTTGTGACTCAGCACCAGAGGCGTGCTCCATCAAGGCGTCCGAGGATGGTGCGACGGCCTGAGGCTCAGTATCGGCGGCACTTTCACTAAAGTCAGCTCGCTTGGCGCAATCATCAGCCTGAACGGTGCTGACCGCAGCTTGCGCAACGCAGTTCTCGGCTTGGGCGGCGCTAGACTCAGTTTGGGCAGCGCTAGCCTCTGGTGGCACGTCACTGTCTGCAAAGACGTCCGGCTCGGGGATAATGGCGGCGGCTTCGGTACTTAAGTCTTTTTGGACTGCGGCGCGCTGCGTCTTTGGTGTAACCGGCTCAGGCATTGGAGCTACGGGTGGCTCGTTCTGGGCGGTACGCGCATAAGACTCAGCTTCGTGGGCCGCGTTTTGATTGATATGGTCTAAGGTCGAGCGGGCTTCCGGTGAGAGCTCAGCTAGCATCTGCGCCATAGTCTGCTGGGACTCGGCAATCATGCGCTCCCGGCGCTTTAACTCAAAGCTCTCTTTTACTGGATAGCGAATAGTGCCGTAGACCTTGGCCAAGCGCTCTTGCACCGCCTTCTCACCCATCGAGGACAGCTTGAAGTCATGTTGACGATCAATAAAGTCACTCAACAAGCCCGGAGCAATGCGCTTACCGGCAAAGTAGTCTAAAACAGAGGCATAGCACGGGTATTGGATAATCTCCACCACCGAAATGCGGTAGAGTTGACCGTACGGCACAATCCAGACATCGCCTAAGTTCTTACAGTAAATGCCAGGCACATTGATGCCATCTTGCAGAGCGTTCGTGCGCACCGCACTTTGCGTCACGACCTGGGGCGCGGCAATCACCATGACGTTGGTGAGACTGCGATCCATACCCATGCGGCGGTCGAGATTACGCTGCATCGCCGTTTGCTCACGGCGCGAGGTAATAAACTGGGTGGTCTGACGCTGCGACACGAGCTCAGCGCGCTCATCCTGGCTTAACTGGTTAAAGCCTTTCATGTAGCGCTTGGACTTGTAATTGTCGCGAATGAGGTTGGCTAAAAATTGCGAGGCAGTGCAGCCCCAAAGCAGCGCCATTTCCTTGAGCATGCGCCGCTCTTCATCTGTGAGGAAAAATGCGACTTGCCGCTTGACCTCACCTGGATCCTTACGCGGGCGCCCCGGTCCCCGGCGTGGGGCATCAGGGTCTTTAGTTTTTGAGGTGGCCACGCTGGGCTTGCGCTTGTGGACTGATTGAGTTGCCATCGTGGCTCCTGTGGGTTAATGATATTTGCGGATAACGCTGATGACTGGGCCGATAATGGTGACTTCTGCACCTTCATCGATTTGCACCGGCTGGTACAGACTATTGCACGGCACCAAGCGTGGCGGTGGTCCGACCTCGAGCTTCTTGATCGTGAACTCACCGTCAATCGAAGCTACCACCACATCGCCTGAGCGCACTTGGATGCTCGAGTCAACTAAGACAAAGTCGTCCGGCATAATGCCCGCCTCAATCATCGAGTCACCTGTGACCTGATAGACGTAGGTCGAGGAAGGATGACTGACCAAGAATTGATTAACGTCTAAGTTGCCGTCGATATAGCCACCATTGGGTGAAGGGAAGCCTGCAGGAATGCTCTCACAGGCAACCGGCAGCTCCAAATGGCTCTGGGCCGGTGGCACCAAACCAAAGGATTTAACGCGATCTTGGGTCATAGTACCTCTTCCCTGAAATTAGAACAGCTTACGGAATTTAGCCAGCAAGCCCTCACCGTCGGAGCTCTTGTCGACATCGAACTCGTAGGTAATACCTTGGAACATAAAGGCTAGAATGGTGTGCTCCCCTTCTTGGATCGCATCAATTCCTGCCGTCACCTTGCGCAGATTGCTGATATAAGCTTGATAGTAACGCCGTGAGCGCTGCGCAATAATTTCTTGAATAGTGCGGCGCGCTGCGCTCAAAGACGGAGCATCACCCGGCTTAGGCACATTCGAGAGCTCACTCCAAGCAAAGCCCGTGATAAATTCAATCCATTGCTTAAGCCCGGCATTGAGCCAGCATGGAGCCAGCGGAGTTTTGGCCTCGCCAATTAACTCTTCAATTTTGGCATTGATATGGTCGATACACTCATCGCGCTCGGCATCATTGCCCTTGATAATAAAGCGGCGCAGCAGCACTTCATCTTGGAGGCGTAACTCCTGATACCAGAAGATATTGCGATTTAACTCTAAGCGCTTGCGCACAAAGATCAAATCCTCTTCGGCGCCATAAGCAGGACTAAAGTAGCTCCCCTTAGAACGCTCCTTGGAGCGCTGGCGCTGATTGAGCTCATGCTTTTGGTACAGCTCATCGAAATCGTAATTACCTTGAGGCTGCTCAAACTTAGCTTGGAGCACCTGATCGACCAAGGCCCGAATGATGTCATGCTTTTGCTTGGTCAGCAAGAAGTCGGTCAAATGCGAGATGACAAAGGAGCCAAAATCTTCCTTGACCGAGGTCTGCATAGTATTGAATTGCCCTTGGTGCAAGGCGATAACGCGCGCGTAATAGGTGCGCTGCTCACACAAGGCATAGAAGGTCAGCACCATCAGGCGCTTGGGTAGATCAAAGAGGCGATAGAAGATAAAGTTGAGCATTGCGTCTTGATCGACGATCTTCACCTCAAAATTACGCTCGCGTGCAAAGCGCCAATCGTTGCCATAAAGGCGCACCGAGTTCCAGTGTACGTACTCAGGCAAGCGCTCCGAGAAATAGTCGGTAATCGCCTCAGGCGGAATATCGGTGAAATCGCGCGCCTGCGGGTCATACCAAGGCTCTGGGATGTTATCTAAAGGCCAGAACACGGTCTTGGCGTTTTCGTTAAAACCACGCGGCGGGTGGCTGTTCTGGCGCATACAGGCAAAGAGGTACATCCAGACCGCAATTTGAGCCCGGCAGCGCTTCATGAGCGGCGTGTAATGGCAATTACTGGCGTCTTGGGGCGGCAAACCCATATAAGAGAGCATTTGCTCGAGCTCAGCAATTTGTCCGGCGTCCTCATCTCCTGCGAACACTTCCTGCCACATATTGAGCAAGCTGTAGCATTGTTGGGCGTGAGCCACCAAGGTTTGCACCGGCTCAAAATTCTCGCACAAGCAGATCACGCTCTTATCACGCAGATAATCAGCGTTGACGATTTCGTGAAAGGTGGGGTAATCCGAACCTAAGATTTGATCGCGGCTAATGCCGTAGCTTGCGGCATAGCTCCAATGGATCCGGCTTACGATGTTTAACTCGGGGCGGATATAGGTGTGGACATAGACTTGGGGCAAGCTTTCAGGGTCGATCACCCGCAAGATCGTGAGCTCCAAGGCGCTCTCGGGCTCACCCCGATTGGGCACGAAGACATCAACGATATAGAATGCGTTATCTGTAGCCATCTCACACCCTTGCCACTCCACCCCCACTGCCCAAACTCACTTAGTTAAATCACTTGGTTTAAGCCACTTGGTTTCAACCACTTAGTTTGAACCACTAAATTTGACCGTTTGAGCAATGATCCAATAAGGTCTCATATTGTAGCAAAAATGAGATCTCGCACCATGACGAGAAAACCAAAGAACAAAAAAGCGCAGAGCCATCGCCCCACGCTTTTTCCCTCTAAGACTAATCTCGCCTTAGTACTGATCGGCCGGGACTAAGAGCGAAGCAGGACCGCTCGTCGACTGTGGCGCCGGATCATCCATGATGTAAGCACCACCGTTTTGCTGTTGCTGCACTGGCGGCACATAGGTTGATGATGGCTCATGCGAACCGTAGCGCTGCTGCGGGGCATAAGTGCCGTCGGAGTTGCTGTAATCCTGGTAGTTAGAGCTGCGCACCGGCTTGTTATAGGTGTTTTGCCCGCGCTTTTGCGGCGAGACTAAGATATTTTCTTCCTCCTGGGCGCCATTGCCTTGGTACTTCTGCTCTTCGATGTAATCGAAGATGTGATAGACACGGCGTACGCCACTGATCTTGAGCACAGTGTTGATAGCACGGGCGCTCTCATCCTTGGTGACAATGCCCATCAGATAAACATTGCCGTTCTCAGTGACGACCTTGAAGCGATTGGAGGAAATATCCTTACCAAATAAGAGCTGGGTTTTGACCTTGGAGGTGATCAAAGCATCGCTCGAGACTACGCTGGCAGGCACCGGCTTTTGTAAGGTGGCGTAGTTATAGACCTTACGGACGTGCTCTAAGCCCTCGATTTCTTTAACCACCCACTTGATGTAATCGCGATTGACTGTTTGACCGGTAATGAGCACATTGCCGTTAAAGCAGGTAATCGAGACACTGGTATCTTCTGGCTTGGAGAGCAGGCTATTGGACTTTAAGATTTCGTAGCCCTTTTGCTCGATACCATCGTCATAGACCATAGTCGAGAAGCTACGGCTATCTTGCGCCACAGCGGCACCACCGGCGGCACCGCCACCTAAGAGCAATGCGCCACAGCCCGTGGTCAGCACCGGCAGGCAGCTTAAGAGTAAGACCGGCACCAGTCCACGCAAGCGACTCTTGCGCGCACAATCATGAGAATGAGCTAACTGTGATGCTGGCATCGTCTTACTCCTTACAGCGAAACAATGAATAATTACCTATGATAGGCCCGCAAACTCAGGCTAGGCTTAGGCCGCCCTGCCAAGCTCAGACTAGCAGCACTCAGGCCTAGCAGCTAGGCTGAGAAGTTGCCCTTGGCCCATAGGTTAGCCTAAACCTAAAAGCTGGACTTAGGCCTGCTTGGACTTGATATAGTCCATAGCCGTATTAAAGACCTCTTCAATGCTCATATTAGTTGAATCGAGCACTAAGGCATCTTCAGCTGGCTTTAAAGGTGCGACCGGGCGATTGCGATCGCGCTCATCACGCTCGGTGATTTCCTTTAAGATGAGGTCAAAGTCAGCTTCCTTGCCTGCTTGCTCCAGCTGGAGCTTGCGGCGCTGAGCACGTACTTCAGCCGAAGCATCTAAGAAAATCTTGACCTGGGCGTCTGGGAATACCACAGTACCCATATCGCGGCCGTCAGCAACCAGGCCAGGCTCTTGACGGAAATCACGCTGGCGCTGGAGCAGGGCTTGGCGTACCAGCGGATGCGCGGCAACCTTGCTGGCGTTGACGCCACACTCTTCGGTGCGGATCGCCTTGGAGACATCCTCGGCACCTAACATCACGTGGACGCCATCAGACTCGACCTTAAAGCTCAAGCTTAAGACCTGAGCCTCTTGCACTAAGGAGTCCTCATCGAACATGGCAAGGCCCGCTTTGCGAGCGGCATATGCTAAGACGCGATAGATTGCGCCCGAATCGAGCAAGTCATAACCTAAAGCGCTGGCCAAACGACGGGTTAACTCACCCTTACCGGCACCACCAGGACCATCAACAGCAATGACAAAAGCCTTAGCCATGAATCTTCCTTAACTTTACACAAAATGTGGCAATGGCCGCAGCAAGCGGCACTCTCGGGGCAAGTTTAGCAACTTTGCCCCACCATAGCAAAGCCGCACATCACGCTTTGAGATGAGAACAGAGCACGCGAGGATGAAAGCGCAGCAGCCGGGATGAGAGTGCAGCAGCCGTGATGAGAGTGCAGTAGCCGGGATGAGAGTGCAACAGCTGAGATGAGAGTGTAGCAGCCGGGATGAGAGTGCAGCAGCCGGGATGAAAGCACCACACGCGCGGGTCAAGCCCATTACTAATTCCATTGTGTGTATAATGTGGGGCTTCGTAGGAGCACGCTCCTCATCTTGGTTTAGTTTACGTTTACATAGGTAATTGGTCGTGGCTGAAAGCGAAATTTTAGATCGGAGCCCTAGCGCCCTGCTGCCCAGTCGTTTTGGCATGTTCAACATCACCGTGTTTCGTGACAAGCACGCACGCGAACACGCCGTAATTTACACTGGCGATCTGACTAGCCCTGAGCCCGTGTTAACCCGCATTCACTCTGAGTGCTTAACCGGTGACACCTTAGGCTCGCTGCGCTGCGACTGTGGCTTCCAGCTGGAAGCCGCCTTACGCAAGATCTCAGAGCGCGGTCGTGGTGCTTTACTGTACATGCGCCAAGAAGGCCGTGGCATTGGCCTGTTCAATAAGATTGCGGCCTACAAGCTCCAAGATGGCGGTCTTGATACGGTTGATGCCAATTTACGCTTAGGCTTCCCAGCCGACGGACGCAGCTACAGCATCTGCGCTGAAATGATGCGGGCTATGGGCTTTGACAAGATCATCCTCATGACCAATAACCCGGCCAAGATCAATGACATCTCGCAGCATGGCATCGAGGTGGTCGCCCGTGAACCGCTTGAATACGGCGAGAACAAGTTCAACGAAGCCTATCTGCGCACCAAGGAACACCGGATGGGTCATTTGCTCCATCACCAAGACTAAGCCAACATTGGCACGGGAATGACTTAAATCATGGCACTGGAATTTGCTGGGCGCACTATCGCTACCGATGACGAGGGCTATTTGCAGGAGCGCAGCGACTGGAGCCCCGAGCTTAGAGACTTTATGGCACAAAAGATGGGCCTTACGCTCACCTCTGAGCATCTGACCATCATCGCCATGGTACAGCGCTACTACGATGAGTATGAGACCACCCCGCCTATGCGTGGCATCATCAAGCTCTTGCGCCAAGCAGGCCATGCCGAGCTTGCTGACTCGATCAAGCTCGCCTCGCTCTTCCCTGACGGCGCCGCCAAAAGCGCCGCTAAGCTTGCGGGCCTCCCCAAGCCGGTTAAATGCATTTAAGCCCCCAAAAAAGAAGGCGCTCACTGAGCGCCTTATTTTTTGTTCTGCTAGACCCTAAGGGGCATCCCCTTAGGGTCGCATCCTCATAGCTTAAGGATCTTATCCTTAGACCTTAGGATCCGTATCCTGCTCCTGAGTGCTTGGCACCGAGGCGCTAGCTGGAGCGCTCTTAGCGGTATCCTCACCTTCGGACATATGTGCAAAGCCCACCTTCAAGTACATAACCATCGACCAAATAGTCAGGACGGTAGCTAAGATCAAAAGGCCAATTGCGGCGTAAATCATCGGCTCATTGACGCGCCAAACTAACAGGGCAATTGCAGACATCTGAATGGTCGTTTTCCACTTGCCCACCCAGTTAACAGCGACTTGGGCGCGCTGGCCAATCTCGGCCATCCACTCACGCAAGGCCGAAACTACAATCTCACGGGCAATAATGACCATGGCTGGGATCGAAACCAAGAGGTTGAAGTGAGGGAAGAAATCGCCTACGTGCACCGAGTAATATTCGACGATCAGCACTAAGGCCGTGCACACGATAATCTTATCGGCAACCGGATCTAAGAAGGCACCAAACTTAGTAGTCTGCTTTAACTTGCGGGCTAAATAGCCATCTAAGAGATCGGTCAAAGCTGCGATCACGAAGACAATGGCAGCATAGAGATTACTGCTCGGAGTCGGATAATAGAACAGCCCCACAAAGACAGGAATCAGGATGACGCGCAAAATAGTCAGGATATTGGGCAGGTTATACATACAAAGGGGTCTTCTAGCTTCCAAAGCCACCGCTATTAACCCAGAGGGTTAATCGTCAGCACATAGAAAAATAAAAACACAAAACCTAAGCAGCGTGCACTTAAGCACCCACTAGGCATTATAAGCCACGCCATGGCGCATAGCGGGCTTGTGGGCAAAAAATGCCCAGACTCACGTGGGCTGCAGACTTGAGCACTAATACGCGCTCAAGCCAAGAGCGCCCCCTGCCCTTTAGTTAGCGCTAGGCACTTTCTTTGCTGATAGAATGGACTGAGCTTAGCGAACAAAATAAGGAGCGTGCTATGGAGCTTGATACCACCAAGATTCCTGTGGCTAAAACATTTAGCGTGACTGATTATCAATCAGCACCGGAAGGGGCGCTCAATGCCGCCTTGGCCGCCGCTACCCAATATGCGCGCTCGGTTGAGGGCATGATTACAGCCGCACTCTATGCCAAACATATCACCGACTGCCTGGCGCTCACCCCCGAAAAGGCCCAAGCTCAGGCCGAGCGGCGCGCGCATCAGGCGCAGGCGGCCCATGAGAACGGTACTAGCGCGCACAAGACGCAAGTAGCTCCCCAGATCGCCTGTGAGGTCATTATCCCTTCGGGCCATTTCACCTGCAGTCAGTTGGCGCTTCCCTCCAACATCCGCCTCAAGCTCTTAGCCGGAGCCCAATTACATCTCACCAAGGCCGAGTCAGCGCTCAGCGATAGTGCGATGAGCATCCAACGCGTGCACGATGTCGAGCTCTGCGGCGAAGGCGGAAACGAAATCAGCTGTGACCCTGGCTTTGCCGCTATTCTTGAGATCAGCGCGGTGCGCCAAGTGTTGATTCGAGGTCTGCACTTAGCAGGAGCACCGGTTAAGATCGACAAACCAAGCTGCCATCAAGTCAGCATCAGTATCACTGCCGCCAACTAAGAGCCCGCTGACCAGAAAAGAGAACGAAAAAGAAAAAGAAGTGAGCGCAGCCCTGAGTCTAACTGACTTGGGGCTGCGTGCGTTTGAGCAGACCCAAGTAGGTAATAACTCGGGCTAAAAATCGGGCACGAAAAAAAAAAAGCACCTTCCAACCATCACTGTTTAGAAGGTGCTGCAACATATCTAACTGACTGATTGGAAATGCTCGAGATCAACGCACCTCTCGGCAAAAGAAGTGGAGGCACTCGAGGAAAAGCTCAGACCGCCTGAGAGAGTAACTCTCAGTTCCTGTCGGTTTGAGTTGGTACAAGCACCCAAGGCAGGCCTTGGGCGTGAACAAATCTGCACCATACTTTGCTTTTCTTGCGAGCATTATGCAATTTTGGCAAAACACTTAAAAGTGAACTAATTACACAACTACGAATATTTGTGATCTAACCCACATATAAAGAAAAGTTCAGGCAATTTGCTCCATTTTTGCACTAAGTGGCAGCAAACCGCGCAAGAGCGCCCCCTTTTAGAGCAATCTCTATCGCTCAGCGCGGATCACTTTGGTGCAAGAAAGCGCATTCGCACCACAGAAGTGAAATTTGACTCATGCTCGGCCGCGCACCGCCGCTGACCAATCTGCTGAGCCCCACCCCAAAAACAGCAATGGGTTCTTGCCGTGCTCCGGCACGCTCACCACTGATATCCCAGACTTCGCCCACCCACCAAGAGCAGCCCCGCCCTATCTTAAGCGCATTCTGACCTCAATCTAGATACCGCTTTTTTTTTACTTTGCAAAACCTTGCATTCTTTGCATTTCTTTGCAACGTTTGCAAAACAATTAGCCAAAACTTGCTACAAAAAGTTTGGAGCTGTACCGATGAGTTACTTGTGATTAGCTCCACAGATTCAAATGGCCATGGTATGAGATAATTTTATACAAAGATAAGGTGCTTTTTTACCCATACCTACTTTTTAGAATCTGAGGGCCTAGTTATAAGCAAATTCCAAACAGCCAGCGAGCGACAAGCTGCACAGGATGCGCTTGACGCGCAAGAGATGCTTAGTTCACAGCTTATGCAGGCTTGGACCAATAACACCCCTCTTGTCTTTAAAGGTACGCTAAGTCTTATAGCTCCAGCTTCAGATGGGGATATTGTGCTGGGCAGCTGTGCTTTGGCTCAACCAATAACAGGGGTTGTGCCTGATTTAGTTACGCGCTATTGGCTCCTTGATAGGTCTTACTTGGCTGAAACCGCTGATCATGAGGATCAGGCCCTTTAGGTACCACCAAGAGTGGTACGTGAGTTATAGGTACGCGCTAATAGGATCCTTCTGGTTGCGAGGCTACGTATGCCTCATGGTGACGGGAGGTTTGCTACTTTACCCTCGACCGTACCGAGATGTGTCTAGAAGAGGCAAGGACAAGCTTTAGCTGAGGAAACCAGCCGCCATTGGCCTTGCTTACTAGACGTTTGTTAAAAGTGGCCTTTAGCCTTAGGTAAACGGCAAAGCCGCAGGCCACGCCCTTGCGTTATGCCATCAGACAGGCTGCGATGAAAAAAGCTCAAAGCATAAGCTGAAGGCCCAACGGGACTGTTGTCGCAACCCACGCACTCAGGTTGAAACAGAGACTCAGCCCCAAAGCACAGGACTACCACAGCCGAGGTCTAGACTTAAGGAACTTGAAGTCCCTTGACTGCCCTCTTAAACCTCGGTGCAAGCAAATCTAACTCAACAAATTCTCTGGCAAGGGCTGGCGCCACGCCTTGTCATAGTCAAAACGCCGCAGTTCTCAGTCTGTCATACAGGTAAGTATTTAGACTATTTTATCGAAACAGGTAAGCTTCATCAACCTAGTGCAAAACTGTCGCTCTGACGCAAAAGAAAATGTCGTTCGACCTAGATCTGCTACAAAACAGATTGTCGCACAACAACTATCTCATGCGATTGAGCTTGTAGAGGTTGCTTTTAAGACTTTGGCTGAGGCCAAATCAGCTTGTATGTCTCTA
>CALXXU010000087.1 GCA_944392765.1 uncultured Anaerobiospirillum sp.
TGAGCTGCTGACATCTGAGCGTAAGGGCTAACCACGGTTTGAGCTGGGACTGGAGCAGCTTGCGGCGCGGCCTGTGGTGCGGCTTGCGGCTGCTGTAAGCCCTGAGCTTGACCCCAAGCGTAAGCGCCTTGTGGGGCTGGTTGTGGGGCGTACTGCGGGGCTGGGGCGGCTTGTGGCACGGCCTGAGCTTGTTGACCCTGCTGACCATAGCCCTGAGCAGTTGGCTGTGGGATACCGGCGTAAGCTGGATAAGATGGATAAGCTGGAGCTACCTGAGCGGCTGGGGCAGCTGGAGCCTGGTACGCGCCATAACCTGAGCCCTGAGCGCTGGTGCCTTGCTCGCCGTAATCAAGCTCAAGACCGATGCCGCGCGTGGTGAACTTATTGAAGTCGCAAGGTCAGGTGAAAAGCCCATTTTTATGCGTTTTAGCGCAAAAGAAATGAGCCAACACCTGGCCTTTTTTGCACCCCAGCCGAGTTGGGAAGCAGCGTCAAGCTCATTTCAATTTGTCACAGCCAGGGAGATCTCGTAAGATGAGAAAATAATATGGCTTTCAAGCCAAGTGGCCCAAGGAGTAAGCCTATGATCAAACCTCTTCCCCTGACTTTAGCCCTGCTTGCTCTCACGCCGGCCCAGGCCCAATATATCAACTTCACCAGCGCCTCGACGCCACTTACAGCTGCAAGTAGTCCGCTCCAAAATTCAGGGCTGGGCCTAACAGCTGGACCTTGGTTTGGCCCTCAAAGCGGGACCTTTCGCGGCAATCGCGTCGAGCTGAGCGACATCTCTGAGCCCTACGATGCCATTGGTGCCTGGCATCACAGCCAAAATGTTGCCGACAATGAACTCACAGTGACAGGAAGCTCCCTGAACCTGGCTCTTGCGGCTTTAAACCAAGGTACCACCCTCACCTCCTACAATACCTTGAATATAAGCTCGGATAGCCAAGCTCAGAGTGCACTGGCCGCTTGGGGTCAGGGTACGGTGCGCGTCAATACGCTCAATTTAGAGGGCAGTGCTACCTACGCTGTGGGCGGCATGAGCCTGAACAGCGCCGCACAGAGCAATAATTTGTGGCTCAGTAGCAGCGCCCGCGCCACTTGGGCCGTAGGCGGCTCGGGAACCAGCGCCAGCTCCAATGAGGTCATTACGGATGCAGGCAGCGTAGCCACCACAGTCTTAGGTGCAGTGGCGACCCAGGCTGGCGCTACGCAAAACTCAGTTTCTATTATGGGAACAGCTGACAGCGTGGTCGCAGGTATGGGCGCTACCGCAGCTGACAGCAATTTTGTGGACCTGATGGGCACAGTCACCACTGCAGTGGCAGGCTACAGCCCGCACGGCAGCGCCTCCTACAATTCCATTACGCAATGGTCAGGCACCACCAAACAGCTAATCGGTGCGGTCGCTTCAGGCAATGTGTTGGCCAACACCGTCAATGTGAGCGCGGGCAGCACCGAGCAAGTGCTGGGCGCACAGTCGCTCGCAGGTGCGGCCTACTTTAACCAAGTCAATCTCTACGCTAACGCTACGGTGACCGGCTCGATCGTGGGCGCTAAAGCGCAGGGCCCTGCCAATTACAATTCAGTCAGCATTGAAGGCACGGTGCAAGGCACAGTACTCGCGGCCCATAGCCAGAGCGCAAACGCTGACCTTAACCTATTGCGGGTCACCAACGGCACAGTACACGGAGATGTGACCGTGGCCCAAGCCCAAACGGCCGCCCACAATACGCTGCTACTTAATAACGCCACCATTAATGGCAATGCGATCGTGGCCGCTGCGCAAAACTTAGCGCACAACCTCGCGATTGTCCGTGGCACCACCACCGTTACCGGCACTATCGCAGGAACGCAAGAAGTCGCAGTTGATGGCACCGTCAGTGTAGGCGCTCTTGCTGACTTTAGGCGCCTGCACATCTTGCTGCACCCCAGCAATGATAGCGTCACCAGCACTAACCCTAAGCACGCGCTGAGGGTCACGGGAGCTAATGGCCTTGATCTGCGCCACAAAGAGCTTTGGGTAAGCGGCCTTAGCGTGCCCGCCGCCGACCCAAGCAAGCTCATTTACGTTGACGCTACCGACCAGCTGATCGTGGACGAAACCACCCTAATTCGCGGCGATGAGACGTTTGTCTTCAATGCCTGGGTGCCTAAGGACGATCACCGCTTTGAGCACGAGCTGATTTGGACAGAACAAGGCCCAAGCGTTGAGCCTCTACCTCCTGAGGAGCCGCAACCTGATGACCCGCAGCCTGATGCCCCACAGCCTGAGGAGCCGCAGCCTGAGGAGCCGCAACCTGATGACCCTCAACCAGACAATCCATCGGCTGAGATCCCTCCTATCTTTGCGCACAGCACTCAGGTCGATCGAGCGCACGCGCAAACCTTGCTTGTAACCCCAGCCGCAGCGGCCTTAACTCTTGCACAAGGCGCCAGCCTGCTCGACGAACTGGTTATACCCAAGAGCGTCGCTCCTGTCATGGCTGGGCGTGCCTACGACTTTGACTTTAAGGCCAACGGCGTCTTAGAGCTCGAGGGCGCGGCCGCCTTACTGGGTGTAGCGCTGCCAGGTTCCGGCTCCTTGTACTCTGTGCTCTTCATGGAGCTGGGACAAGCCGATTGTGAGCAAGACTTTGCCGGTATTACGCCCCAAGGCTCAGTTAAGACCGGGGGCTTAGGCGTGATGGTGGGCCTTGACTATAACGGCTGGACAGTTCACGGCGCCGTACGGGCGGGCATGGTGCAATCAGATTTTGAAGCTTACTTTGAGCGCACCAAGGACCAAGTAGCCTTTGATTACGACACCGAATATGCGGCGTTAAGCCTCAAAGGCAGCTATGAACTGCCTCTAACGACCACCGTAGTTCTCGTGCCACAGCTGCGCTACGACCTCATCTACCTCAACGCGACCGACTTGACCATTGAGCACAAGGACCATAACACGCTGAACATGGATGCGATGACACTCAACTCGGTGCGCCTGGGCCTAGGCGCCAAGTGGCAAGTCAGCGACCAGCTCGCGCTCAGCCTCAGCGGCTACGGTCGTCGCATCTTGTCCTCGCGCTTTACCGGCACGGTTGAGAACTACGAGGTACCAGCCTATGAGCTTGATGGCACCAGCTGTGGCATAAATCTCGGCGCGGCAGGAACCTTGGGACCTATTACCTACCACGCTGCGCTGCGCCGCAGCTGGGCTGATATCTCAGAGTTCAGTGGCCAGCTGGAGCTGGCTTGGCCTTTTTAAGGCTCAGGCCTGCTGGGCGCCGCCAAGATCTGAACTGAGTGTCATAGGCACGCTCCCCTATTAGCACGGGAACGTGCCAAATAGCGTGGCTAAGCTACGTGCATCTTGCGTCGATCGCGCGTCGCGTAGAAGGCGCGTTTTTGGTCGTACATCTTCTGCTCGGCCGCCTTAATCAATTGTGCAATGGTTGCAACCTGCTGCTGACTTTCGATGCCAACCGAGATGTGGTAGTCGTATTGCGCAATGTCAGTGGCCAAGTCGACACTGCACTTAGTGAGTTCAGCCTCATCTCCTGCTGGGACAAAGAGCACGAACTCATCACCGCCCACTCGGTACTGGTATGGCCCTGGGAAGTAAGTGGTAATCGCTTGCGCAACGGTACGCAGCATGATGTCACCTAAATCGTGGCCCTTGGTGTTGTTCATCTCACGCAGGCCATTGACGTCGATGTAAATACAGGTGAGGGCGGCCTGGTATTGCTTGAAGAGCTCAGGCAAATCGCGCTCGTAGCGATTGCGGTTGAACATGCCGGTTAGGGTATCACGATCGCCTTGCTCTTGCAGATCGGCGCGGTTCTTGACGTTGTTGCAGTACATACCAAAGCTAAAGCTTAAGGCGTTCAAGAGGGGCACATTGCGTGCACCCTTTTTAATATTGCTTAAGGCCAACACACCGCACAACTGTCCGGCGACCACATCGCGCACCGGCACAGCCATGACGTTTTTGAGTTTCGTGGCTGCTTGAGCGCCATTATCATTGCCCGCTTTAGCGCCATCTGGCAGGATGGCCGCAATTTCGGCTGGAGTATCAGCTACAAAGAGCTCTGCTCCAGCGGCAAAGTTCTTGAGCAGTTTAACTGGGAGCAGCGTGGCGTCGGTACCTTCCTCGGTCGGCTTGCCTTGCTCCCAGCAATAGTGGCGATTGATGCCTCGATCTAAGAACCAAAAGTTCAGGCGCTCACAGCCCATGACCTGCCCCATCTTTTCGATTGCGGCGTAGAGATTTTCCTTTTTCTCATGGGCGTTGAACAAGAATTGCTCAATTTCATGCAGATGCTGCACATTATCAAGGCGCCGCTGCTTAAGTGCCGTGACCTTACGGGCGTCATTGAGCACCCATAAGAGATACAGGGCAAAGCAGACAAACTCAACGCCTAAGAAGGTATGGAGGGATGTCTCGATATGCTCGGCATTGGCCATCACCACCACCTCAGGTACGGACACGGCAACCCGCCAATTATTAATTCCCAGGGGGCGGTAATGGTAATAAACGAAGTCGCCAATGGTGCGCGAGAAGTAGCTCATAACGCCCAGCTGCCCCTCGATCAAACCACGCTTAAAGTCGGCAAAGTTATAGCCCGATGCCAACTCGCGCTCACCTTTTTGCCAAATATTGCCCAAAGGTCCTTGATGCCAGGTGTCAATAAGGTAATTACCCGTGTCACTCTCAATCAGGAAGATCGCACCCTTGCCGGTATAAGGCAGTGAGGACATCGATATAGGCAGCTGATCTAACACCACTAAGCCATAGAGCATACCGACTACTTGCCCCGCACGCTCCACCGGCACGAAATGCCGCAACACATATTTATTTGGGTCGAACAAGCTGGTACTACGCTCTGAGATATGGGCCCCCAGAGCGGCCTCCGAGGCAAAAGACAACTTGCCCTTAACATTAAGTTTCTGCCCCGTCCCATAGACGAGCGTGTCATCAGGCAGCAGCAAGCCAACCTTGGACATGAAACCAACGGCCTTAAAGGAGCTTAAGAGCTGCCACAGCTTAGGATCGGAGACCTCCTCACTTTGTGCTACCATCGCAGCCAGTAAATTCAACTCCTCTCGATCATGAGCAACAACATGCTCGATATAGGTAGCGACATCGCTGCCTTCTTCGTAAAGACGGTCAAAACAACGTTCGCGCTCAACAGCGGCAATGTGATTGGTCATCACTACCGACGCAATGCCCACCAAGATTACCACCAAGACCGCGCCGACCAAGGAGCGGCCCCATCGCATCTCATCGCGCTGAGCCTTAACCGGACGGCTCTTCTGGCGCGCCCGCCAAGTGCAGCTCTGCGTACTTAGGCGTTGTGCCCAGCGCTGCGCCCAGCGCTGTGCGCCCGCCCCTAATTTAACGCTGTAATCCTTAAAGCTTGTGCCAAACCAAGAACGCATCATGATGTCGCCTTTAGCTTAAATTCACGAGGCAAGCCTCGTCCTGCACCATCATGCTTCTGCAACGCAAGCACCCAGTAATCTTGCCCCAAACCGTTCAGCGTCGTTAATCAGATTATTTCAGCTCAAGGTTAAAGGGCTATTAGCATGATGATGACGCCGTAAAAGTTCAGCATAACACCAAGCAGCGTCTTGTTACCACCCACTAACGTCACGGTTTATACGCACCAATTGAGAGCAAAATACCTGAAAATCCAGCATGGACTGGGGTAAGCACGAGCTTTGGTAGGCAGGCTTAGGGCTCAGCAAGGACTGAGGCGATACTAGGATGGCCCCAGCATGGGCAAAGACAGTGCAGGCTAAAAGGTGCGCGGGATTAGTCCCAATGCGCACTGTGCTGGCTCCACAGCGCACTGTGCTGGCTCCACAGCGCACTAGGGCTGGCTCCACAGCGCTCTGAGGCTATACCCAGCGCGGGATGAGGTAATGCTTAGGCCACGTGCATATTGCGGCGTTCACGGTTGGCGTAGAAGGCACGCTTTTGGTCGTACATCTTTTGCTCGGCAGCCTTGATCAAGTGAGAGATGGTCTCGACATCGCTTTCACACTCGATGCCTACCGATACGTGGTAGTCGTACGGCTCAAGATCGGCGGCCAGGTCTTGGCTACACTTGGTCAGCTTGGCCTCATCCCCATTAGGCACAAAGAGGACGAACTCGTCACCACCAACGCGATACTTGTACTTATCTGGGAAATAGTTCTCAATTGCTTGAGCCACCGTGCGCAACATGACATCACCTAAGTCGTGGCCCCTGGTGTTGTTCATCTCACGCAGGCCATTGACGTCGATGTAAATGCAGGTCAAGGCGGCACGGAACTTCTCAAAGAGCTCCGGTAAGTCGCGCTCATAGCGATTACGATTGAGCATACCAGTTAAGGCATCACGCTCACCTTGCTCTTTAAGATCGGCGCGGTTCTTGACGTTATTGCAGAACATACCAAAGCTAAAGCCCATCGCCTGCAAGAGCGGTACATTGGTAGCATCAGGATTAACATTGCTGATCGCCAAGACACCACTTAATTGGCCCGCAACCACATCGCGCACCGGTACGGCGATAATGTTGCGCAGTTTGGTGCCTAGTACCTGCACCACCGCCTCGGTAGCGGCGACATTAACATTATCTGCCGGGGCCGCAGGGTCGTTAGCGGCAGTACTACTATTGGCTGCTGCTTTGAGCGCATCGGGCACAATCGCCGCGATTTGCTGCGGCGTATGAGCCTCAAAGAGGTTGGAGCCTGCCGCAAAGCTCTTTAAGAGCTTGACCGGAGGTAAGCTGACCTTTTCACACTCCTCGGCCGGGTGTCCTTGCTCCCAGCGGAAATGATAATTGAGCCCTCGATCTAACATCCAGAAGTTGATGCGCCCGGCGCCCATGATCTTGCCGAGCTTTTCAATCGCCGCAAAGAGATTCTCCTTTTTCTCATGGGCGTTAAAGAGGAATTGCTCGATCTCATGAATATTCTGAATGGTCTCAAGACGACGCTGTTTTTCGGCAGTAACGCGCCGCACATCGTTGAGCACCCAGAGCAAATACAGGGCAAAGCAGAAAATCTCCACGCCTAAGAAGATATGGAGCACCTGTTCGATATAGAGAGCATTGGCCATCACTACGCTCTCAGGAACTGAGACGACAATGCGCCAATCATTGACCCCGACCGGCTGATAATGGAGGTAGAGATACTCACCGATCGTGCGTGACTTGGCACTGATGTAATCCACCTCGCCCTGGGCAAAACCGCGCCTAAACTTGGCTACATCATAGCCCGAAGCAATCTCACGCTTACCGATATAGGTGCGCAGATTACCTAAGCGGCCCGTATGCCAAGTGTCGATCAAGAAATTGCCACTCTCGGCTTCAATCAGGAACATCGCGCCCTTGCCACCATAAGGACGCATCGCCATAGTCACAGGTAGATCTTGCAACCTGATCACGCCATAAAGCAGAGCAATGACCCTACCATCGCGGTTAACCGGGCAGAAATGACGCAGGACGTAGTTCTTGGAATCAAGCAAGCTGACACTGCGTGGTGAAATATGCTTGCCTCGGATCAGCTCTTGGTTAAAGGAGAGCAGTCCTGACGCATCAATTGATTGGCCCGCGCCATAGATTATGGTGTCATCAGGCATGAGCAGCGCGAGCTGCGACATGAAACCCATATGGTCAAAGGATTTCATAAGATTCCACAATTGCGGCGAGTTAAAGTCATCGCTTTGTGCCACCACATCTGCCAACAGCTGTAGCACTTCACGATCGTTGTTGATCGAGGTTTCAATCGATGAGGCAATGTCCCGCGCCTCGGTGAACAGCAGATCAAAGCAGCGCTGACGCTCGTTATCGGTGATGTGATTGGTCATCACGATCGAGGCCACCACGATCAATACGACCATGACTACAGCCACGCTGAGCGAACGCCCGAGTTTTAACTCATCGTGACGCACCCCAGCTTTTTTACTAAATCTTGACCATAATGATGAACCAATCATGACTTTACCCAGCCTTAGCTGATGTCATAACGCCATCATGGTGTATCAAGGCATCATGACGCAGCCCTTATTGATCAGCTTTTCACTCAGTTAAAACTACAGTGTAATCATCCAATGTTAAATCTAGGTAACAAGGGCCTAGATCAATGTAAAGTCGTGCCGGAAGTCACAATCTAATTAGATCTACGCACTCCTAGCAGAGCAGGCCTAACTCAAGCAAATCAGGTTCAAGCAAACCTAGCTCGAGCAAATATGGTCGGTCAGCGCTCGCTTAATCTTAACTTTGGAGCTACTTTTCACTTGCACCCGTGGCGCGTACCAACCAAGCACATGGCAGCACGCTCCTTAAAAGCACTGCCGCGCGCTCTTGTCCAAGCGCAAACCGCCGCAACTTCGCCGCGCGGCAGCGCAAGAGCCCCGTTCAATAGCCCGCCTGTTCACAGCCCCACCTGTTCACGGGCCCATCTACTCACAAGACCTTAGTACACTCTACTTAGGCGACATGCATATTGCGGCGCTCGCGGTTGGCGTAGAAGGCGCGCTTTTGGTTGTACATCTTTTGCTCGGCGGCCTTGATCAAGTTAGAGATCGACTCGACCTGGTTCCTGCACTCGATACCCACTGAAACGTGGTAGTCGTACTGCAAGAGCTCGGCGGCCATGTTTTCACTGTACTTGTTCAGCTCAGATTCAATTCCGCCTGGCACAAAGAGCACGAACTCGTCACCACCGACACGATATTTATAGTTTTCTGGGAAGTAGTTGTTGATCGCTTGCGCGACGGTACGCAACATGACATCACCTAAGTCGTGGCCCTTGGTATTGTTCATCTCACGTAGGCCATTGACGTCGATGTAGATACAGGTGAGCGCCTCTTGGTACTTATCAAAGAGCTCTGGCAAGTCGCGCTCATAGCGATTGCGATTGAACATACCGGTTAAAGCATCACGCTCGCCTTGCTCTTGGAGGTCGGCGCGGTTCTTGACGTTATTGCAGAACATACCAAAGCTAAAGCCCATCGCCTGTAAGAGCGGGACGTTGGTAGCATCAGGCTTGACATTGCTGATCGCCAAGACGCCGCTTAATTGACCGGCCACGACATCACGCACCGGCACCGCCATAATATTGCGCAAATGAGCGCCCAGCACTGCATACAGCGCTTCCGAGGTCGCAATATGACCCGCTGGCGCCTTGGGATCATTGGCCGCCGAGCTCTGAGCCTTGACCGCTTCCGGCAGCATAGCCGCAAGCTGTTGGGGTGTACTGGCCTCAAAGAGATTGGAGCCTGATGCAAAGCTCTTTAAGAGCTTGACCGGAGGCAAACTGGCCTGTTCGCATTCCTCGGCCGGTTGGCCTTGTTCCCAGCGATAGTGGTGATTGAGTCCGCGCTCTAACATCCAGAAGTTGATGCGTCCAGCGCCCATGATCTTGCCCAGCTTCTCGATCGCCGCATAGAGATTTTCCTTTTTCTCATGCGCGTTAAAGAGGAACTGCTCAATCTCATGGATATTCTGAATCGTCTCAAGACGACGCTGCTTTTCGGCAGTGACTAGACGTACGTCATTGAGCACCCAAATGAGATAGAGGGCAAAGCAGATAATCTCAACGATTAAGAAAATCTTGAGAATCTTTTCGATATGGAGGGCATTGGCCATCACCACACTCTCAGGGATTGATAGCGCAATACGCCACTCATTGATGCCGACCGGGCAATAGTAGAAGTAGAGATACTCGCCAATGGTCCGTGAGACAAAGACGAGATAGTCGCTCTCACCCTTAATAAAACCGCGCTGGAACTTAGCAGCATCATAACCTGGGGCGGTCGGACGGGTGCCTAATTCCCACAGATTGCCCACCTGTCCTGGGTGCCAAGTATCAACTAGGAAATCACCGGTATCACCCTCAATCAGGTACATCGCGCCCTTACCCGAATAAGGCTGGATGGACATGGTCAATGGTAGCTTTTGGATCATGACCACGCCATAGAGGATCGCCACCACTTGACCCTCGCGCTTAATTGGGTAGTAGTGACGCAGGACGTATTCGTCCGGATTAAGCAAGCTCTTGCCCCGGTGGGACACATGCACCCCATGGCCCATTTCTTTTTGGAAGGAGAGCTGCCCCCTAGCATCGATGGTTTGCCCGGCACCATAGATCACGGTGTCGTCTGGCATAAGCAGCGCCAGCTGCGACATGAAGCCCACATGGTCAAAGGAGGTTAAGAGATTCCACAAATGCGGCGCATTGAAGTCATCACTTTGCGCCACCACCGCCGCCAAGAGCTCGAGCTCTTCGCGATCGCTAGCAATTGAGTTCTCGATAAAGGTCGCAATGTCAGCAGCTTCAGTGTAGAGACGATCAAAGCAACGCTCGCGCTCGGTGTTGGAGATATGGTTGGTCATTACAATCGATGCACAGACCACGAGCACCACCATCAGTGCCGCCACGACCAAAGATCTCCCCAGATTTAAATCATCGCGGCGTTTATTCGTCCCAAAACCTAATCTTGCCCACAATGAACCAATCATGACCTTCGCCCAATCCCTAATACGTCCTAGCGCAACCAAAAAGTATCAAGAGACACGCCTTAAGCCTTTATTTAGCGGCCTGTTACGGCAGCATAAAACTCTACACTCCCAATGTTAAATTTCTGTATAGCTACAAAAGTTGCTCCCCAGGTGAGCACCATCTGTTTATTCTAGGGCAAGAGGCGCCCGCGCCAGGGCCGATGCTCAAACGAGCCTACCAATTTAATTTTGCTTGAAAACCATCGCAATAGATATAATAGCACGCCCACATGTAGACGGGAAAATTTAAGTTGAGCTAGGCAGCTTTACCTCAGCAGCTTGCTAAGATGGTGACAAGAAGGTGATTTTTATCAGGAATCTTGATGTTCCAAATCTTCAGCTTGGCATTGTTATGGGCTGCAACGACTAGCTCACACCAAATTTTCCCGTCTACATGGCACGCCCAAAAGCAAGATCAAATCTGCGGGCTGATCGCTTTTGGTGAGCCAAATCAACCTTGGCAAAAAATGCGCAAATCGGAGCAAGAAAAGCAAAAACCAGCAAAAAAAGCAAAAAGTCAGGGCAAAAATGACAAAGTCCAGGGACACTCTCAGTCCTGGGACACTCTCGTTGTGCCTCACGACCACCATCGTACGATGCCGTTTGTGGGTGCCTAACTGATCCTCTTAAGTTTGTAGAGCATATATGCAACTTTGTGTTCGATGGTTTGAGACTTGGTGAGGCTAACCAAAAAAATGCAATCTAGGTCACATACATTCACAACGCCGTACAATCTGAGCAAGAAACCACCGCCCCATTTTCCGTAAACGTTTACATCCGAGTCATTTTTTCTCAAATTTTGCACCTCCTAAAAATGAAAACGCCTGGCCCAGGTCTTACCCCAGGTCAGGCGTATCTCAACTTATCTTGGACGTGAACCTAAGCCTTGTTACTTGCTCAAGTCATCACGCAAACGTAGGCTGCGCATGCGCTCGAAGAGCAAGAAGGTGGCGGTCGAGAGCACCATCGCAATTGGCATCAGCATCATGGAGAGATCGTAGCCCACCGAGTCGATGATGAAGCCAAAGACCGCATTGAAAGCGATATCAAAGATCGTGGCTACGGCCATAATGACGCCGGTAGCGGTGGCAGCGTTATAAGCTGGGAAGTACAGCTGCACCGCCAGCATCGTGGTTGGGTAAATGATGGAGAGCAAGAAGCCCGCAAGCGCAAAGAGATAGTAGGCATTTCCGCCGATAACATAGGCAATGAGATAAATCACGGTGCCGCTGATAAAGCACAGGCGCAAGCTGCCCATAATGCCCATCTTATCGACGAGCTTAGATAAGATGAGACGACCGACCGTGATGCCACCAAAGAACAAGGCTGGGAAGATTGCCGCCTCGGCCGAGCTTAAGCCCTTACCCTGAATGAGGTAGATGTTGACCCAGTTCATGACGCCGTGTTCAGCGACAAAGTAGAAGCCGAAAATCAAGAACAAGAACCAGAAAGCTGGGTACTTGACGATCTCCATATAGCTGACTTTAGGGGCAGCACTTCCCTGCTGGACAGCACTTTCCTGCTGAGCAGCACTATCCTGAGAGGCAGCGCCATCCTGCTGCTCGGACTTACGCGCGCGGGTTAAGCCTTGAATGCCCCTGCTTAAGAAGGCAAAGCCGATCACCGCGACCGCCCCCATCACTAACAAGACGCCATTGACGATCTTCCAGTCGACAAATGAGTCAACCGTAGCGCTGATCGCGCTTTGCGAGAAAGTGGTGCCGATGCCCTGGGGAAAGAAGAGCGTGTTGAGAATCATGCCTGGCGCAGCAAAGAGCAGCGGCGACATCAGGTTCAACATGATGTTGAGCAAGGTCGAGCCACCCATGGCAAAGAACATTCCGATTAAGAGCAGAATGAAATTATCGGTCACCAGGTAGAGCGCCAGCGCCGCCATCCACAGCAACATGGTCGCAATGAAGACCAAGCGCAGGCCAAATGAATCCGCGATACGCGTGCCCAGCAGCATAAAAACCAAATTACCGATATAGCTCACCGTAATGATAAGCGAGAGATCACTGGCGGTGAGCGTGAAGTGCTCCGCAAAAACCGGGGCAAAGACACCACGCAAAGAATCCGATGAGCCTAAGGCCATCATCAAGATGGCAAAGACCACATAAAGTGCAATCCGCGTCTGTTTGGAGACAGCTGGAGATCCCATGACACACAACCCTTAAGAAAGCTAAACCGAGCTTGCGCACAGCAAGCCAAGGAGAGCACCATTAACGAAAATAACTCCCCATGTGAGATATAGCACAAGGTTGGTGCAAGACCAACATTTTCTGCACAATCTTGCTACGAACAGCAACTTTACGCCCAAGATTGGGGGAGCCACTTGCGCAATTTTGCGCCCGAGCTTGCCCGCAAGCTCGGTTGCGCTCCGACTCAATTGCGCCCCTACCGAGTTAGCTATCCCAGTCGGGTTAGCATGGCTAAGTTAGCCTTGCTTGCGCTTTAATCGGCTTAACTTTCTATAGGTGGACGGTGAGCAGCCTTTTGCCTTGGAGAAGAAAGCTCCAAAGTGGCTTTGCGAGCAAAAGGACGATGAACTGATAGAACTCAGGATTTTGCTCGATGCTCTCAGTGGCAATAATCGCCTTTTGGAACTTGGCTTCCTTATCGATGACGCCAGATGCCGTCATTGGGATGTAACGACTGCATCCAGCCTTCAGGTAAAGCTGTTGGCTTTGGGAGGCTTCACCTGAAGATCAACAGCCCTGGCACAGGCTGTCAATTGCGCACCTCACCCCAGGTAGCACCCTAGAACGAGGCAAAATCAGTTAAAAGCAAGTGTGTCGGCAGCACAGGCTCCTTAGAGACGATCAACTAAGGTCGGCTCATGGCACTGCAAGAAGTCAAGGACCTCAGCAATCGCTGGAATCGAAGGGGTGGCGCCCTTACGGGTTACGGCAATGGCCGAAGCGGCAGTAGCACGTTGCAGTGCGACCTCTGGGGCAATGCCCTCGGACATTTGCTCGACAAAGTAACCTAAGAAAGTATCGCCAGCGGCAGTGGTGTCCACGGCTTGGACCTTAAAGGCCTTGCAGGCGTAGATCTTAGCACTACCTTGCGGCGCCAAGAGCGAGCCCTTAGAACCTAAGGTCAGCAAAATCGTACTTGCGGTGAACTTAGCCTTAAGCTGGGCTAACATCTCATAAGGATCGGCGGCAGCATCCATACCCACTAAAGCTGCACCTTCAATTTCGTTGACGATGATATAGGCACAGCGCTCCAGCGGCATAGCGAACACCTTATCATCTAACGGTGAGGCATTGATGCAGACCTTTAAGCCCAAATCTGCGGCTTGTTCAATCATATAGGCCACTTCGTTGGTCTCATTTTGAACCACCAAATAATCGCCCGCGCTAAATTGCGCCAAGCAGGCATCAATCTCTGCCTTGGTATGACTTTGGTTGGCTCCTCCGTAGAGCAAAATGCAGTTTTGGCCCTTGCTATCCACCTGAATAAAGGTGTGACCGCTCGGCTCCTGCGCCCGCTTCTTAACGTGGGTGGTATCGATATGCTTCTCGTCGAGCACGTTAAGCAAAATAGCACCGTCATCTTGACCAACGGCGCCATCAAAATAAACTTGGCCGCCTGCTTGGGCTAAAGCTACCGCCTGATTTAAGCCTTTGCCCCCAGCAAAGACCTGACGACCCGTCGAGAGCAAGGTCTCGCCCGGTTGCACAAAGTGCGGTACTTGGTAAACGAAATCGACATTAAGTGAGCCAAAAACTAATAGCTTTGGTGTTGCCATAAGCTATCCTCCCTCATCGCACCATAGCCATGGTACGTAGCCAAACGTAAAAAAAAAATGGACTAAGTAACTTGGCGCCTCAGCTCTCACTTGCCGCCCGACCTCTGCCCAGGCTCAGGCGCAACAGCTTTTTTTTCTTGAGGTCACGATTTAGCCCCATCCCTAAGACCAAATCCACCAAAGACCTAGTAGATCGCATCAAGGATAGATAAGTGCTCCATCAGAGTAAACTAACCCTCAGCAATAGTGTGATGCATTTCACTGGCAAGGGGGCCACGTACGCTACAATGAAAGCCCCCAAAAACCGTGTAGTTGATTGGAGCGCGTTCGATAGGAGCACAGCCATGGCCAAAGGTCGCAGCAAAAAGGTCCCACAAGGCGAGCCTTCTCTTTTAATTTTGCCTTACAACCAGCATCTTCTGTCCGCAGTGTACGAGGTCTTTTACCAGGCGGTGCACGTCACTTGTGCTCAACACTATAATTCCGAGCAGCTTGCCGCTTGGGCTCCGAAGTATGAACCTAATCGGGCTGAGGCCTTTAATGCGCGCCTGGAGCGCAATTACTGCATCGTCGCGTGCCTCTCCTTTGATGCCAAGGACGATGTGGGCGGATCAATGCAGGTCGTGGGCTTTGGCTCTTTGACCAGCGATGGCCACTTAGATCACCTCTTTGTTGACCCTAAGTTTCAAGGTAACGGCATTGGGCGCGAGCTCTGTCAGTGCCTTGAGAACGTGTGCTCGCGCGATCACCACGATCACATCACCACTGATGCCTCCATCACCGCCAAGCCGTTCTTTGAGCACTTAGGTTTTAGCGTTGTGACCGAGCAACAAGTGGAGCTACGCGGCCAAACCTTTACCAACTACCGTCTGAGCAAGACCATTGAAGCCAAGCAGTCCCTGGCCCAAGCCTTAGCGGCCGCTATGGCCGCCGCGCAAAAAGAAGGAGAATAAGCTTGTTCACCTTTAAGGCGCGGCATGGCGGCACCATCAGCGCCCAAGCTTATCGCACGGCCTCGCCCTTGGGCGCTATCACTATCTTGGTGAGCACGCAACAGAAACTCCTAGGTCTCTGGTTTGAGGACTTGCTCCCTAAGGGCTTTGTGCGCTACCAAGCGGCTATTGCTACCGATACCATGACCTCAGGCTGCCCTGAGCCTATCCTGACCTGGCTTGAGCAATACTTTGCCGGACAAAAACCTGGTCCAGAGCCTGCACTGGAGTTTATCGGGACGGAGTTTGAGCGCAAAGTCTGGCACGCATTGCTCCACATTCCCTATGGTCAGACCACGACCTATGGGGCTATCGCCCAGCGCCTCTTTCCTGAGCGCAGCACGCTGATGGCGCGGGCGGTCGGCCAAGCGGTCGGGGCTAATCCGATTTGCCTCATCGTGCCCTGCCATCGGGTCTTGGGAGCAGATGGCAAACTCACCGGCTATGCCCAAGGCCTTGAGCGCAAGCAAAAGTTGTTGGAGCTTGAAGGCATTTTGCCCCCAGTTTCTGACTAAATTGCTCAGTGAGCCTAGTGCGAGCGCTAAAGAATGGCTAAAATCACAGTTTTTTGCCTGTATCTAAGTGATAATCAGATTCTGACGAAAATCGTTGTGCTCTGGGGTAAAGTCCAGCTCACAACCTGCCGATTATTACCGTTACAGGATTACTGCAAGGTAGCGGCGCACTAACTGACTACAGCTCAAAACGCATCCTCAAACTTAAGCTTGAGACCAAAGTCTCAGCTTGAGCGCAGCCTCGTCATCAGCGCGCCCTCAGCACAAACAAGGAAACTAGTTGCAAAATGGACAGCGCTCATCATTTCCGTGGCATCTCACAGCTTGGTGCCGCCCTTCTTGCTTTAGGCTTTAGTGCTCTGGTGGGAAGCTCAGCTATGGCTGCAACCACGATCGTAAACTCCGCTCCCGCAGCGGCCCCAGCAGCACCTACAGCCCCAACTACCAGCTTTGCCGGGGAAGCCCTCGCGCTGCAAGCCTGTGATGACGGTGATATTGAGGCCTGCCGCCTACTCGCTCAGAACTATTTAGGCCAGCAGAACTATGCCAAGGCCGCCCAATACTTAAGCAAGGTCTGCTACTCAGACTCTGACCAATCCTACCAAAGCTGCGCTGCATTAAGCACCCTGCTGACCGATTCGCACTTTGGCCTCAACGACTATCCTCAGGGCATAAAAGTCGGTGAGTATCTGTGCGATCACGGCCAGGCCTATGGCTGCCTCATCTTATCGTCGCTCTACTATATTGGCGATCACGTCGAGCAGAACCTCAAGACCGCTGCTGACTATGGCAAACGTGCCTGCGAGTTAAAAGATGCCACTGGTTGCCGCCAAGCTGCCTTGGTTATCTTCTCTGAGGCCTATATGACGCGCAATGTCGAGCTCTTTAAGGAGTCAGGCAAGTACCATCAAGCTGCCTGCAACTTAGGAGATGAAGAGTCGTGCCAAGAAGTGCGCGAGTACCAAGACAAGCTCGAGCAATTCAATATGTACGTCCAAAATGGCAATAAGCCACAGGACGCTGCCAGCTAAGCAAACTTTTTTATTATTCCAAGGCCCGCTGAAGCGGGCCTTGCCTTTTAGACATACTCTAAAAAGCTTTTGTCCTTGAGCTTTTTGCAGCCTTCGCCGATAGCTTGCGCCAGCTCAAACATCCGGGGCTTTTCCACTGGTTCCTTGCCCAATTTTGCCATGAGGTCACGGTAAAAATGCTCTTGGTGCGGCGTGAGCTTTTGATAGGACTGCAAGGCCAGCCACACATAACCGTTGAGCACCATCAGCAACAGGCAGAGCAAGCTCATAATCGCCGTAGCAAAGGACATATAGGTAATGCCGGAAAAAGCGCTCGGATAAGCCAGCATCAAGCGAAATCCCTGCAGGCCACCGATCGAGTAATAGAGCATAAAGATTACGATCGCGATAATAGGTGGCACCGCCCACTTAGCCTTGCGCAGCAGCAGAACCACTCTGACCTCACGGAACGCAGCTTTGAGCACCGGCTCATCAGTCGGCCACAACTCCATAAAAGCACTGCCCCGCTTAACGGCTTTGATGATATTGAAGCTCATATGACCCCACGCAAGAAAATAATCAGACGGCTCTCATTATAGCCATCCTAAGCCTGGCACTGGCGATAAATTAGCCTCAGCGCATCCGTGAGATCAAAAACATCGCGACGCAGCAATGACGGGCCGCCCGCACCACCTAGCCGCTGCTTCAGAAAAAAAAAAACAGCACAGAACTCAACAAGAGCTGGGGCCATAAAAGCAACACGGGAGAGGGGAGAAAGCTAAGT
>CALXXU010000088.1 GCA_944392765.1 uncultured Anaerobiospirillum sp.
GGTTAAGTTTGACAGCTACCTCCAGTACCAGCACTTCTGCCAAAAATTTGGACATTAATTAAGTGACAGCTTCCTTGGCACGCTGGCCTTGCGCCAATAGAGCGTTCTCTTGTCCCAAATGCAGTGCGGCGGTGACCATCGTTAGGCAAAGACCTTGAAGAATGCCGGTTTGGTGCCGGTTTTCGACGGGGTGGAGTTCAAATCGGTGCCTTCGATAGTAAGCCCAATACAAAGCGTGGGCAGGTAAGAGCAGCGTTCGCTTAGCTAGAATTTGGGATGATGGCTCACAAATGCTCTTTTCATGTTACATTTGCCTCGATAGATGGTCGTGTTATCATTGGGGTGTCCAGTGTTTTTGCGGTTGCTTGTGCGTTTTTGCACTTTTTAGCGCTTAGCTCCTGTGGAAAACATTTTCCTATCTCTTTGGTATCTCTGTTGACCCTTAAGTTTGAGGGTGCTAAACTGCGCCCATGAAGCTCAGCAACCATCGGAGGTCAAAGATGAGTAAGCCTAACAATACCTTGAAGCGCACGAGCGCGTTTAGCAAGAGCCTCAGACTCCTCCCAGCTAAGTTCAATCGCAAGATGCTGCAAGTGATTGAGATTCTGACGCACGATCCGTCCGCTAAGGGGCTACAGATGGAGAAGCTCAAAGCGCCAAAAGATCATGTTTACAGCGTTCGGCTGAGTTACAAGGTTCGTTTGATCTTCAGACGCCTGAGTGGCGGCACTATTGAGCTGCTGTATGTCGGCTGTCACGATTCCGCCTATCGCCCTTACTAAGGCATACGCAGATGCGGCCCATGGTCTGAACCGTCTTGGGGGCATCTGTTCTGTGCTGCTTCTTTCATAAGACTGTTGGAACGCCTAGCCCAGTCTGTAGTTTGAAGTGTGAATAAATGATCTAACCCTTTGTTCTATCAACTATTTCTAAGATGGTGGCGCTTGCTGTAGTCGCTGCCTTGAGTGCCGCAACGTCAGCGGTACCCAATACCATCTTCACTTCACTGTCTATAAGGAGAAACGCAATGGCTGTAGTTTGCTTTGTCTGTCTGATACTCGTGGCTATTGCCCTTTTTAACAAATAAGTCCGTTTAACTTTACCGTATGGCAGCGGAGGAACATCTAAGTGACGTTGTATTGGTCTGTAAGACTGCTGTAAAGTCGCAGCTTGAGCTGCGCTTTGAAGGGCATCGTTTCGCTGCCACGCTTTATGTAATCGTTGCCTTGGGTTCCGTTGCGGCAGCGGTTCTCAACGCTCTGTTCTCTGCTGTATAGGAGGAATAACGATATGACTGCTCTTTGCGTTGCCTGTCTGATCCTCGTGGCTATTGCTCTTTTTAACAAATAAGTACGTTTAACTTTACCGTATGGCAGCAGAGGAACGTCTAAGTGACGTTGTCTTGGTCTGTAAGACTGCTGTAAAGTCGCAGCTTGAGCTGCGCTTTGAAGAGCATTGTTTCGCTGCCATGCTTATGTAGTCGTAGCCTTGGGGTCCGTTGCGGCAGCGGTTCTCAACGCTTTGTTCTCTGCTGTATAGAAGGAATAACGATATGACTGCTATTTGCGTTGCTTGTCTGTTCATCGTGGCTATTGCCCTTTTCAACAAATAATCATGTTAACCCCAGCCTTAGGGCGGCGAGGTAGTACTTATCTTTGTAGGCTTTAAATGGAGAGCTAAAGATGTTAGCCTTTGTTTTAGGAGCTACTTACTTTAGGCTCTAGGCGCAAGCGCCACTAAAACTCTTAAGGGGTTCAAGGACAAACGGCTTAAGTCCCGCCATAAGGGCGTGGTGTTTTAATTATCGACCTGCCGCAGTAGGCGGCAGGCTTAATAGGCTGTTATAGGTTATCTTCCGAATCATCCAGTGACTTAAAAATCCATTAGTAGGCAATTAACAAAGTTCTAAATTGTTGTTCCGGTTAATGGATAACAACTTATTAACTTATCGAGGTTTTTATTATGATTGATCAATCTTCCAACCCTAAGCCTTCGGAGTATGATGATGGTGGTCCAGGCTGGAAACTGCGCCTATTTATCCGCGCTCTACTGGCGCAGAATTTAAAATACTTGCTCAAGCGCACTGGACACACCCAAAGCGATCTGCAGCTTTATACTGGCCTGGCCAAACTGACTGTGAATACCGCATGCAATGTGAAGCCAGACTTCTCAAATCTGAACAAAAGCGCCTTTAAGAGCAATACTTTCGTCTTTGCTCTGTGTTTTCATATAGACTACTTTATCTACGACTTAAGACCTAATGACGCTGAGCGTGACATCATTGTTTTTGAATTGTTGGATCGCAGTTCAGATAAGTACGCTGCTCTGAGTGATTTTCTGATAGGTGAGGGGCTAACGCAGGATCAGATCGACAAATATGCCGAGCAGCTTTGTCCTCCGTTGCAGTTTGGTACAGATTCTTTTCATTCCCTCTGGTTTACGACGCTCTGGAATTTGAGCTTTGTAAACTATAAAGTTAAATTTGATCTTGAGCTTAAAGGTAAGCGTTTCAAAGATTCAATATTAGGCACCTGCGGAGCTGACAGCTTTAATTTCACTACAGTACGCAATGTTTACTTTGATCTAGTTTTTCTGCAACAATCTGATCTCGGCAGTGATGTTTTTATGTACCCGTTATTACGGTGTATGATGATTAGAGGAGTTAATTGCCTTTTTGATATACAGCAGCTCAAAAATCTTAAACTTCAAATTACCGATCACTGGGACGAAACACTGGATGAGCTTATAAGCTATCGTGATGCTTTATCCAATTCAAATATTGACAGCACCAATGTCCATAAAGAGGTCAACAGTGACATCGTCAATATGATCGAATGCTCCAAACAGCAGGTTGTGTTTATCTTGCTGCTTTCCAAGCTTATGCGTAATTTAGCTATCTTGCGTGGACTTAAGCTTGTGGCAAGCCGTGATGAAGTACATTCCAGTCCAACTGATCTGCTATTGAGTCAAAAGTTTGCCTGCAAAGACTATCCGATTCAGGCTATTCAGCTTATTGATGATATCATCTTGGGACTTGATAAAATTAGTAAGCGTCGCAATATTAACTTAGATTCAGCTCTTAGTTTTTTAAATAGTTTAGACAAAACTAAGAGTAATCCTTATTACATTTTTACTGCTGATGTTGGCAAGTACTTGCCTTTTCAGAATATCAAGCTGGATCCGAAGTATAACATCACACTGCGCTATGATCACGACAATGCTTCCAGAAACAAAAATTTGTTTTGCACAGCCAAAGAAAATAAGTTAGTGCAGACCAAAGATTTACATGTGCTGCAGTACAATATGTCTACTTCATTTTATTCACAAAATGGGTTATTAATTTCATATCCAGAAGCAACATTATGCCTGGTCAAGTCTGTGAATAAATCCGGGCCTGACAATAACAACAATCTGCTGAACGTTGACGGTTTGTGTTACATCAGTCTCTTTTATGGTTATCTTAATACCTACTTCCTTAATCCTTATCTTAAAGGTGTATATGAAGTGGATAAAAGACTAGGCGGTGCTCAACTCTTTTCTGAACTGAAGGTTGATAATGATAAACCAGGTGATGATAAGGATAATCCTGGTAATGATGTTAATAATAAACCGGGCGATGATAATAATTCCGGTAATGATGATAATGATAAATCATCAGGTGATGATAAAAATAATAATCACGGTATAATCTTGCACGAGTTTCTTGACAAGTTTCTTGATAAGTTACCTGTCGCTTATTTTGGCCATGTGCTTCCGAAGTATGAACATGAGCCATCCAAATGGTTAAAGGACAAGATGGCTAAAGTGCTGAAAGAATTTTTACAGCGAGGTGGTGTAGAAAGTTAATTTTACTTCTTCATAAAGAAGTGTTTTATTTAATCGTTTGACCTGCCGCTTATAGCGGTAGGCTTAAGATGCTGTTACAGCCTTATGCGGCAACTACGACTTAAGTCAGCGCGCTGGATAATGTGTAACAGCTCCCTAATTGATCGAGGTTTTGCTTATGACTGACCAATCCCACAACATCGCGACCTCAGAGAGCGCTGGAGCAGTTTCTGAGTTGGTTACGGCAAGCTCCACTAAGGCACCGGCTGCTCTTACTAGCACTAAGCAAACGGCGCAGATTTCCGATAAGGCTCCAGGCTGGGAATTGCGTTTGTTTATCCGCGCTCTGTTGGCGCAGAATCTAAAGTCCTTGCTTAACCTCACCGGACACACTCAACAAGATCTGAAGATTTATACCGGACTAGCTAAGCAGACTGTGATTACCGCCTGCAGTTTAGAGCAGAACTTGTCTAAGCTGAGCCAAAGCGCTTTTAAGAACAATACTTTTGCTCTGACTATGTGCTCGTATGTAGATGACTGTATATCTGCCTTAAACAATTCTAATTTGGAGCGCAATATGTTTATCTCCAAATTGGTAGATTGCAACTCGAAAAAATATGCTGAACTGATAAAGTTTTTGCAGGATGAGAAGCTGAAGCCGGAGCAGATCGAAGAATTTGCCAAGAAACTTTGCTCTCAACAGCAGCTTAATAGCGAAAATTATAATTGTCCCACGTTTAAGAGTTTGTGGCTTAGAAGTTTTCAAGATTTTGAAACTGATATTGTTCGTGAGCTAAGAGGCCAGCGCTTTAAAGATATTATTTTAGGTACCTACGGCGCCGATAGTTTTAATTTTACTACAGCGCGCAACGTTTATTTCGATCTTGTTTTTCTCCAACAGGCCGATCTTGGTTGCGATGTTTTTATGTATCCATTATTGCAGTGTATGATGCATAATAAAGTTCGTTGCCTATTTGACTTTGAACAGTTAGATAATTTTAAAATACTAATGAACGATCACTGGAATGATGTTTTGGAGGTGCTCATCAGCTGCAAGGATGCTTTATCTGATCCGAACTTAAGTAGTGACGATGCTAATAATATAGCCGACTCAATCAATCAACAGTTGCAGTTTATTCCACTGATATCCAAGCTCTTACGCAATTTAGCTATATTACGCGAGCTTAAGCTTATACACTGCCGTGATGTAGCAGATTCCAGCAAAATTGATTTGCTGCTGAATCAAAATTTTGCTGCTAAAGAATATCTGGAGCAGGCAGTTCATCTTATTGATGATATTATTTCCGGCATTAATATCTTCAGTAAGCGTAGTGGAATCAATTTAGCTTCAGTCCGCAGCTTTTTAAATAATTTAGATACTGATGATGGTAAGACTTTTTACATTTTTACTGCTACTTTTAAAGATTACTGGGACTTTCACAGCGGCATTTACGGCGGTAATAGCGGACTAGATCTTAACTATAATCTAGAGCTGCGACATGATAATGGTTGCGATCTGTTCTGCCATTTTATTGAAAATGATATAGATTTGCACAAATCTATACATGTGCTGAAGTATAATACATCCCGCTCTGCGAATGACAAGCCTTTGATCTTAAGTTTAGAGCTGATCAAGCCTTATGATAAGTCTCAGTTCGTCAAACGGCACCTATCGGCTGTACATGGTGATTTTGCTCACATAAGCCTGTTTAACGGTAAGCTCAACACCTATTACAAGTTGAGCAAATATGGTGTTGAAATAGATAGTACTAAAGGTGGTGCTACAAATATTGCTAAATTGCACCTAGATCCTGCTTTGCAAAGCGTCATTAATAAGTTGTCCGGCACTTATTACTGCTCGATGCTGGATTCTATAATATGCAAGCCATGGCGTCGAATTGAAATGCCGCTGCAGGTACAGGTTGCGAATATGGTTGATGCTCTGAACTATATTTTAGAACGTAGCGGCGGCTTTGAAGGTTAACGCCTCGTCATAAAGCCGTTTGGGGTTCTTGGAGCTTCCTCCGTCGTAAGGCGGTGGAAGCTTCATTGTTTTAGGCTAAGAACTGCTGCGTCAGCGTCGCTTGGATGGTGGGGCGGCAGGAGCCGCACGCCCAAAACATCCGGTCCAGGAGCCTGATGTTCGCAGGGCACTTGGGGTCGATTAGTTGTGCGCGGTCCGCTGTTGGTCCGTGCAAGAGGCTATTGTAGGCGATGTGGAAGCGCAAAAGCCAAAGGCAGGCCTGATCGTCGCGCGCCAGGCGCTGCACCAAGGCTAACGGAAAGAGGTTGCTGTGGTTACGCTGCTCGGAGGCCTCAAAACTCATGATTTGGTTGTAGAGGGCGCTCACCAGCTGGTAGGAAATTACGTGGTGCACGTGGCGCGCGTAGTCAGGATCCTCCTGGGGCCGCTCATGGGCTTGGGGCGCGGCCTGAAGGCGACTGGTTAGCTCAGGAAAGCTGGCGCTAAACCAGCGCTCTGCCATGAGCCCTAAGGCGCTGCGATACCAGTGCAGCTCTTGATATAAGGCCGGGTCATAGCGCTCGAGCGCCACCATAAAGGCCGTGACTTGCTCTTGGCGCTTAGCTGGAACCTCGCGGTAAAAGCGCGCCTCCTCTTGCTGCAAAAAGGCCTGGTCGGCCTGCTGCCACTTTAGGCGGGCGCGCGGGGCATCTTGGCGTCGCGAGTAGCGGCTTGCCTGCATGCCTCGTATGCCGTTTAAGCCACGTTGGAAGAGAGCCCAAATCAGCAAGATTAACTTCCTCTGCTCGGGTGAGAGTTTTCTTGGTCGGTCCGGTGGCTACGTCGCTAGCGCTCAAGCGCTACTATCGCTGTAGCGCTGCTAACTTGGTAGCGCTCAAGGCCCCACCTTTCTGGCGGGCTGCCGCTCTAAGGCAGCCTATTGCTTGAAGCTCGCATGCCGTCCTGGCTTGTGGTGCCGTGCCATCTTCCTGCACTCAGCGCGCTGTGACGCCTAGCCTTATGGCGTGCCGCTGAGCCTAAAGGCGGCCTCAGCGTTGGGACCTCTAGGCTTGCGCTTCGTCTGAAGCGGGTTGCGCAGCTGGAGCTGATTGCTGGCCTTGGTCTGGCTGCTCAGCTGAAGCCTGCTGCTCTAAGTTTTGCTGCTCATCTGGTTCGCTCTGCTCACCTGCGGCTGGCTGGTCTGAAGCTTGTGGCTTGGCGCCATCCTTATCCTTCTTGGAGAGGCGCTCGCTGAGCATGCGATCGATGGTGCGTACCATGCCCCATTTGACGTTGAACAAGTCTTTGAGCTTGATGGTGCGGTCGACCGGCTGGTCCCACAGCGGTGAATCATTGAGATGGCGCAGGATGATGTAGCCGTAGAGATACGTCTTGAGCCATAAACGCAGGGGCGTCAGCTTAGATTGGTCGGCGATAATCCGGTCGATGAATTGGGCATTAATGCGCTTGACGCCTGGTTCTGGGGGCGGCAGATGATGTCCTACTTCAACATCCAAAACGCGAATGATGTTGATGTAGAGGTGGGCGCGGCCTTCTTCGATCGTGTGCTTGTGCGCGCTTAAGTCGCTGAGAAAATCGCGGTAATTTTGCAAAATCAGGTTAAATTGATCTTCGGCCAGGCAGCCTAAGATCGTGCGCAGCGCTTTGAGCTCGGTAAAGGCCTGGGGATCAATTTCCTTAATCTTCTTGAACAGGCGCTTGACCTTAAGGGCGCGTTTGGGCGGCACCAAGTCATCGAACTTAGTCGCAAATTTGGCGAAAAAGGTGCTGCCATCACGGTAAATTTCACTAAATCTAGGCTCACTGAGCATGCTGTTAACGAGCCGTTTGGCGTCAGCTTGAGCGTTGCGAAAGCGCACCAGATCTTCAGGGGGCATGCTAATTTTGAATGGTTTGAGTTTAGACATTTGACTCCTTTAAAACTTCCCCAACTCCGTGAACTATGGTGCACTAATGTCGAGAGAAAAATACACTGACGAAAGGCATGTCTATCTTGTTTGTTCCTTATTCGAGCAAAAAGAACTCACTCTAGAAAAATAGTACAAAAAAGCAAGATTATGAACTATTTTTCGTTAAGTTAATTGTTTTCTCAGAATTTCGTAAATTTACGGTAAATAAGCCTTTCTTGTGCTAAATTTTTCTCTTAAATAGATACAGTATAGTTCACAGGTTTGGGGAAGTTTTACTCCTTCAGCATTAATTGCGCGTGTTGCTTGATTCTCAGCAAAAATAGGCTCAAACGCTGGTTTAAGCTGGAAGCTCAGTTGCGCTCCAGCTGTGAGCTCAATTGGCTTCTTGCTATCAGCCCAGTTGGGGCCTAGCTATCAGCCCAGTTGGGGCCTAGCTATCAGCTCAGTTGGAGCCTAGCTATCAGCTCAGTTGGAGCCTAGCTATCAGCTCAGCTACGCCCAGCGGCGTCCTAGTTCAGGCTTAGCTTTAAACTCGGCTGCGTCCGGTTCGGGCCCAGCTGCGCCATCGGCTTTAAGCCCTGCTGCATCTCGGTTTTGCGCTCTTGCTGCGCTGAGCTGACGTCCTTACGCCCAGTTCGACTGGGGGACGTGGCTTGTTAAGCTCTGGCACGCCCTGACTCGGTCGGGCAGCCCGGCTCGGTCTGACTGGGCCGGACTGCGGAGCCGCTTGACGTAGGTCGTAGCTTTGCTGGTTGGCGCAGTAGTTATTAGCGCCGGCAGCGCTTTGCGCCGACACTAAGCTGCTGACGCGTGAGGCGGTGGCCTTAGGCAGCGGGGCTTTTGGCAGCGTGGTCTTAAGCGAGCGTGGCCTTGAAGACGGTAAACTTCGGGGTCGCGATCAGCTCTTTGACCTGAGCAAAGGCCTCCTGTAAGTTGGCGCCGTAGTTGAGGCAAGTGTTGCCCACTAGATAGAGCGCGCCATCGGCGCTTAAGCTCTGCGGGGCGGCCGCAATCATGGCTTGCGTCTCCTTTAAGGAGCGGGCGATGCCTTGATGGAACGGCGGATTGGTCACAATGTACTTAAACTTGCTCTGCGGTAGATGCAGCTCAGTGAGCAGCTCGGGACTTGGGAGCATGTCACAGGCTAAGGTCGTGACCTCGAGCTGATTGTGCGCGGCATTGCGCTGCGTGGCATAGAGTGCGGTGGCGCTGATGTCGGTGCACACTATGTGGTCACAGCCCATCTGAGCTAAGCTCAAGCCAATCACACCGGAGCCACAACCTAAGTCGAGGACTGGGCCTTCTGGGGTTTTGAGGTCGTCCTTTACTGCTTGTAACAGCAGGGCGGTACCACCGTCGAGCTCGCCTTGGCTAAAGAGGCCAGGCTCTTGGCTTAAGGTTAGGCCGTCTACCGTGACGTCTTTAGGCAGCTTGCAGTCTTTAAGGCCAACGCCGCTTGCCTCGTAGTGGTCGAAGCTGCCCTCAAACACGGTGCACTTGCGGGCGCTGTCGTGCTTATAGACCGAGGCGACGCCCTTAACTAAGCCGTCGGCGCTCTTGCCCCCGGCATCGTTGGCACCAATCAAGGTGATCTTGGCCTCAGTGCCATTGAGGTGAAACTTGTGCTGCAAGGTGTAGAGCAGGTGCTGGTTTAAGTTCTTGGTCTTGGCGACAAAGACTAAGACGCGCTCGACCGGGCCGATCTCCTCAGGCAATCTTGGGTCACTGGCGGCCGCGTAAATCACCTTGATGTGCTTGTAGCTTGCGACCTCAAAGCAGCTGTGGCCTAAGAGCTGGCCCATGACCGCCGCGAGATTGGTCGCGGTGACGTAATTGTCCGTGACCACGGTCGCGCTGGCGGTGGGAACTAACAGCTTCATCAGCTGGGGCGAGTTGATCTCGCCTAAGACCAGCACCTGCTGCTTGACGATCAGGTCATGGTTGCGCTCCAAGACCTCAATGAGCGGATCATTTCCTCGCATGGGGGCTTCCTCTTTTGTGAGCTTCCTGTTATAGGTCGGCGTTGATGTCGTTATAGTCGAAGTCGTCGAACTTGTGGTGCTCCTTGCGCTTGTCCGGCTTCTTGGCGCGCACCTTCTTCTCAGGAACTTCGGCTGGTGGCTCAGCTTGGGACTTGGCGCGGCGGCGTTCAAGCTTTTGCTGTTGCAGCTGCTCTTCGTCGTCCTTGAGCTGCTCTAAGCTACGCTTGGCCTTGAGGGCTTGGGCCAGCGCAACGTAGGTCTCAAGCGGCAGCATCTCGGCGCGGCTATCAAGGTCGATATTGAGCGCAGTGAGCTCCTCGGCCTCAAAGAGCGGGGCTAAGGCATTGCGCACCGCCTTACGGCGGGCCGAAAAGGCCGTGGTCGTGATCTTGTTGAGATATGGGGCTAAGGCGCGCTCCTCTGGGCTTAAGCCCTTAGGCTTTAAGCGCACCACCGCTGACATAACCTTAGGAGGCGGCACAAAGGCGGTCGGCGGCACAGTCAGCACCGGAATGACCTGAGCATGGTATTGAGCCATGACCGTGAGACGGCCGTAGTCCTTAGAGCCTGGGCCTGCGGCTAAGCGCTCCACCACTTCCTTTTGCAGCATGAAGTGCAGATCTTTGATGCCTTCAAATTGTAAGAGGTGGAAGAGCAGCGGGCTGGTGATGTTATAAGGCAGATTGCCAAAGACGCGCAGCTTGCCTTCGGCGGCGCCTGGGAGCGTGCCGAAGTCGACCTTGAGGGCATCGGCTTCAATCAAGGTCAGGCCCTTTAAGAACGGGTCGTGGCGCAGCCACTCGGCTAAATCGCGGTCGAGCTCGACGGCGGTTAAAGCCTTAGCGCGCTCTAACACGGGACGGGTTAAGGCGGCGTGACCTGGGCCAATCTCGACTAAGTAGTCGCCTTCTTGCGGATTGATGGCGTCGACAATGGAGTTGATGATGTGGTCATTGACTAAGAAGTTCTGACCAAAGCGCTTACGCGCCTTCATAAATGGGGGTGGGATGGCCATAAATCTTTGTTTTCTTTGCTCGTGAAAAATAAAACTGGTGGCTCGGGCTTGGGCTGGGCGCGCCCAGACTAGCCTGGGCGGGCGCGCGGTTAATGCGGCGCTTGGCTAGTACTGCGCGCGGCTAATGCGGCTCTTGGCTAGTGCTGCGCTGAGTGCAGCGCCTGGTACAAGGCGAGGCTGACCGCATTGACTAAGGAGCGTGGGTCGGCCCGGCCGGTACCGGCGAGATCTAAGGCGGTGCCGTGATCGACCGAAGTCCGGATAAAAGGCAAGCCTAGGGTGGTGTTGTAGCCCGTTTCAAAACCGGCGTACTTGAGGACAGGCAGGCCCTGGTCATGGTACATGGCCAAGATGGCGGCCGCCTCTTGTAAGTATTTGGCTTGGAAGATGGTGTCCGCAGGTAGTGGGCCTACCAAGTCCATCTGCTCCTTAGCTCTGAGCTCCTCTAAGGTCGGAATAATGGTGGTGAGCTCTTCTTGCCCTAAGGTTCCGGACTCACCCGCGTGCGGATTTAAGCCGCAGACGTAGATCTTAGGCTGGGCAAAGCCCATCTTGGTGCGCAAATCGTGGTGGAGCACGCGCAAGATCGCCTTGAGCTTGTCGGCGGTAATGGCGGCAGGCACGGCGCTTAATGGTAAATGCGTCGTGACTAAGGCCACGTTCATTTGGTCGCAGCCTAAGACCATCACTACCTCAGGGGCGTGGGCGTACTCTTGTAAGTACTCGGTGTGGCCGGTAAAGTGGTCAAGACCACCTTCAATCATGATGCTCTTGGAGATTGGGGCCGTGACCATCGCGGCAAAGGTGCCATCGCTGCAGCCGCGCAAGGCCGTATCGAGGATGTCCTTCACGTAGGCGGCATTGGCCGGATCCATGGTGCCAGCTTGGGCCGGGGCGCGCAGCTTGATATCAAGCACGCTCAGATCATGAGGCTTTTGGGGGTCAAAGTCAGGCAGCTCTTGCGTGGCGCCATAAAGGGCCATGCGCTCTTTAAGTAAGGACTTATCACCGATTAACACCAGCTCAAGCTCAGGGAGCTCAGGGTAATTAACTGGGGCGACGCGGGCCTTGAGCTGCGCGAGCAGCTCTTTAGTGTTGTGATGAACTAGGGCACCGCACAGCTCGGGGCCGACTCCGGCAGGCTCGCCGGTGGTGACAGCGACGCGCAGACGCGTCTTAAATAATTGGGTCATAACCGCCCCTTAGATGGCAAAAGCTTAGGGGCAGGCCGGAACGGCTTACTCCCTAAGCTTTTTTTTTTTTGGTGATGGGTGCCAGGAACGCCAACCGTGCGTTTCTGGGTGTTTTCTTTGTGTTTTTTTGGGGGTGGGCTTAGCGCTCCACCTCAATGGCTTCGTCCGAGTTGATGGTACGCTCGACGCCCGCATCTAACAGCTGTGGGTCGGTGACACGAACATAGGCAGCGGCACGAATCTCACGCTCCCAAGCAGCACCTTCTTGGGCAAAGATACGGTTGTAGATGAGCTCGCGGGCGCGCTGCTGGTAGGCCTCGTCGGAGTCCTTGTCGATCTTCTTGTCCTCAAGGTAGATTAAGTGCCAGCCATAGTTGGACTTAACTGGCTGGGAAATCTCGCCTTCTTGGAGGTTGACTAAGGCGCGGGCAAAGCCAGGGACGTAGGTGTTAGCAGGGGCATAACCTAACTCACCGCCTAAGCTCGCCGAACCGGTGTCCTCAGAGTACTTCTTGGCGGCGTCGGCAAAGCTGAGCTCACCGTTTAAAATCGAAGTACGTAAGGTAATAAGCTCGCTTTGGGCCGCCTCGTCGGAGAAGATAATCGAGGTCTTGAGCAGAATGTGAGAAGCCTTGTAAGTGGTGATAGGCTCAACCGCTTGGTGGGTCACATCAAAGAGCTTGATTAAGTGCATACCCATCGGCGAGCGGAATGGACCGATGATATCGCCGACTTGGGCCTTAAGTAAGGCTGGTAAGAATGGAACTGGAACTTGGCTTTCGGTGACGTAGCCTAAATCACCGCCTTGAGCAGCGGTCGAACCTTGGGCGTACTGAGCTGATAAGGCCATGAAGTCAGTGCCTTGCTGGGCCTCACGCTTGACGCGATTAGCTAAAGCCGTGACTGCCTCGACGCGGGCATAAGAAGCGCGTGGATCGAGGGGCAAAATGATCTGAGCTAAGTGATAGCTTGGCTCAACGCTGCCAATCTCACGCAGCGACTTGGCTAATAAGTTGACCTCGGCATCAGAGATGTGGACGCGTCGACGTACTTGATTGTTGCGTACCTCATTGATGATGAGATCGTCGGCAAAGCGCTGGCGGGCAACGGCCTCGTTCGGAGCCTTATAGCTGGCCAGAATTTGCTCAACCGAGGCATTAGAGGACAGGGCGGTTTGTGCTAAGGCTTGGTTGATCTGGGTGTCGGTTAAGGACAGACCAAATTGCTTGCCTTGCTGCAAGATAATAGAGCGGGTGATGAGCTGCTCTAAGGCCGCGCGGCGGGCGGTGATGGCATCAATCTGAGCTCCGCGCTCTTTGAAGTTGCGCTCGACCTCAGCTTGCATCTGATTGAGCTCACTTTGCAGCACAATGTCGGAGTTTACAATCGCGGCCGTGCTGTCTAAGGTGATCTCAGCTGAGGAGGTCTCCGAGGCAGCTAAGGCCGGAGCTGTCAGGACACCTAGTCCTACCGCAGTCAGGAGCGCGGCGATGGAGCGATGGAGCTTAGTAAATACCATTTTTCCCTGTTCCTAAAAAGATCGTGCACTCGCCCTTAAGGCCCGTGCCTGAGGGCAAATTTTAACATACCTGGCTTTGACTAAGCTTGGCCTATTGGTTCAGATTAGTTGGATCAAAGTGGTCGAGCAAGATCGTGTCGGTGTAGTCCTTATCGGCACTGCCGGAGACATTGACCGCACCGATGCCCTTGAACTCGAAGCTGACGCCAAAGCGGTGGTCTTGACGGTACTCAAGATCACGCCAATCGCAGGAATTGTAGTTCTCGTAGATAAAGGCCAAGGACCAGCAGCAATCCTCAAACTTTAAGGCGACCTTGGTATCGATATTCTCGTCTTGCTCTAAGTCACGATACGAAGCCACTGCCAAGCTAAAGTTACGCCCTAATGGTACCTGGGTGACCACACCGATCTGCTTTAAGTCGATGATATTGTCCGAGAAGGAGCGGTTGCCGTCATCGGTAAAGCGGTAGCTGACCTGGACCATAAAGCCGTTTTCATTGCGATACTGGGCCATGGCATTCCACGAGGTGATCTCGTTGGTGTCATTGGTGTAGGTCATGCTCGCGTGGGTGGTCAGACCTTCGATCGGGCTGGCGTTGAAATAAACCGACAGTGGGCTGCGTGGCGATAAGTCACGGTCATCATTCGGGTTTAAGGTCACGCGGGTCGGGACAAAGGAATAGGTCTGCGAAACACCCACACGCATCAATTCGCGGTCATGGGCATCCAGAAGACGCGAGGTCAAACCGACCGTGAGGTTGTTGAGATCGGCGATACGGTCGTAACCGGTGAAGTGACGATAGGAGAAGTTGGAGTAGAAGTCACTCATGCGGTCGGTGGTATCGTAGAGCGCGATATCATCTTGGTTGGTGTACGGAATGTACTGATATTTGATCTCTGGCTCTAAGGTCTGGGTATGGCGCAGGTCTAAGACCTTACGCTCCAAGGTAGTCTTGCCATGGAGCTCTAATAAATAGAGCGAGCGTGTGGTCGAAGCGGCGAGATCTCTAAAGCCTAAGCTCTCGTGATAGTAGCTTGGCATCTTCTCCAAGGAATCTTGGTTGTAGTAGGTGAAGAAGCCCTTAACATTGCCTTCGACCAAGGTGCCACGGCTATTGAACATCTGGAGGTTAACGTCTGGCTCCAGATGCAGACGGGTCGCGGCAAAGGACGACGCGTCGTTATCGCTCGAGCTGGAGAAGCGGGTGGCTTCGGCATTAACGCCCCAAGTGAACGGGCCATAGTTGTCGTAGAAGGAGCCCTTAACCTGTGGTAATAGCGAGAACGGACGCGAGTAAACGGCGTAATCCGGCAATAAGCGCTGATAGCCTCGTACTTCAGTGGCGATAGTAAAGCGCGGATCGTCGTAGGTGGCTCTAAGCGACTGGCGTAAGTGGTCATCGGTGACATTGGTGCCTTCAGCGCCGATGTCGGTGATGTAGTTATAGTCGTTATTACGGACGCGCTGGTAATCGAGCTCGACTTCTAAATCGCGGTTGAAGAAGTAGCTCTTCTGCTGTAAGCGGAAGAAATAACGCTGGCTCGAGTCAAAGTCATGGGCCAAGTCCCAATTGGAGTCATGATGCAAGTAATCAAAGGCCATGACGCCATAGGTGTCTTGCCATGGCATGAAGCGAAATTCGTTCGACAAGAGCAAGCCACGCTTGGTCATCAGACGCGGCGTGAGCGTGTAGTCGTAATTCGGCGCGAGGTTGAAGTAAATCGGCTGGGAGTAATCAAAGCCGCTATCTGAGCCCACCGAGACCGAAGGGTAGAGCAGACCTGATTTGCGCGTATTGGAAATCGGGAAGTTGAGGTAAGGGAAATACATCACCGGCACGTCTTTGACATATAAGACGGTGTGATAAGCCTCACCTAGGCTTTCGCCTTGAGTCAGCGCGACTTCACCTGCTTGCACGTACCACGAGTTATCGCCTACTGGGCAAGTGGTGAAGGCCAGATCTTGGATGACGGTGCTGTTATTCTCAGTATCAACCTTAATATGCGAGGAGCTGCCGCGCGCGCCTGAACCGTTGACCTGGAAGGACGGAGCGTAGATCTCGCTGATATTGGTCTTAAGGTTACTCTCGATGCGCTCATTGGTAGTGACCGTGAGCTCTGGGCCCTGGATTTGAAGATCGCCTTCGATGCGGGCATAGCCGGTTGAGGCGTTGTAATGGGCGCGGTCAGCCTGCAAGGTCTTATCGCCTTGTACGACCGTGACATCACCTTGATAGGTCACCGACTGATTGATATCGCCGGTAACGGTATCAGCCTGCACCGTAATCGGAGTGGTGTTGGGATCGTACTCTTGCGGCACGCGATAAGGTGGAATGCCGTAATAGCAGGACAGATCACGCTCAGCAATCGGCATAAAGGGCGACGGGCGCCATGGGTTCTTGCGCAGGTTCGCGAGCAAGCGCATAGGGAAGGACGAGCTCGCCGCTAAATTGCGATTATGCAAATAGCGCTGGGTGGTCTCATTGCCCACCATGGTGTTATAAGCCGTGGTAGCAAAGGAGGTCACCGCCAACAGGCGTTGCTCGCGGGCGCGCGCAATTGGGTCTTGAGTGCGCACAGCCGTCGGGAGGGCCGCATTAAATAAGGCTTCACGACCCGACGCCGCAGCAGGCGTTGCAGGCGCCACAGGGGCAAAGCTCATCGCGGTGCGCCCTTGCGGCAGGTCACCGGACGCTTGCTTTTGTTCTGCGGCCAAGCTGGAGCTTGGTCCATAGAGAGCCCAAGTAAGGGCAAGTGCGAGCGCACTGAGCTTAAAGTGAGGTGACGCTGCGTGTTTCACGGTTTTATCCTTGCGAACTGGTTGCGAACTGACCCAACAAATCTCGCCCAAGTTTATCACAGCCGCATAGGTACTGACCCAAAGCGATTGCCCTGAGCCCAACTAAGATCACGCCTTAAGCCTGCCCTGTCTCTGCTCTGCGGAGGGCGGTATCTGCGTTGTTGCCACCAGCCGAAAGCTATTTATGTAAAAGTTCAGGGACTGTAGCGATCGGTATCATGATCGAGACAGAACCTTGCTATAATAGCGCTGTTTAAAGTCAATATCTTTATTTTGAGATGACTTTATTCCCTAATAACAAAAATAAACAATCAAATAACAATTCAACTCTTTGGCCTGGCATGCTAAATTAGCTTAAATCAGCATCTATTTAAATCTGGGAAGTTGTTTGCATGTTACCCATCGATACAGTCCCAAAGTTCAAAGGCCCTTCTAATTTTGTTAACAGGAACTTTCTCAGCTAACATGAGGTTGATTATGTCCAGTTTGGTCCAGATTAACATTGCTGATTCGTAGGGCTTTAAGTTAGTGTCGGGCTTGTCATGGCGGCGCACATCCACCTCAATTTCAAGCACTGCCTTATTTCTCTTGAGCCGCGCGCCTCTGCGGCCGAGCTCCACGATTTCAGAGGTGAGTACAGCGATTTGACTGCGGAGGACAGCAGTCACAGCGCTATTGGTGTCGGCGCTATTGTTATTTGCAGTACGTGCAATGTTTAATATTTTCTTGATCGTCTTAAGCGGCATGCGCTCGGCCAGCAATTTGCGGGCGATCTCGAGTTTGGCCTGGAGCAAATGCTCAGCTTCAGCAGGGCTTAGGTTCTGAGCTGGGGCGAGTTGTTCCCGCAAGGCCAGCTCCAGCACGAGCATGGCCTTATTTCTTTTGAGCTCAGCGCTGCTACGCTCAATCTCTGTGATTTCAGTTTTGAGCAAAGCAATTTGATCGCGGAGCGTTGTGATGATGAGGACGTTATCCATATGGATAGCGTGATCATCTCTATCTGTAAATATGGTTTCCGTATGTGCTACTTTTTGAAAAATTCTCGGACAGTCCTTGTGGGGTTAGCACGCTTAATGCAATGCCAATTACAGCCTCGATTTTGCCAAATTTTTGATTAAA
>CALXXU010000089.1 GCA_944392765.1 uncultured Anaerobiospirillum sp.
AAGGCCAAATTGGCTTTATTTTCGGCCGTAGGTCTATAGGGTACTTCGATGTACGTCGACTTGATGGGACGCGCATTTCTGCAAGCGCTAACTATAAGAAGCTGCGCTTGTTGCAAAAGCGCAAAAGTTATTTAACCGAACTGAGAACAGGAGGCGGCGCTTCCTCCCCCGAGTTACCTCGGGGGTATTCGCGCCGGTTTTAGATGAGTGAGCCATTTTGCTCGAGCTTTCGCGTTTATTACGAAGACACCGACGCGGGCGGCATTGTCTATCATGCCAATTACCTCAAGTTTTGCGAGCGCGTGCGCAGCGACTTTGTGCGCGAGATCGTAGGCTTTAGTCAGCGCGATGCCTTAAAGGGCGCCGCCCAAGGGACGGGCCATGGCTTTGTCATGACCAAGTTTAACGGCAAGTTCATCGCTCCAGCTCAGCTTGAGGACTTACTGACGGTCAGCTGCATCCCTTACAAGGTCACGCCAGCACGCATCGAGATTTACCAAGAGGTCAAAAACGAGGCCGGTAAGCTGCTCTATGCTCAGCGCTGCACCTTGGCCTACATCGATTTTGCCCGCAACACCCCGATGGCGGTGCCTCCGGAGTTCACCTCCTCCTTTAAGCAGTACTTAGCTCCTGAGGATATGGTGTACGCCTGCTAAGAGCGCCCCCAGCCCTGCCCAGACCAAAGGTTAGGGCTCAAGCCCAGGGCACGGCCACACGGCAGGGCGTAGGTTCCAAGAGCATGCGGCCGCCCCTAAGATCCAGGCGTGGGGGCTCAAGATTCGAGCGCCGCAGGGATTAGGTGCCTTGCCCCAGGCAGGGGGCGGGCGGTTCAATCTAAGCAAGGTGGGGGATTTTGTTGGTTAACTGTGCTTGAGCTAAGCCTGATGCTTTAGCATAATGTCAGATTTGTGCCCGAGCGTAGCTTGGGTCAGAGATTTTTGTGGTGACAGGCTAGGCCTGTGGTTTTGCTCGTTAAGGTGAAATGATGGAGACGCAAGGAGCGCTATCCTTTTCTGAGCTGGTGCTCAATGCCAGCTTCTTAGTACAGTGTGTCATGCTGTTTTTGCTGGCGCTGTCGGTGGTCTCGTGGACCATCATCATCTCGCGCAATAACCAATACCGCATTGGCCGCGCCAAAGCTGATGAGTTTGAAGATCGCTTTTGGTCCGGCATCGATTTAAACAATCTCTACCAAGATTGTATGAAGCGCCCGGACGAATTAGTCGGTCTCGAGGTCATTTACTCGGCGGGCTTTAAGGAGTTCGTGCGCCTGGTCAACTCAGGTCCGGCCGACCAAGATGTGGTGATGGACGGTACCTACCGCCAGATGAAGGTCGCCTGCTCGCGTGAAGTGGAGCTGCTTGAAAACCATCTGCCAACCTTAGCCACTATCGGTTCGATCAGCCCTTATATCGGCCTTTTTGGTACGGTCTGGGGCATTATGCACGCCTTCGTTTCCTTAGCAGCGGTCAAAAACGCTACCTTGGCCATGGTGGCACCGCCAATTGCTGAGGCCTTAATTGCCACCGCAATGGGTCTGTTTGCCGCGATTCCAGCGGTTATGTTCTACAACCGCTTTGTCACCAAGGTCGAGGCCTTAGAGAACCGTTACTACAATTTCATGGACGAGTTCTCGACCATCTTAAATCGCCGCTTAGTCACCATTCGCTCGCAGATTAACCGCACCCAGCAACAGGCGCCTGCTGCTCCTGCGACTATGCCAAATAGTGCCACCAACACCATGGCGGGTATGCCAAATATGCAGGGTGTGCCCAATATGCAGGGCATGCCGAATATGACCGGGATGCCGGGAGCGTCAGTCATGCAGGGGGCACCGGTGATGCCGAGCATGGCAGGTTCCTTAGGTAATCTCGGAGGAGGCGAGGTGTCAGCTTCCGGCGCTAGCTTAAACGTAAGTGGGGCTAATACCAATAGTGCTCATGGCACGGGAGCTAATTCTGCGGGCGCAGTACGCAACCGCTTTAACACCAACCGAGTTCAGGTGGACATGAATAGCAGCCAAGCCCAAGATATGGCTAAGGCCATGCACAGTCCGTTAGCTCCTGAGGCCAATGGCGATAAGCCAGCTCCCATCTTAGGGGGCGGGGCTAGTTTGCCTAGCGCCAATCCTGCCCGCATGAGCGCGCGCCCAAACAACCCATTACAAGGACCAGCCAAGCGCACTGGGCTTAATTCGAGCGCGGAAGCGGTCTTAGGAGGAATGGCTCAAGAGACCATGCGTGGGGTGGTGCCGCCGCGCAATGCTTCCAGTAATTTAGTGCAAAATGCGCAGTTGCCCGGCGGCGCGGCTAGTGCGGTCAAGCCGAGCGTGATGCCGGTGCCGGGCTTAGGCGACAGCGCGGTGGACTTAAATCCAGCCGCATCCGGCGATAAGGTCAGCGAGGGGCCTATCTATCGCGCGGGCGCTAATTTAGAGCGGCGCCCTAAGCCTGCTGACGATGAGCCGCATTACATCACGCCTGGTGGGCAAAATCAGCGCCGGATGCAAAAGTAAGGAGGGCTCATGGCTGATTATGGACGTGGCCATCGCCGCAAGAGCCGTACGGTGGCTGAAATCAACGTGGTGCCATACATCGACGTGATGCTGGTGCTGCTGGTGATCTTCATTGCCACCGCGCCGGTCGTGATGCAAGGTGTCACCGTGGACTTGCCGCAAGCTGAAGCTGAGACCATGAACGAGGATCAACGCACGCCAATTATTGCCACGGTCGATAAGGCGGGGCAGTACTTTGTGAGCATCGACTCGCAAAGCGTGAAAGTGCCTGACCTCGACACGATGGGCCAGGTAGTAGCCGAAGAGCTGCGCAAAGACCCAAGCCGCCCGGTGGTGGTCCAAGGCGATGCCCAAGTGGCCTACGATAGCGTCATTCAGCTGATGAATGCATTAAAGCGCGCAGGCGTGGAGAGCGTAGGTTTAGTGACCGACCCGATCCCGGTGGCCTAGGCAAGAGAAAAAAAGAAATAAGAGGTTTGTTGTAGCGTGAAGATTGGAATTGGTACCGCCTTTGTCCTAGCAGTGATCTTTCACGGCGCGCTCCTGGCGGTGCTGGCGGTCAACGTGTCCCTAGATCGCCCTGAGCGTCCTGAGGAAAAGCCGGGCCAAATCATGCACGCTACCATCATCAATGTGCCTCCAGCTAAGGGCAGTCCGACCGGCCAGCCGCCTAAGAACAATACCATGCAGGACACGCAAAAGCTGGCGCAAGAGGCGGCTGCTAAGGCGCGCGCTGAGGCTGAAGCCAAGGCTAAGGCTGAGCTGGCCAAGAAGGTGGCGGCGCAAAAGAAGGCTGAAGCTGAACGGCAAAAGGTACTGGCGTTAAAGAAGGCTGAAGAGGCCAAGCGTAAAGCTGAGGAAGAGAAGAAGCGTATCGAGGCCGAGAAGAAAAAGGCCGAGGAAGAGCGCTTAAAGGCAGAAGCGGAAGCTAAGGCTAAAGCCGAGGCCAAAGCCAAGGCCGAAGCAGAAGCTAAAGCCAAAGCCGAGGCTGAGGCCAAGGCTAAGGCTGAGGCGGAAGCTAAAGCCAAAGCCGAGGCGGAAGCGCGCGCCAAGGCCGAAGCTGAGCGCAAGGCCGCTGAAGAGGCCGCACGCCAAGCTGCCTTACAGCAGCAAGCTGAGAGCTTAGAGCAAGAGCTGTTAGGCCGTGCCAATGGCGTCGAGGGCGGCCAGGGCTTAGGCTCGGGCACCGGCTCAGATGACAGCCAAGTCTACGGCGCCAAGGTTCAGCAATTAATCGAGCAGAACTGGCGTATCGATCCTTCGATGAACGGCAAGCGTGTCGTGGTCACGGTCTCCATTGATGAGAATGGCATGATCTACAACGAGAAGTGCCAAGGCGATAGCGCCGTGTGCGCCAGCGCCATTGCGACCTTGAACTTAATCGGCATGATGCCGCGCCCACCGGTGGGCTGCAAGGATTGCAACACCATTGTGATCACCATGACCCCGAAGCTCTAAGCGCAGTAGGGCCATATGCAGGCCTAATAAGGCCCCATTACGGGGCCGATGGTCAGAAGTGCTTGCAACGCTAGCGGGCGCAGATCTGGAGTTAGAGCGCAGCTGGAATAAGGGCCCTTGGTTAAGGTCTCAGTCTAATTGACTTGGGTCAAAAGAAGCGAAGTTCTGGGCTCAACCAGCTGTTGTCAAAAGTGGGCAGGCGGTCTGATTTTTGGGGCGAGGGCGCAAGTGGGGCCTATTTTTGCAAGTGCAAGGGCACTTACTGGGTGCGCCTTGGTCTAAGCATCAGCATTTGCTTGTCTTAATGCTAAACTATGTCGCATTGTTGTTATTTGTTGGGGGATCCATGCGCTGGTTCAAAGTTCTAGGGGCTGCTCTCCTCTCGTGCCTGATGATGGCAAGCGCCCATGCTGCATTACAAATTGAGATCACGGGTGGTATCAACGAAGGCCGCCGCGTCGTCGTGCTGCCGTTCCAAACCCAAGGTCAAGTGCCGGTTGATGTCAGCTCGATTATCAGCGCTGACTTAATGCGCTCGGGCAAGTTCTCACCTATCACCTACAATCAGCTGCCCGCAGGCGCGATTGTCAACGGTGCGGTCAACTTCGATGCCTTAGCTGCCGCTGGAGCCGAGGCCGTGGTTTCAGGCCGCGTGGTACCAGTGCCTAATAGCCAAAACTATCAGGTGATTTACAACATCCATGGCGTCCAAGGCGCCAATAAGGGCCGGCCCCTGACCCAAAGCCGGGGCGTGAGTGCTAATGCCGCTCAGCTGCGTCAGGCTGCGCACTTGGTTTCCGATCGCACCTACGAGCTGTTAACCGGCCAAAAGGGTGCCTTTAGAACGCGCATTGCCTATATCGTCTATCGCTTTGGTGACCGCTTCCCATATCAGCTCATGACCGCTGATTATGATGGCTACAATGAGGTACCAATTCTGCGCTCGACTGAGCCAATCATGACGCCAAATTGGTCGCCGGATGGTCGCCGCTTAGTCTATGTTTCCTTTGAGCGCCGCGCTCCTGCTATCTTCGTGCAGGATATCTTCACCAAGCAGCGCACTAAGTTAGCCTCCTTCCCAGGCCTCAATAGCTCGCCTACTTGGTCGCCGGATGGCAATAAGATTGCATTTACTCTCTCCAAGGATGGTCAGCCTGAGATTTATTACTACGACTTAGTGAACTCGCGCTTACACCGCATCACTAACAATCGTGCGATCGATACTGAGCCTTCCTGGTCTTCAGATAGCTCGCGCTTATTCTTCACCTCCGAGCGTGGTGGTCGAGCTCAGATTTACGCCGTCGATATTAATACGCGTGATGCCCAGCGTGTCACCTACCAAGGTGCGATGAACCTCTCGGCTCGTCCGATCCCGAACTCCAACGCCTTGATTGTGATTACGCGCCAAAACGGCTATCGCGTTGCCCGTGTCGATGCTGATGGCTCGATTTACATGCTTACGACTTCGTCGTTAGATGAGTCGCCATCGGTGGCTCCTAATGGCGCGATGGTGATTTACAGCACTGTGTACGAGGGACGCAAGGGTTTAGCTTTAGTGTCGACCGATGGTCGTTTCAAGGCTAATCTGCCATCGAGCAATAGTGGCGAAATCAGTGCTCCAGCTTGGGGCCCATTGCCTGAAAAATAGGCAAAACCACGATCTCACCACAGCTGTGAATGCGGGGCAGCTAACAAATTTGCGAAAAAAGTGGGCCAAGATTTGACCTTGCGCACCACTTATGCTGATTAGTTGCCACGATTAGGCTTGCTCTAAGCTACAATGTAGTAAGCTTGCCTCATTGGTCGATTAGCGGCGCCCAGTCAGGAGCTGCCATGAGACTGCTCACTTGAGCTGTGGTTGAAGAGACTCAATCATTTCAGGCAATAAGGATTTGATTTATGAAAGCGTTTAGACTATTCAACTTAGCTTTAGCATTTGCTGCCAGCGCTATGCTCGTGTCGGTTACAGGCTGCTCGACCACCTCTAGCACTGAAGATGGGACCTTTATCGACGATTCGGTCTCCTCTGATCCAAACATGACCGGCGATATTTATATCGAGGACAATTTAGGTTACGGTGGCCTCTCTGAGGACGTTATGACCTCGGTTGATAGCGACGGCACCTTAGTGATCGGCGATCCTAATGCTAGCCCAGACCAGTTGTATGACCCAACCTTTGCTGGTCCTCAGTCCTTACGCGAGAACAATACCGTTTACTTCAAGTACGACTCCGACCAAATCCAGGACGAGTACGTTTCGATCATGCAAGCTCACGCTCAGTACCTGCGCGATAACCCAGATGCCCGCATCATTATCGAAGGTCACACCGATGAGCGTGGTACCCCTGAGTACAATATTGCCTTAGGCGAGCGTCGTGCCCGTGCCGTTGCGCGCTATATGCAGAACTTAGGCGTTGACGTCAATCAGCTTTCGATCGTCTCCTATGGCGAGGAAAAGCCAATTGCCCCAGGTCATACTGAGTCGAGCTGGCAGCAAAACCGCCGCGCCGTCATCAATTACTAATCGGGGCTAACTTTCCCTTATTGCTAAGCCCTCGCCTGAGCCTTGGTTCACGCGGGGGCTTGGTGTTTTTGGGCTCCAGCGCCGCTTTAGGCGGCAGCTCAGAAGCCGAGAGGATGACTCAGGCCTATGGGTCAAGGCACCAGCCGTTTATGGGGTAAGGTTCCAGCCAAAGTCAATTTAGTTGGCCCAAGCTTGCGCTAGGAGCAGAGCCTAAGCCTACGTTGCAAGGATGCAGCTTAGACATGCTGCTCTAGGGAATGGGCCTTTTGTCGGTCTGTGAGCTAAGGCTATTTTTGTTCTAAGGTGCGAAATAATTTTCGGTTTTGTGGAGTAGGTTGGAGTGCGCGGGGGCCCAATGTGCTTAAAATGATCAAGGCTTGAGCCTAGTTCGGCTAGCTTGAGTCGGGGTGGGACTAGCACCCACGGATGCAGCCTGAAGGTTGCCTTGGATTTAGCTGTTACAAGGAGAGGCGCGACCAACTGATAGCTGGTTGCGCAAAGCGCTTATGAAGAAACCTCAGTCAATTATGATGTGGCGAGCATCTGACAAGATGGTCTCCATTTTGTCCAACGAGTATCTGCTCGGTGGTGCTACGGGTGCTAGCTTGTGGGCCTTAGGCGACACGGAATTTGATAAGGAGTGCTCGACCTTAGATCCTGGTTCGCTCATTTTGCTCTTTAAGAACGAAGGCGAGCGCAATTACATCGTGGGCGGCGGCTATTTCTTAGGCTGGGCCTATATGCCAATTAGCCAGGCTTGGGATCTCTACGGCGTGCACAATGGCGCCTACAACTTAGATGACCTGATCCAAGATGTCATCAATCGTGGCGGCAATAAGGACAGTGAGCTCTCGATTGCCATGCTGGTGCACACTTTCATGTTCGACACCCAAGACTATGTTCACGTCCCAGATGAGCTGTGCAATTTCTTTAGCTGCAAGCACGTCTTCACCTTGCCATTAGATGAGCCATATGGCCGCTATCTGCACACTCAGGTGATTGAGCACCGCGATAACTACATCTCAAGCGAGGGTGGTGATTGGCAGGGTATGTACTACGCTGCTTCGCACCGTAACTGCAAGAGCTATGTCGCAGAGTTCAACGCTCGTGTCTTAAACGCCTACGACTTCCGTTGCGCTTTATCGGGGGTGCGCGCTCGTCCTGTGCTCGAGGTGGCCAATATCCAGCCGTTCTACGACTTCAAATTCCAAAAGGCTAGCAACGGCGTAGTGCTGCGTTCGGACTTATTCCAGCTCTTTAAGTTCGGCTATATCACCTTCTTGTACAACGAAGACCACACCAAGCTGGTGGCTAAGGTCTCCAAGACCGTCCGCACCGCTTATGGTGAAGACTATATGCGCTTTGATGGCAAGGAGCTGATCTTACCTAAGCAGCGTGAGTGTTGGCCTGATCCACAGTACGTCAAGTGGCACAATAAGAACTGCTTTGAGAACTGGATGTTCTTAGGTGGTACCCACGCCTAAGCAAAGTTTTATTGCTAAAAGAAAAGGGAGCTTAAGCTCCCTTTTCTATCGTGGCCAGATCCGCAGTGGCGTGCGTTAGGCGCCGACCTTGAAGAAATCTAAGGCCTTTTCGAGCTCGGCTAAGTCGGTCGTGACCGAATCTGCCGCCTCAAATTGCTCATTGGCCTCGCGGCTCATGTCACCGGTGGCGGTGGTGACATTTTGCATATGATTGCTGATTTCGCTCGTTGCCGTAGTCTGCTCTTCAGCGGCGGTCGCAATCTGGGTAATCTGCATATTGATATCAGTGACGCGGTTCTCGATATCGTTTAAGACTTCCTTGACGTTCTGGGCGTCGGTGGCGACTTGCTCCATATTCTGAACCGAGATGGCAATCGAGTCGGACGCAGATTGGGTATCCTTTTGGATACTGTTGATCATGTCCGAGATTTCCTTGGTCGACTGCGAAGTGCGCGAGGCGAGGGCTCTAACTTCATCGGCAACCACGGCAAAGCCACGGCCTGCTTCACCGGCGCGGGCCGCCTCAATCGCGGCATTTAAGGCAAGCAAGTTGGTTTGAGCGGCAATGTCGTCAATGGTCAGGACAATCGAGCCAATGGCTTGGGTTTGCTTGGCTAAGTTGGCGACATTGGTGGAGTTAATCTTGGTGCGCTCGGACTGATTGCGGATGTTCTCGACCGCTTGCTCGACTAAGCCAACCGAGTTGTGGGTTAAGTTTTTGCATTCGTTGGAGCTGGTGGCCGCAGTTTCACAGCTGTGGGCGATGTTAGTGGTGGTCGAGACCATCTCATCGGAGGCGGCGGCGATGGTGACCGCTTGATTTTGAATGTCCGAGGCCGAGGTCGCGGTGTGATGCGCCAGGTCTTGGAGCTTGTGCATCTGATCGGTGATCTTGGCACTGGCCTGCTTGGTCATGGAAATGATATTGCTGATGGCCGCGCGCATCTTATCTAAGGTGCGCAGACTCTGACCAAACTCATCTTCATAGCCTTGAGGAATAAGGTACTCAAAGTCACCTTGCGCTAAGGCATTGAGGCAGCGCATTTGCGCAGCCAGATTGCGCGACATGTAATTTGAGATAAAGAAACCTAAGCCTAAGGCGACCAGCACCGCCAAGACGGTGAGACTGATCGAGATGTAGAGTGGAGTAGGGTTCGAGGCTTGATCGGCGACATAGGCATTGTACTGGGCCTGCTCTAACAGGATCTTGGTACAGCTCTCGACGCCTGCAGAGACATAAGGGTAGGTTTCATGGGCGTAGCGGCGTAACAGCTCTTGGGGATTGGCCGAGGTCAAGGCCGGAATCATTTGGGATTCCCAGCTATTCATGACTTGAGTCAAATTGTCACGGACGGCAAAGGCCATCTGCTCATAATTAGGACGGGCTTGCAGCATCTCTTTACTGAGCGACTCACGGGTGAGACCTGAAGCATAAGTGCGCAAGGTGGAGACAAAGCCGGGAGCCTCAGCTTTTAAGGCGCTGAGTTCGCTGACATTGGGCTCGCTTAACACTTCTAAGAAGCGGTTGTTGAAGTGCTGAAGATCGGATTGGATCTTCATGGCACGCACCATGGCGCCATTGGCGACGCTTTGGATGTGATCGGCGGCGGTACGGCTGTTCATCATCGCGCTTAACGCGGTGAGTGTGACCACCAAGTTCAAGGCGATGACGGTCAGAAACGAAATCAGTAATTTCGCCTTAGTCGAAAGGTTCCAAAAGGCTTGCATGCTGCACGGTCCTAATTAGTGGCCAAGCAAAGCTTGGTCGCAGTTAGAGATATGGTTATAGTACCATCATGCCGGAAGCGTGCCAATTTTGCTGCACAGCTCACACTAAGATGCGGACGCATATGATAATGGATGTGCCCGCCAAATTCATAGTATGGAGCACAAAAGCGGCGGGGCTGGGCCCCAGCGTGGGGCAGAAGCAAAATTTTTTGCAGGTATCTATTTGGGGCAACGAAGCTCAAAGCGTGGTTTTTGTGCCCCCTCAGCAAGCGTCGCTATATGAGTATTTGGCTGATATTTTTTGCCTTTATGGCTTATAAACTGTCAATTTGCGCAATTTTGACGGTATAAGCGCGTTTGCGTTTTCTTGCTTTGTCACGGTGCACCCTATTTTAGGGAGTAGGTGGCCACTTTGTACCAGCCCTTATCCCAAGGATTTCTTTTCGCTACAGTGAACTTGCGTTCTGAATTTTTTGTGATTGCTATCACGGTCTCTTGCGAACGCGGTGTTGTTAGTTTTCATTGTGAGCGGGGTAATCCCATGGTCAAACGTTGTACAAAGCTGATGCTGGGCCAAAAGCTGGTGTGGGGCAAAAAGCTGATGCTGGCGGCAGCCTTGCTGGTGAGCTTGAGCGCCCAGGCTGCCGACACGATTAAGGTTGGCATCATGCACTCATTATCGGGCACCATGGCCATCAGTGAGGCCTCCTTGAAGGACGTCATGCTGATGTTGATTGAGGAGCAAAATAAAAAGGGCGGTGTGCTAGGCAAGCAAATCGAGCCCGTGGTGGTCGACCCGGCCTCAGATTGGCCGATCTTTGCCGAGCGCAGCCGTGATCTGTTAAGCCGCGATCAAGTGGCCGCCGTCTTTGGGTGTTGGACCTCGGTCTCGCGCAAGGCCGTGCTGCCCGTCTTTGAGGAGTTAAACGGTCTCTTATTTTATCCGGTGCAGTACGAAGGTGAAGAATCCTCGCGCAACATCATCTACACCGGTGCCGCGCCTAATCAACAGGCGATTCCGGCGGTCGAGTATCTGATGGATGAGGTCGGCGTTGAGCGCTGGGTACTGGCCGGAACTGACTATGTGTTCCCACGTACTGCCAATAAAATCATTGAAGCCTACCTCAAGCAGCGGGGGGTGGCCGATGAAGACATCATGATCAATTACACCCCGTTCTCGCATTCAGATTGGCAGTCGATCGTCGCGCAAATCAAGGATTTTGGCAGCCAAGGTAAGAAGACGGCGGTGATCTCAACCTTAAACGGCGATGCTAACGTCCCATTCTATAAGGAGCTGGCTAACCAAGGCATCAAGGCCGAAGACATCCCGGTCATGGCCTTCTCGGTAGGTGAAGAGGAGCTCTCAGGCATGGATAGTGCGCCACTGGTGGGCCATCTTGCCGCTTGGAACTACTTCATGAGCGTCGATACCCCTGAGAACCAAAAGTTCATCGCGGATTTTCGTAAGTTCACCGGTAATCCCGAGCGCGTCACCAATGATCCAATGGAAGCCCATTACATAGGTTTTAACCTCTGGGTTAAGGCGGTCGAACAGGCCGGTACCACCGATGTCGATAAGGTCTTAGAGGCGATTGTCGGGCTTGAGGTGCCCAATCTGTCTGGTGGCACCGCTAAGGTTCTGCCTAACCACCACATCACCAAGCCTGTTTACATCGGTGAAATCATGGATGATGGCCAGTTCCAGATTGTTTGGGAAAGTGATGCTGAGGTTCCTGGCGACGCATGGAGCGATTACTTAGAGAGCTCCCAAAATATCGATGCTGATTGGACCCAGCCGATCAATTGCGGGCGCTACGATACCTTAACCCAAAAGTGCCTAACTGAATAAGCGAGGGCGTGCCCATGCGTAAGTTGATGCTTACCTTAATCGCGGTGCTGATGATAGGCAGCGCCCAAGCAGCGGGCACGCCCGCCCCGGCTGCGGCCGGGGCGGCCCCCAGTGCGGCAGGATCGGCCTTGATGGCCCCCAGTGCGGCCGGATCGGCCTTGATGGCCCCCAGTGCGGCCGCCATGTTAAGCCCCGCAATATTGGATTCTTTGTGTTCAAGTCGCGTGCGTGACCGCACCAGTGCCATCTCTGCGTTAAAGGCTAAGAACGATGAGCGGGCGCTGATATTACTCCAGGCCTTACGCGACGGGCGTTTGTATTATGACCGTGCAAGCTGCGAGCTCTACCTAAAGTCCGATCAGGGCTACACCGTTTGGGCTACGGGAGCAAGCTTTACGGGCTCAGGCTTACGCCGCAGTGGCGTTAGTGCCCAGCAGCGCGCTGACATTACCGCCTTTATCAACGCTCAAGCTCTACATGCGCCTGATGCGGCCGCGCGGCTTGCAGCGGTGACGGCCTTAGCGCAAGACCCTTATGGCAAGATTACGCTCGCCGAAGTTACGTCCTTAATGCAGCATGAGGATGATCCTGAGGTTTATGCTCAGCTTGAGGCTTTAAAGGCCTTGCTCTCACCTGAGGAGCCGACCTTAGGGGTGCAAGAACTCTTGCGCAGCATCTCAGCTTTAGAAGCTGAGGCCTCGCCTGCGGCCATTGCCGCCTTAGAGCGCCTCAAAGCCGACCCAAGGCCCGAAGTATCGGCCGATGCGACGCGCGTGCTCAATAATATCGCTTTGTTAAAACGCGTCTCGGGCTGGGCTGAAACCTTATTCTTTGGCTTGAGCTTAGGTTCGATCTTGGTGCTAGCGGCCTTAGGTTTAGCGGTGACCTTCGGGGTCATGGGCGTAATCAATATGGCCCACGGCGAGCTCATGATGCTCGGTGCTTACACCGTGTGGCTGTTGCAGACTGCTTTGCCTGATTACCCCGGTGCGGCGCTCTTGCTGTCAATCCCAGCGGCGTTCTTGGTCAGTGGCGCCTTTGGTTGGCTCATCGAAAAAGGGGTAATTCGTCATCTCTACGGGCGTCCCCTTGAAACCTTACTTGCGACCTTTGGTATCAGTCTCATCTTGCAGCAGCTGGTGCGTACCGTTTTCTCCCCGCTTAACCGTGCGGTGGTGACTCCAGAGTTCTTACAAGGGGCGGTACACCTGGGACCATTCTTGTCTCTGACCTACAACCGTATTTTTATCATCATTTTCTGCCTCGCGGTCTTTGCTTTGACCTTGGGCGTGTTAAAGCACACCCGCTTGGGCTTGGAAGTCCGGGCGGTCTCGCAAAATCGCGCCATGGCGCGTGCCTTGGGCGTGCGCGCTGGGCGCGTAGATGCCCTGACCTTTGCCCTAGGCTCGGGCGCGGCAGGCATGGCCGGGGTGGCCTTGAGTCAAATCACCAATGTTGGCCCGAATTTAGGCCAAAACTACATCATCGATTCGTTCATGGTGGTGGTCTTTGGTGGGGTGGGCAATCTCTACGGCACCTTAACGGGCGGCCTCATCATGGGCCTTGCCAATAAGTTCTTAGAGCCGTTGAGTGGTGCCATGCTCTCCAAGATTTTGATCTTGGTCGCGCTCATCATTTTCATCCAAAAGCGCCCGCGCGGTCTCTTCCCGCAGCGAGGTCGAGCGGTCGAGGACTAAGGAGCTGTGATGGATTTTACTCTACCTCAAGAGCGTCTTTTCTCCCGCAAATGTCGGCTCTTTTTGTACTTGGTGGCCTTGGGTGCGGTTCTGATCGTGACCGCCGCCTTGTTACCACCCCATGTGCCCGGCCATATCCCCATCTTTGTGGTCACGACCTTGGGCAAGTATTTGTGCTATGCCATCTTGGCCTTGTCGGTGGACTTGCTCTGGGGTTATTTAGGCATCTTGACCTTAGGTCACTGCGCCTTCTTTGCCTTGGGCGGTTATGCCATGGGCATGTATTTGGCGCTGCAAGGGGCCGGGGATGGCTTACCTGAGTTCATGTCCTTTTTGAACTACACCGAGCTACCGTGGTACTGGTATGGCGGCCACTCGCTTGTCGCTACCATGCTTCTAATAGTGGCGGTGCCAGGTGCTTTAGCCTTGGTCTTTGGTCTGATGACTTTCCATTCGCGGGTCTCAGGTGTTTATCTTTCCATCATCACCCAGGCTTTGACCTACGGCCTGATGCTGGCCTTTTTCCTAAATGAGCTGGGCTTAGGTGGTAACAATGGCCTCACCGGCTTTAAGACTATCGCAGGTTTTGATTTGAGCTCCGATAGCACGCGGCTCACGCTCTTTGCCTTAATTGCGCTGGCACTCATGGGCAGCTTCCTCGTCATCCGTTACGTGCTGATCTCGCGTTTAGGCCGCGTCATCATCGCGGTGCGTGATGCGGAAGCTCGGACCCGCTTTATTGGCTACCGCGTTGAGAACGTCAAGCTCATGGTCTTTGTGCTCTCAGCCATGATCGCCGGGGTCGCAGGCGCCCTCTACGTGCCCATGGTCGGCATCATCAATCCCGGCGAGTTCTCGCCCCTCAATTCCATTGAGATCATCATCTGTGTGGCCTTAGGCGGGCGCGGCCATCTGTATGGCGCAATCTTAGGGGCGATCTTGGTTCATGTGGCCAAGACCTGGTTCACCCAGGTGCTACCGGACTATTGGCTCTTTGCCTTGGGTGGGCTCTTTGTTGTGGTTACAGTCTTTATGCCTCAGGGGGTCTTAGGACTGTTGCCGCAACTTAAGGCCAAGCTCAAATTACCGCTGGCTGTAGGAGGTGCTGCATGAGCTTATTGGTGCAACAGCTGACCAAGCGCGCCGCGCGCACGGGCCATGCGCTCAAGAATATCGCCGCCCTGAAGAAAGCGGCCGCCTTTCAAAAAGTAGGGGGATTACCGAAACTGGGGGGCTTGCCCAAAATAGGAGCCTTGCCTAAAGGCAAGACCTGGCTCGTGGCACCCGGTCTCGTGCATCCTGGTGCCATCACCCGTACTGAAGCTACAGATCAAGGTCCGGCCCAACTGTCGGTCAACCCCCAGCGCTCGCGCTCGATTGCGCTCTTTGTCGAGGATTTGAGCGTAAGCTTTGATGGCTTCAAGGCTTTAAACCATTTGACCTTTTACTTGAGCACTGGGGAGCTGCGCTGCTTTATTGGCCCCAATGGCGCGGGCAAGACCACCATGATGGACATTCTCACGGGCAAAACCACGCCTGATGAGGGCAGCGCCTGGTTTAATCCCCATGATGGTAATGTCGACCCCCGTGCTATGTACAACCTCTTAACCATGGATGAGGTCGATATCGTGGCGGCGGGCATTGGCCGTAAGTTCCAAAAGCCCTCGGTCTTTGAGACCTTGACTGTGGGGCAAAACCTAGAGCTGGCTTTAAAGTGCGATAAGCGCGTGTTCCCAACGCTCAGAGCCAAGTTAACAGCGGACGATCTATCTTTTTTGCACTCGGTTTTAACCAAGATTCGCCTCGAGCGCCACGTCAACGAACTTGCCGGCAAGCTCTCGCATGGGCAAAAACAGTGGCTGGAGATCGGCATGCTGCTCATGCAAAAGCCCGCGCTCATCATGTTAGATGAGCCGGTGGCGGGTATGACGGTCGAGGAAATCGGCCTCACCATTGAGCTTTTGCATGAGCTCAAAGGCGAACACACCATCATGGTGGTCGAGCACGATATGGAGTTTGTGCGCCAGATCGCCGATAAGGTCACGGTCTTGGCCGCAGGCACCGTGCTCGCCGAAGGCTCAATGGCGCAAGTGCAGGCCGATCCTAAGGTGATCGCAGCCTACTTAGGGCGCGAGGAGGGCTAAATGCTGGAATTTGCGCAAGTCAACCAATACTACGACCAAAGCCACATCTTGCGTGACGTGACCTTGCAAGTTCCTAAAGGCCAGTGCACGTGCCTCATGGGGAGAAATGGGGTGGGCAAAACCACCTTGCTCAAGTGTTTGATGGGCCTCTTGCCAATTAAAAGCGGCACCATCACTTTCAAGGGCAAGGACATCGCCAAGCTCACTCCTGAAGACCGTGCTCGCTTAGGCTTAGGTTATGTGCCGCAAGGACGCCAGATCTTTCCTCTGCTCACCATTGAGGAAAATCTGCGCGTGGGCATGGGCATTGGTAAAAACGATCGTCGCCACATCCCAACTTTTGTCTTTGACTACTTCCCCGTGCTCAAAGAAATGTTAGGCCGTAGAGGGGGCGACTTATCGGGCGGTCAGCAGCAACAACTTGCCATTGCGCGGGCCTTACTGACCTCACCTGAGCTCTTGGTCTTAGATGAGCCCACCGAAGGCATTCAGCCCAATATCACCGCCGAGATTGCCGCGACGGTGCGCAAGCTCAATGCGTCCTTGGGCCTTACGGTCTTATTGGTCGAGCAAAAGCTGCCCTTTGCCCGGCGCATGGCCGACAGCTTTGCCATTATGGAGCGCGGCGCGATTGCCGCCACCGGGAAGATGGCTCAGCTGGATGACGCTACCGTCAAGCGCTACTTGAGCGTCTAGCCATGGCAAGTGTTCAGACGGCAGGGAGCGGCCATGAGTTTACGCCACAGCGCCATTGGAGTGCTCAGCTTGAGGCTACTTGCGCGGTGCGTCGGGGCAAGACCGTGCTTACCAAGCTCAACTTTGCAGGTCCCCTCAACCTCAAGGCCCTGCTGTACCCAGAGCCTAAGTATCAGGATGTCGCGCCTGCTGAGGCGATCTTGCTCCATCCACCAGGCGGCTTGGTCAGTGGCGATGATCTCAGCATCAGCCTGACCACTGAGCCTAATGCGCGCCTGTTGGTGACTACGCCAGCGGCGACCAAGATCTATGGCGCGGACCAATATGCGGTGCCCCAACGTCAACAGGTGCACCTAACGGTCAATGACTCGGTGCTTGAGTACCTACCCGCCGAGACCATTGTCTTTGACCGAGCTCAAGCCCACTTGGGCCTGAGCGTAGATATCACTGGGGCCGGGGTCTTTATTGGGGCCGAGACCGTGGTCTTAGGACGCAAGGTCGGGAATAAACCTATGACCCAAGGCCAAGTGAGCCAGCTAACTGAGATTAGACGTGACGGGCGCTTGCTGTTAAGTGAGCACTGGCAGCTTAACTTGCCCCAAGACCAGAGAGTGTTAACTGCATCCTGCGGTTTTGCCGGAGCCACGGTTCTGAGCACCTTTTACGCGGTGGGGCCGAACTTAGACGAATTGGCGTCTAAGCTCGGTGTGACTTACGCCCAAGGCGTATTGATCGGCCGCTTGCTCACTGATGCGGCAAGCACCGCAGAACGCTGGATATGGGAGCTGTGGGCTCAGGTTAGGCCCGCAGTCATGGGGCTGGCGGCGCGCACCGTGCGCATTAAGAATTGTTGATAAGGATTTGCTATGGATTTGTTACCACGCGAAAAGGACAAATTGCTCTTGGTTACCGCTGCGCTCTTAGCTGAGCGACGTAAGAACCGGGGGCTCAAGCTCAATTATCCCGAGGCCTGTGCTTATCTGAGCTTTGCGGTGCTCGAAGGGGCGCGCGATGGCAAGACCGTGGCCGAGCTTATGAGCGAATGCCGCAACCTCTTGACCTACGATGACGTCATGGAGGGGGTGCCCGAGATGCTGCACGAAGTGCAGGTTGAGGCCACCTT
>CALXXU010000090.1 GCA_944392765.1 uncultured Anaerobiospirillum sp.
AATTACTAAGCTCCTTGTCAATACGGTGTTTTTGGCTTGTCTGACAAGGAGCTAGATCGAATTATGAGAACTTTGGGTTTTTAGGGCGGCGCACCAGGAGGCCATTAAACGGCGGATGCGGCGCGCCCAGAGTGCGGCGCGCCCAGAGTAGGGCCTTAGCGGAGCTGGCTTTGACCGGAGCGGGCCGGGCTTAGTCGATCTTATGCTCGCCTGAGACGATGCTTTGGTCAAAGCGGGCGCTGCCTTGGATAAAGTCGGCCAGCTCCTTGAGGGCAGGTTTATCGTCCATTGCGCAGAACTCGAGGAAACGGGCCTTGTCTTGCTCGCTCATCTGAGTGCGGCCAACCTTGGTTAAGAGGTTGAAGTTGTCGTACTTGATGATAAGCGAGGTCGCAGCTCCAAAGAGGCTCTTGGCCTGCTTTAAGTGGGCGCCGTTGATTTCCTCTGGGGACTTGCCCTCATAGATGAGGGGCAGGGTGACCTCAGCTAAGGTCGAGAGCAGCGGCTGCACCATTGGGTTAACCGCATGGCCGGTGATGTGACCTGCAAGCCCAGTGCGTCCCTTAAACTTGTTTAAGAAGAGGTAGGAGCAAATCTTCTTGCCATCGTTGACGGGGTAATTGTCCCAGATAAATGGCTTGCGTCCAAGGCGTGCACTCACCTTGTCAATGTACTCAGGGGTAATGTCCTCAGATAAGACCTTATCACCGGTCCAGAATATCTCCACCCGCTGCGGCAATCCTGCCGTTAAGTCACTAAAGTAGTGCTCTGGGCACTGACCAAAGAGCTTGTCTAAGATCGGATCGTCGCAGTAGTAGGAAGGGCAGATAATAAAGTGCGTGACGTGCTCGGGCAAAATTTGCTCGACCGTCTTAATGACTTCGTTTTGGGCCTTGCCCACATCCTCGGAGTCCTTGACCATATCGTCAAAGAGCAGACAGAAGATTTCGCACTTAGTAGCAGCACACAGCTCCTTGACTTGCGTTACCAGGGTGTCACGTAAGGAGGCAAAGTTTGCCGTGAGATTCATGGGCGATAAGGCCACGCCAAAATCAAGCTTTTGGGCATGAGCGGCCTCGGCCATCGTGGTTAGGTTCGAGCGGTACTCAGCGCTCATCGGCTGCTGCCAAGTGGCTCGAAGCTGCGCATCTTCCTTGGGGGCGTAGATGTAGAAGCGGTAGCCATGGTGCGCGCAAAAGTCAAAAAGGTACGAGCGCTCAGCGTCGTGATAGCGTTGCCCGTAAAAGCCTTCAATAATGCCAAGATAAGGATCTGCACTCATGAACATCGCTCCCAAAACATCTTTACCTGCCCACCTGGCGGGCATTTCTTGTGCCGTAATTGTGAAATTGCCGCCGCGTTGTGTCAACTGGTAGGCAAGGATGGGCGGCCTTAATTGCTCTGTGTCTTGAAGGTTTGCACGGAGGCGGCGCGTGTTGGGGACAAACGCTGGGCATTGTCGCCCGTAATTATGGCAATTAATCGGCTTAACGATTATAATCGCTAAGTTTTGTGGACTAAGCGCAAGCTTTTGCGTGAGGTCACGGCGCTTGGGGCACCAAGTGGCCGTTTTGTGTTCTAGGCTAAAGCCTAGGAAATAGAGAAAGGATTTCTGTTTTTCTTTCTTTTTTTCTAGGGTGGGCCTTTAAAGTGGCGGGCGCTGCCCCCATATAAGATCATCAGTTCGATGCGAGCACAGAACTGCGACTTGGTGCTGCAAGTAAAAGAGAGTGCCTTGGTCGTGCTTGTAACCAAGGATAGTTCATAGCTTACTGCACTCGGTATTTTGAGGTTTTAGAATGCAGGCTAACATTATTAAGACTTTAGGTAACAAGGCTACTGTTGAGCTGGTTGTACCTGTTGATGTTGTTAAGAAGGAGTATCAGAAGAGCTTCAATAAGTATGCTCAGGGTGCCCGTATTGATGGCTTCCGTAAGGGCCACGTCCCGAAGAGCGTGCTGATGCAGCGCTACAGCTCCAGCATCAATAGGGATGCTTTAGAGGAGGTCCTGAATGTTGCATTAAAGGATCTGCCTGAGCAGGCCCAATCCTTAGGCTTGAACCTGAACAAAACGATCCATCCTGAGATCAATGATATCCCTGCCTTCCAGCCTGAGGCCGAGTATAAGATTACTTGCGTCGTAACCACCATTCCTCAGCTCAATATTGCTGAGGCTAAGGAGATCAACTTCGAGCCATTAAAGATCGAAGTCAGCGACGATGACGTCAAGTTAACTCTCGATAACTTACGCACTCAATTCTCGACCTTAGAGGCTGCTCCAGAGGGTGCCACTGTAGGTGAGAAGGACTGCGAGGTTACGATCGACTTCGAGGGCTTCCGTGACGGTGTTGCTTTTGAGCACGGTTCGGCTAAGGACTTCAAGATCGATATGGGTCGCACTGCCATGATTCCTGGCTTCTGCGAGCAGCTCGTGGGCCACAAGGTCGGCGATCAGTTTGAGATCGAGTGCACCTTCCCAGAGGATTACACCGCCGAAGAGTTACGTGGCGTTAAGGCTACCTTCAAGATCACGATCAAGGCTCTGTCGCTGCGCAAGCTTCCTGAGATCGACGCTGAGTTCATCAAGAAGTTTGGCTATGAGGACGACAAGACCGTTGAGCTGTTCATGGCTGAGTTAAAGAAGCAGCTGTTAGTTCAGGCTGACATGCAATCAGCTCGCTATAACCTCAATTCCATCTTTGACAAGATTATGGCTCACTATGGCTATGATCTGTTCCAGCCAAGCAAGATTGAGCTGGATGCCCACATTGAGCAGCACATCAAGGAAAACATCCTGCGTGGCCAAAAGACTTCTGCTAAGGACATGCAGTTGTTTGAGGCCCTCAAGCCAATGTTAATCCCAGAGGCTCTCTCCATGTTCCTCAACTCCATGTTAATGGAGGACTTAAAGGAGCTGGGTGCCCTGAATATCGATACGATCACCGATGATGAGCTCAACACTTACATCGAGCAGCGTTCGGTTATGTTCGACGAGCCAGAGCTGTACAAGGAAGCCATCCGCAACGATCAGGCTGAGATGAACACCGTCCGCAGTATGTGCTTCAACCACAAGTTATATCAGAGCCTGTGCAACTTAGTCACCGTCGCTGAGAAGACCACTGACTACAAGTCTGCTTTAGAGCTGATGTCCGCCCAGGACAAGGCTGTTGCTGAGCGTAACCGCGACTTAGCTCTGAAGTGGTACCCAGTTGAGCCGAAGGCCTAAGAGCTTACGCTCTTAGAGCAACTTCGCTCGTAACTGTAGATTTTGCTCGGGTGCAGGCGCGTGCCTGCACCTTAAAAGTGCCCTCTCCCAACGGACTTGGGCACTTTTTTTCTGTAGCTCCGCCAGAGCTCAAAGGGGTTGGGGTAAGGAATCGTGCCGTTAGGTCTAGACCTTGCTGTCATCGCCTCTTGGTGCCGCCGCTGCCTTAAGTGGCAAGTACCAGCGGTAAGTACCCGCAGTAAGTGCCCGCGTTAAGTACCAGCGGCAAGTGCCAGTGGTAAGTGCCCGCGTTAAGTACCTGCGGTAAGTACCAGCGGCAAGTGTCAGCGTTAAGTACCGGTGGCAAGTACCAGCGGTAAGTGCCGCTGAGGTCCGCGCTGTTTACGCTGTGTGCGCTTTTTGTGGCGCCGCTTGACTTCTTTGAGCTCTGTCGGGGTTATCCTAGGCCATTAATCATTTGGTTGATGGCAGGGGTGGTAAATAAAGTTGTGCCTTAAGCGCCCTTTTTGTGCCATCGCCTAAGATTTCAATTAAGATGCAAGTATGCCTTGGTTAGAGGCATACCCATAAGGCGCCGCTGCCTTGTGGCAAATGAGAGCTAAAGGCGTCCGCTTTTGGTTCTTGGTCGTAATTTCTTTGGAGCTGTGCTTTCATGTCAGACATGTCAGTCATCGACCTTCAAACCAGAATGTCCACCCTCGTTCCGATGGTGATCGAGCAGACGGGGCGCGGCGAGCGTTCCTTTGATATTTACTCGCGCATGTTAAAGGATCGCGTGATCTTTTTAACTGGTGAGGTCGAAGATCGCATGGCCGATTTGGTCATCGCCCAGCTTCTGTTCTTAGAGTCTGACGATCCTAATAAGGACATCTACCTCTATATCAATAGCCCTGGTGGTGTCGTTACCGCTGGTATGGCGATCTATGACACGATGCAGTACATCAAGCCTGATGTCTGCACCCTGTGCTTAGGCCAAGCTTGCTCGATGGGTGCCTTCTTATTAGCAGGTGGCGCTAAGGGTAAGCGTATTGCTCTGCCGCATGCCCGCATTATGATTCACCAGCCTTTAGGCGGCTATAAGGGCCAAGCCACCGATATTATGATCCACGCTCGTGAGACCGAGCGCACCAAGCAAACCTTGGCCATGATTCTGGCGCAAAACACCGGCCAACCTTTAGAGAAGGTGATGGCTGATTGCGAGCGTGATAACTTCATGGGTGCAGGCGAGGCCTTAGCCTATGGCTTAATTGATCAGGTCATCATGCACCGTGGCGATAAGCCAATTGAGCGCCCTGAGCCTACTGACCCTAATGGCGATCCCAGCGGCGGTACCTTTTTTCCCGCTCCGGACGTAACTGATCCAAGTGCAGGCGGCGCGGCTTTAGAGACCTCAGGCGAGGAAAAGCCTGAGGCTGAGGATAAGGCTAAGACTGAAGCTAAGGCTGAGCCTGCTGATACCACCTTAGTGCCACAGGCTCCCGCCGGACAGCCGACCAATACCGCTGATATGCCTAATATGATGGGCGTGACCAATCCTTATCTCATGAATGGTATGACCCCAATGAATGGCCAGATGATGCCGCAGGGGATGAACCCGGTCATGCAGGCTTTTATGCAAGCGGGGCTGCCAAGTAGTGCCGCTGTTCCGGGCATGATGACGCCACCGATTAATCCTATGACTGGTATGCCTTGGCCGATGCCGGGGCAAATGCCAAATCAAATGCCAGGGGCGATGCCAGGCCAGGTAGCAGGACAAGTCCCAGGCCAGGTTCCAGGCCAAGTGCCAGGTATGATGCCAGGCCAAGTGCCACCAGGGCGTAATAATCGCAGTACTCCTGCCTCTAAGGGCAAGCGTAACAATCAGACCAAGAAGTAAAGGACGGAGGAGAGGTAGCAATGCCTGACAAGAAAAAGAATTTTTGCCTCTTTTGTGGCGAACCGGCAAGTCCGACCCGTGCCCTGATTCAATCGTCGTCGGGTTACTGCATTTGCTCTGATTGCGTTGAGCGCTGCGCAGAGATCGTCAAGCTCAAGAAAAAGAACGCCCAAGAGAAGGAAGATCCGGGCTATATCGACTTAGAGAATATCCCAACGCCGCACGAAATGGCCGAGCACTTAGACCAATACGTGATTGGTCAAGATGACGCCAAGAAGGTGCTGTCGGTTGCGGTTTATAACCACTACAAGCGCTTAAAGCACGCCGCCCATGCTGAGGCTGACGATGTGGAGCTGGGTAAGTCCAATATCTTAATGATTGGTCCAACCGGCTCGGGTAAGACCTTGCTGGTTCAGACCTTAGCTCGTTTCTTAAAGGTACCATTTGCGATCTCCGATGCCACCACCTTAACTGAGGCCGGTTACGTCGGTGAAGACGTGGAAAACGTGATCGTGCGCCTGCTCAACTCGTGCGATGGCAACGTCGAGAAGGCCCAAAAGGGCATTATCTATATCGACGAGATCGATAAGATCGCCCGCAAGAGCGAGAACCCATCGATTACGCGCGATGTCTCGGGCGAGGGCGTGCAACAAGCTCTGCTCAAGTTAATTGAGGGTACGGTAGCCTCGGTGCCTCCAAGTGGCGGTCGTAAGCACCCGAACCAGCCGATGATCGAAGTTGATACCTCGCAGATCCTCTTTATCTGCGGTGGTGCCTTTGATGGTTTAGAGAAGATCGTGGACAAGCGTTTATCGACCAACGCCGGTATCGGCTTTGGTGCTGAGGTCAAGACCAAGGATGAAGAGCTGTCCTTGACCGATAAGTTTAAGCGCGTCGAGCCAGACGACTTAGTTAAGTTCGGTATCATCCCTGAGTTCGTAGGCCGTCTGCCGGTTATCTCGGCCTTAGAGGAGTTAAACCGCGAGCAGCTGGTGCGCATCTTAACCGAGCCTAAAAACGCTGTGGTCAAGCAGTACCAGACGATCTTCAAGCTCGAAGGCGTGGATCTTGAGTTTACTCCTGAGGCCTTAGGTGCGATTGCTGACACCTCAATTGAGCGTCACACCGGTGCCCGTGGCTTACGCTCCGTAGTGGAAAATATTTTGTTGAACACTATGTATGACTTACCTTCGGTTCATGACGTCAAGAAGGTCGTAGTCAATGAGGAAACGGTGCGCAAGAACGAAGAGCCGGTCGTAATTAAGACCGATTCGGCCTTAGTCAGCTAACGTCACCAAAGCGCTAGCTAACGCCACAGTTGGCTAGCGCCGCACAAGCGGTTGGCTAACGCCACAGTTGGCTAGCGCCGCACAAGCGGTTGGCTAACGCCACAGCTGGCTAGTGCCACCAAAGCGCTAGCTAACGCCACAGTTGGCTAGTGCCTCCAAAGCGGCTGGCTAGCGCCACAGTTGGCTAGCGCCGCACAAGTGGTTGGCTAACGCCACCCCAAGCAAGATTTTGGAGCGCGGGCCTGGGCACCGGTAACAAACACAAAATATGGACCGGTGTCGGCGGTCGCGCCCCCACTCTGAGTGCTAGGCTTTTTCCTAGCCTTAAACCAACTGAGAGTGCAAGCATTAATGTCACAAATTAACGACGACAATACTAAGGCGAAGAAGCCTGCGGGCAAGAAAGGCAAGACGGAAGTCACTAAGCCTGAGGCTAAGAAGCCTGAAGGCGCAGCGCCTACGGGCACTGAGCCTGCGGTCGCCGCACAGGCCGACAGCGGCTCGGGTGTAGCCAATCTCGAGGTGCCTCGTGAGCTCACTCCTGAGGAAGTCAGCGCTCTGGTCGCAGCTGAGGCCAAAAAGCAAAAGAGCGGCTCTGATGACGCAGTAGGCGTCCCAAGCTCAGCTAAGGATGCTGAGGGCGATAAGACGTCACGCAAGTCCGAAGGTGATGACGTGGTGGTCGCTGATATCACTAACGATACCAAGGATAAGGTCGTAGGCACCTTCCCTCTGGTTACCTTACGCTCGATCATTATTACTCCAGCAGCTAACGTCCAGCTCATTGCCGCACGTGAAAGCACCGCCCATGCCTTAGAAGAGGCTTTGGCTTCAACTAAGGGCGTCGCTGTTTTCTCGCAGTTAGTTGAGGTCCCAGGGGGCCGTCCTAATCGTGAGGACTTAAGCCGCATCGGTGTGTTAGCCCGCGTCTTAAACGGCTCCTACAACGAAAAGGAACAGTACCGCGCGACTATTCGCGGCTATCAACGTATCTGCATTCGCCGCATTATCGACGAGCCATCGAGCACGGTGCGCCATGTCGAAGTCGAGTGCTTAAATGAGCTGGAAGTCGACTCCTTAATTGAGCGCCGCTATGTTGAGGCGCTGCGTTCGGCCTTAGACACCGCCTTAGAGGTGCAAAGTCGCGGCGGGCGCACGATCGTCGACAAGACTATTCCAAGCGAGATGCTCAGCTCGATTCGTGAGCAGTCCTCCTTGAGCCTCATGACCGATGGCTTAGCTCAGATTCTGCTCTTACCATACTTTGATAAGAAGTATGTGCTCGAGTCGCTCGACCCAGTTGCGCGTGCCAAGGCGATTATCGCTTACTTAAACAACTTCTCCTATAAGGCAGAGGTTGATAAGAAGATTGCTGAAGATGCCCGCAGCGCGATGGAGCGCTCGCAACGTGACTTCTACTTAAACGAGCAGCTCAAGGCGATCAAGCGCGAACTCAATATGCACGTGGATGATTCCAACGACATTGAAGAGTATCGCAATAAGCTGCAAGGTTTTGACGCGCCAATTGAGGTCATCAATCGCCTGCAAAAGGAGATCTCGCGCCTGGCCGTGATGTCGGTTAATAGCGGCGAAAACTCGATGGTACGCAATTACATCGACACCTTGTTCTCGATCCCATGGCATGTCAGCACCCCATTAAACCGCGATCTGCAAAAGGCCAAGGAGATCTTGGAGTCGCAGCACTACGGTTTAGAGAAGGTTAAGGATCGCATCTTGGAGTTCTTAGCGGTACAAACCCGCAAGGAAAAGACCCAGGACGCTAACGGTCAGATCCTGTGCTTAATGGGACCTCCAGGTATCGGTAAGACCTCGCTGGCGGCCTCGATTGCTCAAGCCACGGGCCGCAAATATGTGCGCGTGGCCTTAGGCGGTATGTACGATGAGTCCGAAATTCGGGGTCACCGTCGTACCTATATCGGCGCGATGCCAGGGCGTATCATCCAGAACATGATCAAGTGCGAGGCTAACAACCCGCTGTTCTTGTTAGATGAGATCGACAAGGTCTCGGGCAGTACCCAGCACGGCGATATTTCGGCGGCCTTGCTTGAGGTTTTAGATCCAGAGCAAAACAAGAGCTTCAACGACAATTATGTCGACCTTGAGTACGACTTGTCGCATGTGCTCTTTATTGCCACTGCCAACAGCTACAACATCCCACCGGCCCTGCGCGATCGTATGGAGATCATCGATCTGAGCAGCTATACGGCCGATGAGAAGTTCCACATCGCACGTGAACACTTACTGCCGAAGCAGTTGACCAAGAATGGCTTAACTGCCGATGAGTTTGATATCTCCGATGCTGGTTTAAATCAGCTCATTTTGCACTACACCATGGAAGCCGGTGTGCGTAGCTTAGAGCGTATCATCGCCGAGCTGTGCCGCAAGGTGGTTAAGGATCTGATGATCAATCCACCGAAGAATCCAAAGAAGGTAGTTCTGGGCGTCAAGGAGATCGAGAAGTTAATTGGCCCTAAGCGCTTTGACTTTACCTCCAAGCTCAAGGAGAATCGCATCGGCGTGGTCAATGGCCTCAGTGTCTCCTCGGTCGGCGGTGATATGCTTCAGGTGGAAGTTGTAGCCAACGAAGGTAAGGGCAGCCACCTCTTAACCGGCCAATTAGGCTCGGTAATGAAGGAGTCGGTTTTTGCTGCGATCGCTTGGGTTCGCTCGCACGCCCGCTCGTTCCACCTGGCGCCTGACTTCTACCAGAACGTGGATCTCAACGTCCACTTCCCAGAAGGTGCGATCAAGAAGGATGGCCCTTCAGCTGGTACGGCTACGGTCACTGCGATCACCAGTGCCTTAACCGGCAATCCAGTGCGCGCTGATGTTGCTATGACCGGTGAAATCACCTTACGCGGTGACGTTCTGCCGATCGGCGGCTTAAAGGAGAAGCTCCTAGCGGCCTTACGCGGCGGGGTTAAGACGGTCTGCATTCCGCAGGAAAATGTGAAGGATCTGTGGGACATTCCAAAGAAGGTCACCAAGAACCTCAACATTGTGCCGGTCAAGACTATCGACGAGGTGCTCGATATCGCCTTGGAGTTCAAGCCGAAGGAGTTCATGCCAACCACGATGGAGGAGTGGACTTTAAGCGGCTACGAGAAGCGCGAGAAGCAGCGCAAGCTGCGCATGGAGGCCGAGGAGCACAAGAACTATATGGAGATTCGCGATAGTTCCGACAGTTCCGTCAATGCCGTCAAAAACGACGATGCAGACGACGCTCCGACTGAGAAAAAGCGTAAGGGCCCAAGTGCGCGCAAGCCTTGTGATGAGAGCCCACAAGGCGACGCCCACGAAGCACCACATCCTGATGTGATGCCAAGCCTGACCTCTTATGATGCTTAACTAAAAAATGGTGCTCGACCGTGCGGCCGGGCACTTTTTTTGATAGGGTCATCAAGGAAGCTGTTTGGGCGCCCTCTCTGTCTTAAAAATGGCATTTATGCGAACAAATGCCGCCGCCAGCTAGATATTGCTGAGGAACAAGTCCTGTTCTGTGACAAAAACGCCAATGGCTCGGTGCTGTTTAGTGCCACCACCAGCGGCATGCTCAGTAATTGGAAACAGCGCTCTTATGAACCACGTGTTGCTTTTATCGCTTTGCTTGACGCGATGCGTGATAAATTAGCTCAAGCTGCCGCCCAGTCTGACTCTCAGCAGAAAAAGTTTATCGAGGCCTATCAGCGCCAGTATGAGGAGCTGATCGCGTTGTGCCGCGATCCACGTCAATGCGCCGTCGTGGCCAAGATCTTGAGCATTATGGAGCTATTTTAGGGGCTCCCCAATAAAGGGGCAATCAAGCGCGCTTTAGGCTAAGATGAGCTATTGGTTCTCAACAGAACACATGGTCGGTGGCCGCAGAGATAGTGCGGCAAAGTTTGCTAACTATGAGCTCAAGGGCTGCACCGGGCCGGCGGAGCTCTTATTTTGTGAGGAGAGTTGTGATGCGCACTGCGCAAACCAAGATTACTCCGCAGCGTGCTGCGATGCGCCAAGCTGGTGGTCAGGCTTTAGGAACAACCATGCGTGCAATTTGGGCCGCCGCCGATGGCCTCCGTGATAAAGCGAGGCTGAACCTTGCTGAACAGGGACTTGAGCCCAAGCTCAAGAATCTTGATGCCGCGACAAAGGCAGAAGTAAGTCGTTACCTCAAAAGCATTGAGCCTAATGTGCAGCTGGTGTTCAAGATCGAGCAGGACATGATTCGCATTAAAGCGATTGAGGCTGACATCGTGGCTTATTGGAAAAAACTCTTGGCGCGTTCCAAGACGGCCAAAAAGACCGGCTATATGAGCTATGCCGAAGGCGTAGATTTGACCGTGTACTCCAAGCAACATCGTGAGGAGACCTTTGCGCTTTTAGCGCAAATTAAGGAGCATGCGGAGGTGCTTAAGGACTCAGCTGAGCCTAGTGTCCGCGCCATGGCTGTTTGTTATTTAGATAGCTACGCCAAGCTCGATGAGATGTTTCATGATTTCACCTGGCTGGTTGGTACACTGGACAATTCCAGCCTTGCGCATGATTTAGATCCGGAGCTGACGGATCAGCTGCTCGAGCATATGAGAGCGGGCCTAGTCGCGATTGGCTAAGAAGCAATTTGCGATAGCGCCAATGCCCTAAGGCGCGTGCGTGCACTGTCGGCCATGTGTGATGAGCACCATTCCTTAGATTTGGACTATCTGCTTGATCGTCGCGCTTGGAGCTGCTACAGTTGCGCGACTTTTAGTAGCAATTGGAATAAAGGCTGCGCTGAAAAGGCGTAGCTGAGTTTAGGAGGTGAGATGGCTGAAGAGAATCTGAAAAAATATGGCAAAGTTATGGAACAGTATAATGACTTTGTCGATCAGTTAGAGCATGGAAATGCTAAGTACGAACAGCAGCTTCCTGCGTTGCATAAGAAATTTATCGCGCAGCTGCAAGAGCAAGGTAAGTTACCACCCGAAGTTCAATCCTACGCCCAGCTGAGCACCGAGCAAAGGCCTCTGGTTGACGATTTGATCGATGAGCACTTTGCTGCTATCGATCCTACAATTCCTCTGGTCTTTGATTCGTTCAAATGCTTGGACCTAAATGTTGAGCTGGAAAAACAACTGCTCAAGTTTTGGCAGCCTATTTTCAGTAACTCTACAGCATTTAAGCGCAATGGAAAGCTCAGCCCAGCTGAGATTTCTCAGGTCGAGCAATTCCGCAAGAAGATTCGCCGTCAGTCGGTTGAGCATCTGAATCGAATCCACGCCAATATGCTGCAAATTGTGCGTGGCTGCAAAGATGCTGAGTTGGTGGCAGCTGCTCGCAGCTATCTCATTTTGCATGACCGCATGGTATCCATGTACACGAAGAGCAACATCATCTTTGTGAGCGATAGCAATCTTCTTTAGGACTAAGGATGTGCTCGCTTAGTCGAGCGGAGCGCTGTGAGCGCAACAGCAGTGCTCCAGCCCCACTGTGCTTGCCAGGAGTGCTGTTCGCGTTATGGTGCTCAAGTCAGGACGGGGCGCTAAAGTTCACTAAGGCAGGCTTGACCTCACAGGGTTTAACTTCAGCAAAATCGGTGCAATAAGGCAGGTTGCAGGCGGCGGCGATTTGGCGCAAGTAGCGGTCAAGCTCACGCCAAAAGCTCAAATCATGCTCTTCGTAGATGGCGTGGTAGAGCGGCTTGAGGTGGGGCTGTTGCGTGGCGATGTAGTGCAGCACCGGCTCCTTGCAGCTGGGGTGCAGGTTAAGGCTGTCCAGCCAGATCTCATGGCAGTAGGGGCGCACCGCATGAATGACGGCGGCGACGTCGGTGAGTCCCGGCATGATCGGGGCAATAAAACAGGCGGTCGTAAGGCCTGCATCATGACAAGCTTTTAAGGCTGAAAGGCGCCTGGCGATACTGGGCGCGGCGTCAAGCTGCTCCTTGAGCGTTTCGTCCACGGTGTTGATCGAAAAAACCACGCGTACCTGCGAAAACTGCGTGAGCAGATCAAGATCGCGCTTTACCAAATCGCTCTTGGTGATGAGAGTTAGGCTAAAGCCTGATTCATCGGAGAGCAGGTCTGGGGCTGGCAGCAAGCCGGAATCAGATAGCAAGCCTTCAGGCTGGGCTATTGCTAAAAGCTGCTTGAGCAAGGTGCGGGTGCGCTTAAACTCAGCCTCTTCGGGCAAATAGGGGTCGGTCACCGAGCCAATTAAGATGCTCTTGCCTGCAAGGCGCGGGCGCTCTTTTAGCGGATCCAGCTCAGGCCAGTCCTTAACCTCAATAAAACTGCCCCAAGGCCCACTGTGCTCACTAAAGCGCTGCATGAAGCGCGCATAGCAATAGAGGCAGGCGTGGGAGCAGCCTAAGTAGGGATTGGCGGCCCAATCTGAGCCGGGCAATTGCGAGCGGCTCAGAATGGATTTTACTGCTTTGACCGAGGTTTGGGTCATTACAGCTCAGGGCTTTGCACTGGGGTTAAGGCCTGCATGCTGACCTGATGTGGCGCCTTGGTCAGCTGCATTGTCTCATGAAGCTTGAGCAGCGCATAGGTGACGTTATCAGGCAGGTAGGCGTGAGCCAGGCCAAAGACTAAGCCGAAATTGCCTAAGTTACCAGCATTGCTTGGCACCAAATGCTTAACGCGCATCGTCTCAGGGTCGAGCATCGCTAGCTTGCCAGCGTAGGAAATGGCATCGTCCAAATCGCCAATCTCATCGACTAAGCCCACGATCTTGGCTTCGTCGGCTAAGAACACTTGGCCTTCAGCAAAGAGATCGTAGTCGTTGACCTTGAGACCACGGTTTTGTGCCACCAGCTCTAAGAACTGACGATAGGTGTGCTCAACTGACATACTGAGCAATTCCTGCTGGGTGGTTGGCATTTCCTCACCAATTGGGGTTACGGCCAGCTCGTTGGTGGCCACGCCGTCTTGGTAAGCACCATAACGATTGAGCAGATTGTGGGCGCCCATGGCAATACCAAAGACACCGATCGAGCCGGTTAAGGTCGACTTGGTGGCAAAGATGCGCTCAGCCTGCGAGCCCAGCCAATAAGCACCCGAAGCAGCGGTACCATTCATCGAAACCACGACCGGCTTTAAGGTGCGCATTTGGAACTCAGCGATCGCGCGGCGAATCTTTTCTGAGGCGTTGACGCTGCCGCCTGGGCTATTTAAGTACAGAACCACCGCTTGGATATTAGGATCGTCAGCGGCCTCATCAAACAGTGGCGCAATATTGTCGTAGGTGAAGTCGGTGATACGCTCGCCGCTCTCACGAATTTCACCAATACCGTAGATGACCGCGACCTCGCCTGGGCCGGTGCTGCTGCGCTTGTTGGCGGCGGCACGGCGCTCACGCTGCTTTTGGGCCTCATTGAGTTGATCTAAGAGACTCTCCTCAGCAACCAGATTAGGAGCGGTGATCTTGGTCGAAGAGCTGAGCGCAGTGCTAGCGCCACTGCCAGTGAGCGCGGCACTCGCGCCCGTGAGCGTGGAGCTGCCAGTGTTCGTGAGCGTAGTGCCCGCATCAGTGAGCGCGGCGCTCGCTAAGATGCGCTGTGGGGCCGAGCTTGGCTTGTCCTCTTCACTTTGTGGGTGCTGTAGAGAGCGCGGAATATCAATCGCTGAGAGCGAGCCGACATTGCCATTACCGGTGTTGAGGTAGTGGTAACGTAAGAGATAGTCTTGGTAGGTGATAATGGCTGGGCGATTTTTGTGGTCGGCATCGACATTGACCTCAGTGCTGAGCTCACGTAAGTAGCGCTCAAGCGGCATCACCTCGTCAACTAAGCCTTGTGCCTTTTGCATTGAGGCGCGGTCGCCGTTAAATTCCTCGACCCACTTCACGTAGGTAGCAGCATCCGGCAGGATATTGTTGACGTTCTTGATCGCGCTGCGGCTGGTGAGCGCGTCGGTGTAGATCTCCCACGATTTGGCCGCAATCGCTTGGTAGGAGCGGCGCACCTCTGGGGACATGCCACTTAAGATGAAAGGTTCAACTGCGCTCTTAAAGCGACCGGCTCTAAAGATATAAGGGGTGAGATGGAATTGCTCTAAGGTGTCTTTAAAGTACAGCGACGATAAGGCAATACCGCGCAGATCTACCGCACCTAAAGGATCTAAGATCACCTTGTCGGCATGGGCAGCTAAGACATAGGCTGCTTGGCTAAAGTTGGTGCCCATGACGATCACTTCACGGCGCATATTGTTGGCATCACTGCTAAAGCCCGAGGAGTGATCTGAGCTCGCCGAGCCGTACTTAGCGCGCTGCTCCTCAGGAATATTGACCACACGGGCGTGCTCCATTGCCTTGCCGATACGCTCAGCGACCGATAAGGTCAGAGGGGCCATATTGTCGATGTTGATTAAGACCTTCTTGATATCAGGATCGCCTGAGACCAAGTTGAGTGCATTTTCGATCGCTACCAGTTCGTGACTGTAGGTGCCGTTGAACATGAACTCGAGCTCACGTTGCATACTGTCAAACTGGTTCGGGCTAAAAGGCGCTTCACTCAAGGAGCCACTTAAATCAAAGTAGAGCACTTGTGCCGGGAGGCTTGAGCCTTCCATTTGATCGATAGCCGCCTGGGACATCGACAATCCCTGCTCTTGCAGGCTGGAGACGATGTAGTGGCCCATAAAGACCAAGGCGATAAGACCTAAGAAAATCAGGTTAAAGACCAGGTTGCGCGCAAAGGTGATAACGCTGCCTACCCCCAGTAAAAAGGCGCAGATTGGATTGCGGTGCTTCTTGCGCTTGAGCTCAAACTTGTCCCAAGGAATCTGCACCGAGTACGGCATCTGGCCATTAGGGTTGTATTGGCCGTAGTTGGGGTTAGCGCCGTTGCCGTTGTAATTGCCGTTAAAGATGCCGTTGTAGGCACCGTTGTAGCCGCCATTGTTGCTGTTATAGCCACGGGCGTTGTTGTAGTTACCGGCGTTTTGGTTATAGTTGCGCCCTTGGTAGCCGCCGTAAGCTTGATTTTGTTGGTAGCCGTACGAGTTGGAACTACGCTCTGAGCCATTATTCCCGTTAGCTGAACCGTTAAAACGGTTGGTGCGGCTGTTTTGATTGTTACCGCGTTGCTCACTCATAGCTAGCTGTCCCTCAATCAGAAAACCAATCAGTTAACGCCAGGCGGGCGTTGTGCCTCGTGGGCTTTGTACCGTGCCTTGTGAGGCGCTGTGCCATGCGGGCAGTTTTGCCTCTAAGGGCACAGTCTTGCCCTTAGGCTGAGCACAGGGTCAAAAGTTTCCTACTGAGCAAGGGCCGTGCCTTGTTATCAAGGGTCGTGCTTTTTATAACGACGAACGCCCCAAGACCTGGGGCCTTGGGGCGTTCTGAGAAAGCTGCGTGACTTTAGACTTTACTTGTTTTGAGCGGTACCGGCAGCAGCGGCGGCGGCCTCAGCCGAGTGAGCCTTGAGGTCGGCGGAGATGTCGTAGCCAAACCACTTGGTCGAAATCTCAGCAAACTTGCCGTTTTCAATCACGCGGTCTAAGCCTTCGTTGATCAGGTTCAACATCTCAGTGTTGCCCTTGCGCACGGCGATACCGTAGTACTCGTTTTGGGCGCTGGTGATGTCGTGTGAGACCACGATATCCTTGTTCTTAGGATTTTGGGCTAAGAAGAAGTCGTTGACTGGGCGATCGTTAACTACGACGTCGCAGCCACCGTTTAACATCTCTAAGTAGGTCTCAGGAGGCGAGTTGAATTGCTTTAACTTAGGCTCGTCGAGTACCTTTTGCAGATATAAGGCACCAGTGGTACCGATCTGGGTGCAGATCTCAGCGTCCTTGATCTTGTCAAAGCTATCGAACTTACCGGCGTCCATCTTCATCGTGAGGAAGGTTAAGCCGCAGCGATAGTAAGGATCTGAGAAGTCAACGCGCTGGGCACGCTCAGGGGAGATGGTGAAACCCGAGATAATGAGGTCAATGTTGTTGGTGATTAAGGTTGGGATAATGCCGTCAAATGGGTAGCCCTTCATATCGATGGTGTAGCCCATTTCATCGGCAATAGCCTTGATTAAGTCAACGTCAAAGCCAATTAACTGACCCTTGTCATCGGTGTAGGTGAACGGAGCAAAGGCGGCATCACAGCCGACGCGTAAAACCTTGTCCCCATGAGTCACGTCGCCCGTGGCACCTTGGTCAGTAGTAGTGGTTGCAGCAGTTGCGACGTTAAGTCCCAGCGCAAGGCAGGTAGCCAAGGCTGAAGCTTTGAATAATGTTCCCATGGGATACTCCGAATTAATCAAAACAGATTTTGAGGACAATCACCTAAAGTCGGTACACGAGCAAGGCCAAACAAAAAACACAAAAGAGCCCACTGCTCGACGCCGCCAACGTCCTCAAGGAGCAAGTCTAAGGTGCAGCCTAAAGGAGGAAGCCGGTGCGGGTACTTTTCACGCAGCGTTGCGCTGGGGCGGTACCGCTTGAGGTTTACGAAAGCCTTATTTTAGCGGACTTATGCGGCAATGCGCCATTTGTGGTGCAAATTCAGTGGGGCTGAGCGGGCCAAACCCCATAACGGGGCATAGAACCTTAGGATTTCCCTCAAATACCCCCTGCGTTGCCCCTTAAGTGCCCATAATTGCCGCTAGGTGCACCGCTTTGTGGCACGGCACTTCGTGCTTAGATTTTGCATGATGCCTCGGTTGCATGGTGTGTCCTGTTATGATGGGAATACACTTGGGAGCTGTTACAAATTAAATCTTGCACCAAATTGGGCATCTCTTCTGCTGCATGGCTTAGATCAATTTAGTCGACAAGCGCTTTAGCTGCCTCGCCATATAATTATGTAAATCGAATTTTATTAATAGCG
>CALXXU010000091.1 GCA_944392765.1 uncultured Anaerobiospirillum sp.
AATGTGCAAGAAACCGCTTATACAAGCCATCAAATGCCGATTTGGTGCGTTAAAAACTTTTAAACTCTGTCACTAGATCAGAGTTAAGGCGGAGCTCAAGTCGCTCAAGAATTGCGCGCAAAAGAAGAGGCGTGGCCTCGTGCCCATTGGGGCGAGGCTAAAACTCAGAGTTGGGCTAGGCTCCAAGATAGAATTTGCTTGGCCCTAAAAACCAGATTTTGGTTCGGCCGCCCGCAGATTTTGCTGGGCCCAAAAACAAAAAAACACCTTGAGTTGCCTCTCGGTGCTTCTTGAGTCATGGTAGCTATGACTGGAATCGAACCAGTGACCTCAGCATTATGAGTGCCGCGCTCTAACCGACTGAGCTACATAGCCACATCATGAAAGTTGGCAGGGGTACAAGGATTCGAACCTTGGAAATGGCGGAATCAGAATCCGCTGCCTTACCGCTTGGCTATACCCCTACGGCTAAGTGATGGCAGGGGTACCTGGATTCGAACCAGGGCAATGACGGGATCAAAACCCGTTGCCTTACCGCTTGGCTATACCCCTAATCACTTAGGATTTTTTGTCGTCATCGTTCGTGACAACGGCGCCCATTATATAGGAACGATTTTGGGTGTCAACCAATCGCGCAAGATTTTTTAGCACGAGTTCCAAAGTCTGGGGCACACGTTAGCACAAAAGCCGATAAGCAAGCCATTTTAACCCTATAAGCTCAAATCAAAATTTGATCAAAATCAAATTTCTGGTAAATTACCCCAAGTTATGACCATGGGGCGCAGCGGCTCGACCCTAAGCTTGTCCCAAGCCTCACGTGAGATCATATTTTTAGGTTAGATAGTCTGACTCCAAGGAGGCCCAGCATGTCTTATCAGTTACTCAAACGTTCTAAGCGCGCACCGCTCATAGTCGCCGCTCTTGCTTTGTTCACCGTCGGCTGCGCCAGTGAAGTACCAGCTCCTGATACCCCACAGTACGGTCAGCTCAGCGCTGAGGAATTGCAGGTGCTAGAAGAGATCAGTGCACAGGCCCAAGAAAGTTTTGCCAGCTCGCGCCCAGAGCCCAGCTGGACTCCTGATAACACTGCGGCCTACCAAGACATTCTGCGCAACACGGATATCGTGTACGACGAGGAAACGGCATCCTTCATTAACTTAGAAGGAGCTCCGGCCTCGCGCGAGCTGTGGCAGCGCAGCGTAGAAAAGCGCAGTGAGCTGATGGACGTAGGCAAAACGCCCAGTAGTAGCGGGTCCTGATGGCAATAGCTTAAGCTTGTCTGAGGTAGTAGCACTGGCGCATAAAGCAAGAAATGCAGGCGGCAACCTCACCCCCGAGCAGTTAGCGCAAGTGCGCGCCTACATCAGCCGCTGGCAAGAGCTGCAAAACACCGCCCAGGCGCGGCCTGCCGCGCAGCCCCCAAGACCACAAACGGTCGATGACCCTGAGACTAAGCGTTTTTGGTGGGGACCGGTAGGACGGCGCTATTACCCGCGCGAGTACGAAGAGCGCTTCATTGACGATCCGTACTATTGGCGTCCGTGGTACTACCACAACCCGGTACCGCACTATTACCGCTATGGTCCACACGGCTCTCCTATCGGCACCGGCGTGTACTTCAACATTTGGCATTAACCTAAGCGAGCGCCCATCAATTACGGTCCTTGAGCTACAAACAGCAAGCCCTCAAATGCGTCGCACTTGAGGGCTTGCTGTTTTAGGTGCCGCTTAACTTAGCGCGGCTGCGGACCAGGTTGACCTGCCGGGCGCTGGCTTTGGCCTGGTAAAGTCGGCCTCATGCTTGGATAGCCCGGACGACCATAGTGGGGGTGATCGTAACCCGGATGGTGTGGCCGACCATAACCAGGGCGCGGCGGCCGGTCGTAACCCGGCCGGTCATAGCCCGGACGCGGCGGACGATCATAGCCTGGGCGCTCGTAACCAGGACGGTCATAATCAGGGCGGTGTGGGCGATTGTAATGAGGGCGATCATAGTCATGGTACGGACGATCGTAGCCATGATAACGGCCATCATAGTAATCGTTATAGCGACCATCGTAATAGCCGCCGTCACAGTAGCCACCTGAGGAATAGTACCAACCGCCACCTGCGGCATAGCCATTGCCGTAGCGCACTTGATTGCCATACTCATCGGTGTAGGTGTAGCCCCCACCATAGTCGTTGTACTGCGCCTGCTGCTTGGCAAGCTCATTGCGGTACTTATTAACCTCTGCTTGGGTGCCAACAAAGGTTGGGGTCTTATTACCAAAGGTGCGCACCAGCGGCTCATTGCTCGCCTCACGCGGCGTACGCGCAGCAACTGCGGCATCCGGTACTGCCTGAACATCCGGCACCGCCTGAGCAGCTGGTACTGCCGTTTGAGCGGCACGGGCCTGCGGCACAGCGCGGGCTGAAGGCACGGCACTGGCGTCTTGAGCCTCAGGAATAGTGGTGCTCGGTACGTCGGCCGCGTGGGCACTAGCCGCAAGTAAGCTGGCTATAGCCAAGGCTAAAGCTAGTTTCTGCATAGACAATTCTCCTAGAGCTCGTAGTTGATGCGCTCAAGCTTAATGCCGGTCGCCGCCTCATCAACAGAGAGATGCACCGGATCGGGATCGACTTCCACCTTATCGGACTCTAAGGTGACAACAGCTTCAGGCTCAGCTTGCTCTTGAGCCGGTGCTGCCTCACTTGGTGCGGCTTCAGAGGTAGATGCAGCCTGCACCTGGGGCATTTCCTCTAAGATGCGATAGCCCTTAACCTCGATACTGAGCTTAAAGAGGTTGCGCTCAACCTCGCCAAAGATCGCGATCAGTTGGTCTTTATGCACTGGGCTCCAATCGATGTCATCGTCGAGCTCAACTTCAATCGAATTGCCCAGCTCATCAGTGAACTCGTAAAAGTCTTTGTACAGATAATTGGTCAGGCGGCCTTGCAGCTGGACATCTTGCTCATCAAAGCCGCTCGATTGAATTTCTGCGACCGTACTGAAATGAGTAAAGCCATTGGGACGCCCATGCCACGAATGACCTGCGACCGCCGCACCGATGCCGAAGACTAAGGCCGATAAGGCCAGCGACAGGGCGATGCTGTAGGCAATGCTATTGCCCAGCCACACGCCAAAGCGCCCGAGCTTCGAGCCTGAAGCAAGACCTGTGAACTTGCGCCCTGCCATCTGCCGTGCTTGCGCCTGAGCATACTTAGCTTGCGCCTGGGCGCGTGCCATCTTAGGCTGGGCCTGGGCACGAGCACGCCCCCAGACAGAACGCAAGCGCGCTCCCAATGAACTACGCGACGCAAAGCTGCTGTAAGCCGAACGGCGCGACGTAAACGGGCGCGAGCGTGCTGCGCTCTTGGAACGTAAATATGCCCAGCAGTGCTTTAATGCAAGGGTGAGGCGATGTACGTAGCTCATACCTTTTACCGAAACAAAGCAATGGCAGAAGTCCTATCCGCCCGAACCAAACGCAAGAGCCTTGCTCTTACGAAAACCAAAATTCCAAAAACTGGCAATTACCCAGTCCCTGAACCCTACGCTTGCATCTTAATGCACCAAAATTAGCCTATCCTTAGGGCTGCACCAATCGCCCGCCCCGGTTGACCTCAGCAAAGTGGGGTATAATGACCGCCATTTTGGTTCAGCGGGCACAGGCCCCACTCACAGCGGGCACAGGCCCCACTCACAGCGGGCACAGGCCCCACTCACAGTGGGCTCAGGCTCCACTCACAGTGGGCACAGACCCAACTCACAGTGGGCTCAGGCCCAACTCAAATAGGTGCATACTACATGGCAGAGCTTACGAGCATCTCTCTTAATAATCCGGTCAAACTCCAAATGGGCACGTTCTACGTGGGCGTGTGGGGCTGTCAAATGAACGTTTATGACGCCGATCGGATTCGTGACTTGATGCGTGCGGCAGGCTTTGTCGAGAAGGCTGAGCCTAACGGGGCCGACGTTATCATTCTGGTGACCTGCGCGGTGCGCGCTAAGGCCGAGGATAAGGTCTTCAATCAGCTCGCGGCCTGGCGCCATCAAGGCGTGATCACTAAGGACACGGTGGTGGCCTTGGGCGGCTGCATTGGCTCGGAACTGGCCGAACAAATCTTAAAGCTCGACAGCACAGTCAGCGTGGTCTTTGGTCCACGCACCGCCCACCGTCTGCCCAATATGGTCGCAAGCTATCGCGCCACCGGCGATAAGGTGGTCGATGTTGAGGCCAATGCCCTGGAGAAGTTTGATGTCCTCCCCGAGCAAGGCCAGCGCGGCGCTAGCGCCTTTGTCACCATTATGGAAGGCTGCTCGAACAAGTGCTCCTACTGCATCGTGCCGTACACCCGTGGTGATGAGGAAAGCCGCCCGGAGCAAGACATCTTGGACGAAATCGTCACCCATGTAGCCAATGGCGTCAAGGAAATCCACCTCTTAGGCCAAAACGTTAACTCCTATCGCGGCTTAACCCCAGAGGGGCAAGTGGGACGCTTCTCCTCCCTGCTCTATGAGATTGCCGCTATCGATGGGGTTGAGCGGCTGCGCTTTACCACCTCGAACCCAATGGAGTTTAGCGATGACATCATTCAGGCCATTGCCGACCTGCCGATCATCGCCGATAGTATCCACATTCCAGTGCAGTCGGGCTCCGATCGCATCTTACAGCTGATGCGCCGCCACTACACCTCCGATGACTATCGCACCTTGATTGCCAAGCTGCGTCAGGCTCGTCCTAATATCTACATCTCCACGGATATCATTGTGGGCTTCCCAGGTGAAACGGATGCAGACTTCAATGAGACGATGCGCTTAGTCGATGACATCAAGTTCGACACCAGCTTCAGCTTTATCTACTCCAAGCGTCCGGGCACTCCGGCCGCCGAGATGCCAGATGACATCCCGCTCGAGCACAAGCGTGAGCACCTTTACACCTTGCAAGCACGCCTTGAGGAGTACGCCACCCAGTACTCGCAAGCGATGTATGGCACACGCCAGCGCGTCTTAGTCGAAGGCATCTCGCGCAAGAACGAACACGAGCTCAAGGGCCGTGCCTCCAACAACCGCATCGTGGTCTTTGAGGGCGATCAAAGCCTTATCGGCACTATGGTCGACGTTGACATCACTAAGGTCATGAGCCACACCTTAAAAGGCCAATTGGTTTAAGCACACAAAAAAAACAACAAAAAAAGTTATGACAAAGCACACTTCCGACGCTCCAGAGGACGGCCGTCGCTTTAGCTTAGAGCCGGTCGAGCGCGAGCGCCTCCTCAATATGCTGGGCCCAGAGGACGAGAATATTCACCAAATCGCCTCTCGTCTGGGCGTAGAGATCTTAAATTCAGGTCCTAACTTCATCATCAAGGGCCAAGCCAAGATGGCCACGGCCGCTGAGCGCATTATCAAGCAGCTCTACTTAGAGACCGCCCCTGTGGGCAAGCAGCGCAAGGCTCAGTTCATCACCCCAGAGAAGGTCAATCTAGCCATTATTGAGAACACCCACGTCGAGGCTGACCAAGAAGACAGCGCCAACCCGCTCGACTTTGTCGACCAAGACACGCTCTTAGAGCAAGCTGAAAACGCCCGCGCCACCTTAAAGAAGGGGGACAAGAAGGGGCACGATGACGGCGAGCGTGGCAGCGTAGGCGCGCTCTACCACAAGGCCTCGACCTTAAAGACTCAGCGCGGCGTGATTAAGGCTCGTACTCCAAACCAAGCAGGCTATATCGCCCAGATCATCGGTCACGATGTCAGCTTTGGTATTGGACCTGCTGGTACCGGCAAGACCTTCTTAGCGGTAGCTGCCGCTGTGGACGCCTTAACCCGCAACGAGGTTAGAAGAATCATCTTAACGCGCCCAGCGGTTGAGGCCGGTGAGAAATTAGGCTTCCTGCCTGGCGACTTAACCCAAAAGGTCGATCCGTACTTACGTCCGCTCTACGACGCACTCTTTGAGATGTTAGGCTTTGAGAAGGTCGAGAAGCTGATTGAGCGCCAAGTGATTGAGATTGCGCCCCTTGCCTACATGCGTGGTCGCACCCTCAACGACAGCTTTATCATCTTAGACGAGGCTCAGAACACCACCATCGAGCAGATGAAGATGTTCTTAACCCGTATCGGCTTTAACTCCAAGGCCGTGATCACGGGTGACCCAAGCCAGATCGACTTGCCGCGCAATGTGCGCTCGGGTCTGCGCCACGCGATGGAAGTCTTAAAGGACGTCGATGAAATCTCCTTTACCTACTTCCTCGCTGACGACGTGGTACGCCACCCAGTGGTCGCCGCCATCGTCAACGCCTACGAGGCCTACGACAAGCTCCACGCGAACGACGACGAGCGCGAGCGCCGTCCACGGCGCCCGCGCCTCGAGCACCAGGCCGAGCAGCTCCAAGCTGAGAGCGAGGTCGCAGCTGAGAGCGCCGCGCAGTAACTAAGAACGCAGCTCTGCCAGCACAGCGCTGCAGCGCTCAGGGGGAAGGTGCCACGGGCCCTTCCCCTTTTGCTATCATGAAGGCATGTCACAGCAGGGAAAGTGCGATGGATCAGCTCATGGCTGGGCAAGATGGCCCCGGCTTGGCCCAACTCTTCAACTGATTTAGAGCAGAGCCGCCTTAGTGCTGAAGCGAAAGCCAGCACCGAGCGCTGGAGCAAGGCGACTTTAGAGCGCAACCGCCTGTCTACGCCATGTTAGGCCTTGAGCCTTTCCCTGAGGGCTTCACCGATTTGCCTAAATTCCCTTGGTTCAAACAAGCTTATTAACTAACACAGTTCTTTTTTGCCATGACTCAATCAATCGAAGTTAATTTAATCAACGACCTAGATGATAAGGTCGCCATCCCAACTGAAGCCCAAATCCAAAGCTGGGCCCGTGCCGCCTTTACTGCGGCGGGCTACACCAAGGACTGCTCCTTCTCAATTACCTTTACCGATGACGTCCACGTCCAGGAGCTCAATCGCACCTACCGCCACATCGATAAGCCGACCAATATCCTGTCCTTTCCTTTTGCCGAGGGCGAGGACGATCCGATGGAGGGCATCCCCGAGGAATGCCGCGCCGAGCTGGAAGAGGAATTAGGCGGCGAAATTGGCGACCTAGTTGTGTCCGTTGAGACGATGGAGCGTGAGGCCCAGGAGCAGCACAAGACGCTTGAGGAGCACCTTTCGCACCTCATCATCCACGGCTGCCTGCACCTTATCGGCTACGACCACATCGAAGATGCCGAAGCTGAGGTCATGGAAGGCCTGGAAATCAAGGCTCTAGCAAGCCTAGGCTATCGCAACCCTTACCTCACTGCAGAGGAACTTGCTTAACCTTTTTCTTGAGCGGCTTCACGGCCCATGGAGCCCATCTGAAGACTTGGGTCTAATTTGGCTATAATGGAAAAATCTGTTTTTTGGAGTTTGTTGTTTTATTATGGGATCTGATCTTCCGTCCGCCGCTCAGCCAACCTTGTTAAACCGCGCCCGAGAACGCTTGATGCGGGCCTTAAAGCGCCGGGGTTCACCTGCTACGCAAAGCGAGCTTGCAAAAGTCATCGAGCAAGCAAGCCAAGACGATATCATCAACGAAGACACGGAAGATATGATCCGCGGCGTGTTTGAAATCACCAACCGCCGCATCGGAGACATCATGATCCCGCGCTCGCAAATCGTTGCCATTGACTCCGAGTGCACCATCGCTGAGGCAATTGATGTCGTCAAAGAGTATGGCCACTCGCGCTATCCGGTCACTTATGAGGACAAAGATCACATCCTAGGTATCGTGATGGCCAAGGATCTCCTGCCATTGGCTAACTGCCATGACAAGAAGATTGCTGAGTGCAAGGATATCCTACGCAAGCCGGTGGTCGTCCCTGAGAGCAAGCGCGTCGACACTATGCTCAAGGACTTCCAAAAGAACCGCTTCCATATGGCGATGGTGATCGATGAGTACGGCGGTATCTGCGGCTTAGTCACGATCGAAGACATCTTAGAGCTGATTGTGGGCGATATTAACGACGAGTACGAGACTGAGGTCACCTCAAACAACATCGTTAAAAACCCTAACAGTGCCAATGTCTACACGGTTAACGGCCAAACTCCAATCGAAGAATTTGAAGAGTACTTTAAGACTAAGCTCCCTGACATCGACGTCGATACGGTCGCAGGCTTAGTGGTGCACAGCTTCGGTCACATCCCGCATAAGGACGAAACTACCACCATCAACGAGTTCAGCTTCAAGGTACTCTCGATCACCAGCCACCAAGTTCATTCCCTCTTGGTGACGGTCAGCAAGACTGAGGACTAAGGCCCCTATCTGGCCTGTCGGCCCGCAATTCTAACTAAGCCCGCGCTGCGGGCTTTGTTGTCTAAGGAGTCGCAGCTTGCGGCAAAGCGCGCGGTGCGGTCTGAGGCAGAGCATGTGGTGCAGCCTGAGGCAGAGCGTGTGGTGCACTCTGAGGCAGAGCGTGTGGTGCGTTCTGAGGCAAAGCACGCGGTGGTGCCACTTTGCCCCCTTTGCCCTCAGGGCAGAGATAGGCGCGTCCCGACATGTAGAACTGCGTGGCATTGATCATCGAGGCATGCCCAGGAAGCTCAAAGTCACGCTCGCTCCAAAGAAAGGAGCGATATGGCGCCACCGCTAGGTGGGTCTCAACTAAATGGTTGGCGCCTAAGCGCGCGGCCTGTAAGCGCAGCTCATCGCGCGCCCACTCAATCGAAGGGCGCACCGTGACATTGTCGACATTGCCCACAAAGCTGCAGCCCTCCACCTCATTAGGCAGCGCGGTGACCACTGAGTCAATCAGAGCTTGATCCTCGGGGCTAATGCTACAGCCACTCAGTCCCAGTGCCATGAGCGCAGCGATAAGGACTCTCTTCATGACGCCTCCTAAAACTGGACATAAGCTACTTCGAGCACGTGGTTGTCATTGACCTTGGCTGAGCGCGGCTTAATCAAGACTTTGGTACTGGTGCCCACTAAACTCTGGGTGAGCGCTTCTTTTATCTGCTCGAGCAACATCAAGCATTCCACGCTATTGGGCAATGCTTCCATGGCCTCACTTGGTTGGACAAAGATGCTGGAGATAGTCTCGTCCTTCTTGTGATAAACGCGCACGGCAAAATCATAGTGCTCGGGCTTTGCCACCGCAAAACGGAAGTTATAGGGCTTAGGCTCTTCCTGGGTCACCTTAAATAAGGGATCAAAGCTCTTGAGCACCAGCTCTACGCGCTCGGTCACGGTCATAAGCTTACCCTTACCGGCTGCCGCCAAAGCCTCGACGTCCACTTGGCCAAAATTTACCACTTGGGCGGCGGTCTTAGCTGAGGCGAGCTTGAGATTAGCGTTGCGCTCACTGAGCGTTTTGCTCTTCTTTCTCTTGCTGCGAGCCCTAATCTCTTTTTTGATCTGCGCTTTTTCCTCATCCGTCAAAGTCGTGAGATCTGGTAAGTTGCGGATATCAAAGCCGACGTAATCTTCCAGCGTGTTTCGCGCCAAGATTGCCTTAGTGCCCACCGCCGAGCTTTGCACATAAGAGATAGCCCCCGAGTCTTTATAGAAAGCGGAGAGCTTGAACTGATAGCCTCCGGCTTTTAAGACACAGAGCTTTTGGAACTGTTTGTCCTCAATTGATACCAGCTCCAGGCCCTGTGCCGCCCAGAGGCCGCGCATGCGCTCTTCAAAGTTACCTTGATAGAGCAAGGCTCCCGGCCAGCCCTTAAAGTCCCCATTAAGCTCGATGTCATCGGCGCTCTTAGCGGCATGCCAGCCATCATTATCCCCATCAGCCGCTGCTTGGGTGGTCGCCGCTAACAGTTGGGCATTAAAGCGCACCTCAGGCTGAGCCGCCGGGGCTGCAGCTGCCGCAGCTGCCGCAGGTGCCGTCATCTCGGCAAACTCAGGATGCATGGTGGTGGCCTCCCGTGCCGCTTGCGCTGGATCGGCCACGCCCTCTTGAGTGAACTTTGCCACCAGCTCTTGGTAAAAGAGCTTAGGCAGCGCCAGCACTGCCTCAAAGTCCGGCATGTCATCACAGGCCGGAGTTGGCTTTAAAAAGCCCGACTTGGGCGCCGCCTCAGCTGCAGCGCGCTTGACATTACGCTGAATATCAGGACGCTGATAGCCTGACGCCACCACCTTGGCTCCCGCTTTAGTCCCCACGGCAACCGTAGCCGCAACTTGCGGCTGCGCTGCGCTTTGAAACTGAGATGGAGCCTGAGCCTTAGGCGCTAATGATGCGGCTGGAGCTCGAGCCGCAACTGGGGCGGAGCTCGGTACCTGAGAGTGCGCGGCCGACGCTGCAACCTGGACAGCAGGCGCTGCGACCTGGACAGCAGGCGCTGCGACCTGGGCAGCAGGTGCTGCAACCTGGGCAGCAGGCGCTGCAACCTTAACCTCAGAGAGCGTTGTCACCGCTTGCGTTTGTGTAATCGGCTGCGGGGCTACCGGCTGAGCAACCGGCTTAGGCTGGGCCGGATGGCTTCCTGGTGCAAACGGCATAGGATCCAAATCATCCCAGCCCTCAGAGGCATAACTCTCAGGCGGAGGGGGCATACTATCCCAAGCTGCGTCATAACTATCATCATCAGCCCATGGCGGCGCCGGAATATCAAGTGCTCCCTGCTGCGGCGCCGGAGCTAGTCGGTTAGGCACCAAGTTTGGAGCTGGCGCTGGGATGGGGAAGGCTGGATGGTGCGCGGCATAAGGCGAGGCCTGAGTGCCCTGGCCTACGGCAGTGCTGCTTGAATGGCGTGCGGACATTGCGGCATAAGGCGAGGCCTGAGTGCCTTGACCTACAGCAGTGCTGTTTGAATGGTGCGCTGACATTGCGGCATAAGGCGAGGCCTGAGGGCCTTGGCCTACAGCAGTGCTGCTTGAATGGCGTGCGGACAGCGTGGCATAAGGCGAGGCCTGAGGGCCTTGGCCTACAGCAGTGCTGCTTGAATGGCGTGCGGACAGCGTGGCATAAGGCGAGGCCTGAGTGCCCTGGCCTACGGCAGTGCTGCTTGAATGGTGCGCTGACATCGCCGCATAAGGTGAGGCCTGAGTACCTTGACCTAAGGCAGTGCTGCTGGGATGGCGCGCGGACAGCGTGGCATAAGGCGAGGCCTGAGTGCCTTGGCCTACAGCAGTGCTGTTGGAATGGTGTGCGGACATTGCGGCATAAGGACTTGAGTAACCTTGCTGGGGCGCAGCTTGAGTTGGAGCTGGTGCGGGCGCTTGGGACTGAAAGCCTGCCGCTTCTTGGTGGTAAGGGCGATAGCGCGATGGCGCAGCCTGATTTAAGCGAGATGCATCAGCATTTGAGCGCGGCGCACTATGCTGAGCTTGCTGGGTTAAGAGGCCTGAGATATCAACCTTGCGTGTGCTCTGCAAGTACTGAGTGTAATCACGCTTAGTGCCTGTCATAAATTACTTAGCCTCGTCCCATCACCACAAACCAATTGCTGCCCAAAGCCTACCACACTTTGCCCAAAGCGATTTGCTAAAATAGCCTGTCTGTCATTTTTCGGCTAAGCGACATTGGGGCAGGAGGCCTTAATAATGTTAGCTCAAATCACAAAGTGGGTGCATCAAAGCCCGCTGAGCTCCTTGATGCTCAAATGCATCAAATCCACTTGGGCTACCATGCTTGCCTCGCTTTTCTTAGGCGCGCTCGCGACCTTAGGCTTTGCACCCTACCACCAATGGGTGCTCCTCCTGATCAGCCTCGCTTTTGAAATCTTTTTGCTGATGCGCTTAAGCTGCAAAAAGCACGTCTTCTTATCCCTGCTGCTCTACTTTACCGCGCTCAATGCCCTGACCTTAGAGTGGCTCAACTTTGTTATGACCGGCTTTGGTCAGCTGCCGTTACTGGCCTCTTGGCTCATCGAGCTCATCTTTAGCGCCTACTTAGCCCTCTTCCACGCCCTCTTGGGCACCCTCGCCTTTAGCCTAGCCTTAAAGCGCCTTAAGCCCAATCAACCTACCACCCCAGCTCAGCCTGCGGCTAAGGCCCAGAATGTTGTCCAGTCTGCCGCCCAGTCCGCTGCCAGCAAGGACCAGCCTAATGATGCGTCCGCCCAGCCTAATGATGCGTCCGCCCAGCCTAATGATGCGGCTCAGGATGAAAGCAGCGCCGAATCCGATGAGGATGAAGACTACGATGACAGCGATGCTCAGCCAAGTCGCGGCATTTCATCCTTGATGGGGAGCCCTGAGCTTACCGGCGGCGCCCTGCCAGGATGGGTGCCTAATTCTGAGCACTTGAGTGGACAAAGTATCAAGGGCTACCCTTGCTTTACGCTCAAGGGACACGAGGTTCGCTTTTACAAAAACGTCTTTGCCCTGTGCTTTCTGCCACTAGCCTTAATTGGCGCGGATTTCATTATCGGCTGGCTGTTTACCGGCTTTCCGTGGATGTACTTGGGCTATGGCCTATTAGATGGCCCATTTAGCGCCTATGCGCCCTTAGTGGGAGTGCGCGGCTTAAGCTTTCTGTTCTTTATCTGCGCCGGTGCCTTAGCTCTCGCTGTTGAGCGCAGCTATGTCTATCTGCCCATTGCTGGTGTGCTCTTTTTAATCGCCCTCTTCACCCAAGGTATCAGCTACGTTAAAGACCTAGCTCCGGTCACTATGGCGGGAATCCAGGGCAATATAGCCCAAGCGATTAAGTGGGATCCCCGCAACACTATCCCGACTATCGACAAATACCTCGATTTGACCCATCCCCTCATTGGCCACAATGACCTCATCATTTGGCCCGAGTCGGCCTTACCGGTCTTTATCGGGCAGGTGGAGCCACTGATGGCCGACCTCAATAGCTATGCCTACGAGCGCCATAGCCCGATCTTGGTGGGCATTCAGCGCTATGAGCCGCCGCGCACCAGCTTCAACTCGATTTTCCTCTTAGGCCAAGCCCCCGAGCTTGCCGCCGCTCAAATCTATGACAAGCGCGCCTTAGTGCCTTTTGGTGAGGTCATTCCGCTAGAGTCGCAGCTGCGCAAATTAGGGCCGCTCTTTAACTTCCCAATGTCGAGCTTTACCAAGGGCGCCTACGACCAAGCCCAGCTTCAGCTCAAGCAGGTAGCAGCAGAGCGCACCCTCAATTTCGTGCCTGCGATCTGCTATGAATCGATTTTCCCTGAACTCATCGCCGCGATGGCCGATGAGAGCACCAATGGCATCATCATGGTCTCCAATGACTCGTGGTACGGCGATACCCGTGGCCCGCAGGAGCACTTAGCCATTGCCCGCATGCGCGCCCTTGAGCTGCAAAAGCCGATGATGCGCGTCACCAACTCCGGCATCACCGCCTACATCGACGCCCAGGGCAAGCTAGTCAAGCGCCTACCGCAAAACGTCGATGGCGTCCTCCAAGTCGAGTTTGTTCCAACCCAAGGTCAGACCCCGTATGGACGCTTCGGCAATCTGCCTTTGTATATCTTGATGGTGCTAACGGCACTCTTAGGCCTTACCTTGCGCCGTCGTGACATCACGGTTGAGCAAGAAAGCCTGAGCACCTTAATTAGACCTTAATCAAATTACGGCAGCTCGCGTCCCGCTATAATCTGGAAAAATGGCTTGCTGCAAGGATTGTTTTTGTTATGAAATACGAGTGGAACAGCATCGTCAAAAGTGGGGTGCTTGACTCCTTAGTTAATAACTACGACGCCCTATGGGGGCCTTATCGAATGTGCTGTGACCTCGAAGAGGCTGATGGCACGATCGCCGCTGCCTCCTTGGTCAAACTGGGATTAAAACAGAACCCAGCCGTTGAGTTCTGCTCGGTCTATAACTGCGTTAAGGCTTATTTAAGCCAGCATCCGGAGCTAAGCCCCGGCGTGGCGCAACTGCGCGCCTTAATGGCTCCCCTTAGTGCCAACTTGCCTGTCGCGCAACGTAACGATAATCTTGTTGAGTTAAGCGCAGGTCAGGCCTTAGGTTTAGCGCTTATGTGCCGCCTGACGGGCAAACGCGCCATCGATCAATGGTTGTGGCGCTTTGATATTGAAATGCCACTGCGCGCCCTAGTCTGCGCTTTAGTGCCAACCTTGCCGCTTTTCCCCTTAATTTTGGCTCCGGCTGATTTCATTGAGCTCTGTCATGACTTTGTTTTAACTTATCGGCCTCACTCATCAGTTGCCTTCATGGCAGCATGGCAGCAGATGCAAGCCACAGCACGCTCAGAACAAGCACTTGCGGGGCAAACTAAACTCTTAAATACGCCCCGCTTGGTTCATATCCAAACTACATTGAGCCATATCAACACACAACAAGCCAAGGCTCAATTCATCAACCACTCCTACAAACAGCACCTTGAGCTAAAGCAAAATACAGCTGAGCTTGCACCTGGGGGCTTACCTGAGGGGCAAGATCCCGAGGAAGTGCCTGAGATTGTGGCCTGCTGGGCGCACAGCATTTTGACCACACTCAAAGCTCAGATTACATCAGGCACCCCAGTGCTACTGTCAAACACATATTGCAGCACCATCACCGCAAATTGGCTCGAATCGATCGTGCAAGCAGGCTGCGCGTTCTTAGTCAATGTCGATCGCAGGGAAAAATTCAGTACCTTCTGCGCCCGGTTAAAACCGCTTTTTACCGTCCCCACCAAAATACACTTTGAGCAAGGTCCAGTAAAAATCAAGGCGCTCAAACGCACCGACTTACCGCAACCACTCGTCCAATACTTCGATGAGCTCTTTCCGCACTCCAGCTATGTGGTGCAGTATGAGCACTCTGAGCTCAATAACCCTCTTTTCTTCAGCACCAATCTAGATTGCGCCGTGCTAGAAGACTTCCAACTGCTCCAGATTGCTTGCTCTGACCTGAAGCGCACTATCGATCACGTCCATCACAAAATGTGCAGCAAGAATTATTTCAACTGCGGCAACATCGACTGGAAGGATTTACTGTCTTTGATCAAGAGCTATGGGCATCAATCTAACCTACCTGACTTTAGCTTTTTAGGCGCGCGCGGCTTCAACTTGGCCGATGATTTTAGCGGCATGCTGCAATTTGTCTCATACTTGGCTTTGCGCTAAGGAGCGCTCCATGGAATTTGACCTCACAAAGCTCAAACTTGATGCGCCTACTGCGACTATGCTCGAGCATGTCAGCACTAATGTCGATGATATGACCTTGGTGTTAGGGCCGGTGTGGCAATGCGCTGAACTTGAAGAGCGCGATGGCACGATTGAGCCTGATAAGCTCGAGCGTCTGGGGTTAAATGCTGAGGCCGCCGCTCAGTTCAGCCTAGTCTATGACGCCACTAAGAACTACCTCAAGCACCATCCTGAACTCAATGAGGGCTTAGCGCGCCTCAACAAGCTGATGACGCCACTGAACTTTTTTAAAGAGTGGCCTCAGCCTCAAGAGCTTACTTCTTTATTTCAAAAGAGCACCACACCTCAAGGGCGCCAGCCTGAGGTCGTCACCTGGGAGCAAGGCCAAGGTTTAGGGCTGACGCTCTTGGGTTATTTATTAGGTTATAAGGATTTCACGACCTGGCTTCACACCCTCAACACCGATATGACGCTCCGGGCGCTCGTAAGTGCCTTAGTGCCCACCTTGCCCGCCCCACCCTACCTTTTTGACCCGAAGATCAACGCCGATCTCTATCTGAACTTTTGCCATGAGTACTATCAAGGCAAGCTTGACTTGGGCGAGGGGCTTGATGCCTGTGCCCAATTCTTCACCTTCTGGCAACATTGCTATGACAGCGTGCGCTCGTCCTTGACCTCCTTTCACCCTCTGCACGGCTTAGTCAGTGGCTTTGAGTGTCATGTGAGCAAGGCGCGCTTTGTCACCTTACTGCCGCAAGCTAGCGCGCAAAAAGAGCTCATTGAGTACCTATGCCTGCACAATTGCACCCAGCAGCAAAGCATCGAGCTGCGCTTAAAGCAAGCCGATAAACTGGCCCCGGCGCTCAAGCCTAAGAAGCGGCCTAAGGCCCTGCTGGAGCAATGGAGTGAGCGCATTGTGCCCCTACTTAAGGACAATTTGCGCGAGCGCACCAAGCTCTTATTTATCTGCCTGACCCCCGAGCAAGTAAAACCTGAGTGGCTCCCTGGTATCGTGCACTCGGGCAGTTCCTACCTCATTGCGCCCCAAAGCTACACCAATCACCCGAGGGTCAATGAAGCCTTAGCCAAGGTGTTTAAGGTAACAGGCAAGCGCGCCGAGCAAACCAAGCTTTTTACCAGCAACCCCTACCGTTACCAAGGCTGTCTGTGCCAAAGCACGGTGCATGCGGTGCGCATTGAGCTCTTAGCCAAGACCTTGGAGCACAAACTAAAACGGCTCTACCCTGATGCCACCACGCTCATCAAATATGAGCGCAGCGACTACATCTGCCAGGCCCAGCCGCAGATCCTCTGCCCACATGCGTTCACCACTTACTTTGTCACCAACTTAGACTGCCATGCCCCCGACAACTTTGACAAAATTCTGTGTGCGCTCGCCGAATGGGAACGCTACGACGAGCTGATGGCCTTAATTGCCGAGCAGGAACAACGCGATCAAGACCCACAAATGAATAATGGCAATCCTTACTCTTTAAGCAAGGCCGCCCAGCGCGTCAACCTACCTGAGGTCTACGCTAAGCTTGCGACCATGACCAAGAGAAAAGAGGCCTTTAATGACCGCCTGCCACCGGTATGCCCAGAGCTGAAAGCACTGAGCACGATCGGCCAGCTACTGACTCAAGCCCTCTATCGCTGGGAGGCCCTCCTCAACTACGCCCCAACCATCATTCGGCCTTAGACCAGCGCCTGGGGCGCAGCCAGACCTCAAGTGCGCCCTGACCTCAAATCCGCGTCAGGCAGCGTGCCTTTGGCATCAAGCGCCGTGTGCGCCCTTGGCACCAAGCGCCACGTGCGCCTTTAGCACCAAGCTGTGTGCGCCCTTGGCATCAAGCGCCACGTGCGCCTTTAGCACCAAGCACTGCTCGCCTTGGGCACCAAGCACTGCTCGCCCTTGGCACCAAGCGTGCACGCTCCCCAAAAATGGCAGAGCGCCCACAAAACGGGACTTTCCTGCCCCACTTGAGCCAAATTGTTGTTAAGATGGGGTGCTTTTGGGCGATAATAGCTAGGCACAGCTGGGAGCTGTTACAAATTAAATCTTGCACCAAATTGGGCATCTCTTCTGCTGCACGGCTTAGATCAATTTAGTC
>CALXXU010000092.1 GCA_944392765.1 uncultured Anaerobiospirillum sp.
TTGGTTCGATGAGGATTAAGTAATGGCGAAGGGCAAGATTAAACTTGGTTTAGCTCAACCACTTTATCGCAACGAATAAGCTATCAAAATGATGCTATATCAGATTACTCCAGTGCTAACAAACTGGGCTTAGGAAGCTATAACAAAATAAGTGTCCAAAAATTTGGGGACTGTAGCGATCGGTATCATGATCGAGACAGAACCTTGCTATAATAGCGCTGTTTAAAGTCAATATCTTTATTTTGAGATGACTTTATTCCCTAATAATAAAAATAAACAATCAAATAACAATTCAACTCTTTGGCCTGACATGCTAAATTAGCTTAAATCAGCATCTATTTAAATCTGGGGAGTTGTTTGCATGTTACCCATCGATACAGTCCCAAAATTTGCATAAGGCCTGAGGAGGTGTTGGCTGCGTAAACTTTAGCCAAAACTCAAGATGTGGTAAGGTGAGTCTCCAAGGGGCATGTTCTTAGAACCAAGGCCTCGCGTTAGATGTTAACCTAGTTTTCACAAAAAACTGTCAGCCAACTCTAGCTTTAATATAGTTCATGATAAAACTGTTTATCAGATTGTTTGTGTGGATGATAAATTTTATCAACTTTGCCATTAATAGCGATTTATAAGCGATTTATGTCCCAAATAAATCTGGATAAAGCTATGGCATAGTTCACGTGGTTGGGGAAATTTTATTAGATGGACTACATTGGCGGGGTATAATAAAGCGACTTGATTGTTGCAGATAAGGAGTGGGACATGATTGGCGCAATACTGGGTGATTTTGTCGGATCGCAGTTTGACTTCCGTCCGATCAAGAGCAAGGACTTTGCTTGGACGGTTCAGCGCAGCCACTTCAGCGATGACTCGGTCATGACCATTGCGGTAGCAGGTGCGCTCGTGGAGGCCTTAACCCAAAAAGATGGAACTCTCAGGGAAGGGCCAATCGACTATAGCTTGGTGGCGCAGCGGGCGCGCGCTTGGATGCGTCAGCTCGGACGCACCTATCCACAAGCAGGCTATGGCTCGAGCTTTGCGGTTTGGCTCAATCAGAATGATGATGCCGCCTATGGCAGCTACGGCAACGGCGCATGTATGCGCGTGAGCAGCTGTGGCTTTGCCGCCCGAAATCTTGATGAAGCGCGTGATCTGGCCTACGCCGTGACCGTAGTTTCGCACAATCACATTGAAGGTCTGCGTGGAGCGCAAGCGACCGCCGAGGCCGTCTATTTAGCCCGTGCCTCACTGACACAAGATGAAATCAAGGCGTACTTTGAGGCAACCTACTGCGACCTGGGCTTCACCTTAGATGAGATTCGCCCAGACTTTACCTTTGATAGCTCGAGCCAAGGCACATTGCCTTATGCCTTAAGGGGCTTTTATGAGGCCGACTCGCTCGAGGACGCGATCCGCAATGTCATCTCCTTAGGCGGCGATAGCGATACTTTAGGCGCTACGGTGGGCGGTATGGCTGCTGCGTATTTTGGGGTACCGCTGAGCATGCGCACTAAGATCTTAGCGGGCTTAGATGACATGCTGTGCTCCATCATCAAAGCAGCCGAAGAGTGCTTTACCAAGCGTGCCCAAGGCGTCGCCCTAACTCAAGAGCTCAACCCACAGTTCTCGGCCTTTGAACAGTCAGTGCGCCTTGACCCAGAAAAGGTCCGGGCGGAGGTGGCGCAGGTCTTAGCAGACAAGGATGCAGCCGCAAAGCGCTACGGCCATGCTCCAACAGGCCTTGCCTAGTGGCGTAAAACCTCGCGGCATGAAAAAGGCACACCCTCTAGATAGCGCGGGCTTTGCTGCTGACAAGTTGGATGTTGCTTGCTGGAGTCATCCCCTCTCTTAAGCGCGGGCATGATATCAGCAAAATTGGGGCAGGAGCTCATTATGAATTTCAGTGATCTAAGAAGAAAGCTGCCGCTTGGCTTCCAGACTTTTGCCGAGCTCCGTACTCGTGACGTCGTTTATGTCGATAAGACCGCTTACGTCTATGAGCTCGCGGCGAATCAATTTGCTCAAATTCTGACTCGTCCGCGTCGTTTCGGTAAAAGTACGTTGCTGTCCACTATTGAAGAGCTTTTCCGGCATGGGGTAAAGCCTTATGACGGGCATGACTCCTACTTTAAGGGCCTAGCCATTGAATCGCTGTGGCATGATGATGGCTCTTATTTCGTGCTGCATCTAGATTTTTCTAACCTTAATGCAGGGCGCACGGCTTCTGGATTTAGGATGGCGGTGATGGAGTCGATTGCTTCGTTCTGCCATGCTCATAAGCTCACGGTGCCGGAGCAGCCAAGTGATTTTGGTGCTATTTTTAACTCAATGCTGGAGCAATTGGCGCCTGCGTCATTTGTGCTGCTGATTGACGAGTACGATGCGCCATTGCTGTACCATGCCGATGATGCGCAAGAGCTTCAGATTTGCAAAGACCTGTTGCGCCAGCTATATAACGCCGTGAAAACTCACTCCAACAAATTTCGCTGTGTCTTCTTTACCGGCATTACCCGCTTTCAAGATCTAGACTTGGGAACCTCTGGCAACAATTTTACCGACTTGTCGCTCGATCCGGAATTTGTGGCATGTTGTGGTTATACGCGGGCCGAGATCAAGCAGTATTTTGTCCAACACTTGCGCTATGCGGCGGCGGTCAGGGCAGGCTGTGCCTTGGAGACGGTAAGCGATGCGCAAATTGAAATCTTGTTAGACGATATGGGGGCTTGGTATGACGGTTACTCCTTCGATGGCTCGCAGCAAAACAAGGTTTTTTCAACTTGGTCAGTGCTACGTTTTTTTGCCAACAAGCTTGCTATCTCAGAACCTTATTGGGGCCTAGAGGAGGGGCTGGGGGTACCACAGTTGCTTAAGATCTCCTTAGAGCGGATTGATCTCAAAGAGATATTAGCGCAACTGAACCAAGGTGAGGTGGTGATTGGTTCCAAAGAGTTCACGCAGTCCTCGCTCATCAATCCTAAGGCTAACCCTTATTCCTTGCTCTTTCGGGCGGGGTATCTGACCTTCATTAAGCAATTTAGCCCTAGTGGCAAGGTACACCTCGCATGCCCTAATGAGGAAACCAAGTTATCTTTGGCTAACTTGCTGGCTCGTCACTTCTTTGCCCTTGCGGCTGATATCTGCTCTACAGATTCAAGGAGGGAGGTGATTGAGGCTCTGATAAGAGTTGACCCAGAGCTGATTGGTGCCAGTTTCAATAATGCGATTGAAATTTTGCCTTACTCCCACTGCCCCGACAATGAGTTCTGGGTTACCGACCTCGTATCCCTACTCTTATTTGGCATAGGGCTCAAACCGCGTCTTGAAGTCATGTCGCTCAATGGTCGGGCCGATTGTGTGTTCGATCTCCCGCAAAGCCAGCTCACGGTCGTTTTTGAGTTAAAGTACGAGGCGAGCTCAGATGACCAGAAGCTTGATGCCAAGCTTGCAGAAGCATTGCAGCAGATCAAAAAGCGCAAATATGCTTTCAATGGCAATAGTGAGTCTAAGGTAGCCCGTTTGGGCTTAGTTTTCTGCGGAGAGCCGGGCAAACGCGGTTTTGCTCGGGTGGCCTTGGCTGACGTGAGTGAAAGATAGCTCAAGTGAGCTTAGGGAGCTTGCTCACATTACTGCCCCAAAGAACGAAAGTTTCGATTCAACCCAGAGAAGGTTCGGGCGGAGGTAGCGCAGGTCTTAGCAGACAAGGACGCTGCCGCAAAGCGCTACGGCCATGCTCCAGCAGGCCTGGCTTAGTGGCGTAAAACCTCGCGGCCTGAAAAAGGCGCCTACCTCATAAGAAGCAGGCGCCGGTGCTTAATCGGGGTTAATCAATGCGCTTAACTGCGGGGCTTGGAGCAAGCTTGATGAATTTCATCAATCAGATTTAAGCAATCCTGCAGCAGCGTTGATAACTCTTGGCAAGTTCTGGAATTTTGTGCCCGTAAGTGAGTGATAGAGGCTAGCTGACTATCAATTTGCTTAATTGGCTCTTGATAGCTTTGGCTAAAGTAGGATTGCAGCGTTGTGCGCATATGCTCAACAAATTCACTGGCAATGCTATTAAAGTTGGCACGGATATCTTCGCGGCAGCGACGGAGTGCTCTCTGTTGCTCTTCTGCTTTTTGATCCGAGTAAATTTGACCAACTACCGATAGTACTACGCCTGCTACGCTTAATGCAGTACCAGCTGTCTTTAACCATTGCGTGTACTTAAGGGCTTCCCATGGCTTGAAGGTGTGGTTAAAGAAATGTCCTACCTCTAATACTGCTTTATGTATGTTGCTGCCGCTGACTGCTTTAAGCCCTGATAGGGCTGCATTGGCGCCTTGGGCATTGGTTGTGATAGTTTTACCTACAAGATTACTGTAGTCAGCAATTTTAGCGATAATTGGATCATTATTGTTTTGCTTGTTGGTAAGGTTAGCTAAAAGCGTTACTGAAAAATCATTTTTCTTCATCAGATCGATTTGATTTAAACAGTCATTACTTATCTGGGTGATTTTGTTTTGAATTTGTTGTTGGCAGTCTTCAATAAAGTTTTGTACCTGCTTGTTAGCTTGTTTTAAAGCATTTTCAGCTTCACTTTCAGAGGAGCAGTTGACAATCTCTTCAGCAAGTGTGCGACCTAAACTGCAGATCTTCTCAGATGTTTGGGCGACCAGTCCTTGGACTGAGAACTCGATGTTATTCTGGGATTGTAAATAGAGTTGCTTTTCTTGTATCAGATGCTCCTCTAAGGCATCAACATCGGCATCACCTGAAGATGGAAGATATGATTGCATAATCTTTTGTAGGCTATCACGGAGACGATAGATGCCTGTAGTGAGGCGTCCGGCTAAGCCACGCTCAATTATGAACTTATTAAGCGTTGCAATAAATTCATCAAAATTGCTGCGCTCCTCCAGGGCTTGCTTGATTTCAGGATCGCTTTCTTCTTGGCTTTCAAGATAGGACTCAGCGTCAATGCAAACCGTGTGCAGGTCTTCTGGCTTAAAAGGGCGGGTCACCTTGGCCAGGTCTTGGAGCTTGATCGCACGCATCTCAGGGTCGTTACCGACATCGCCCATCTTATTGACCACCAGCACCATTTCCGCTGCTTTCTTATCATCGATCAAGAGTTTGCGGAAATTTTGTCCGATGTAGTCATCGAATAGCTCCTTAGTGACGACGTAAACCAAGAGGTCAGCATTAGCGATTGCTTGATAGGAGATTTCGTCATGATCTGGGCGTAAGGTGGTGTGAATACCTGGGGTATCGACCACTTGATTGCCTTGCCACTTGTAGAAGTGAGCCTTTTGCGTGGTAATGCCAGCGCCCACATCAATGTCCGTAATGCCGGTGAGAGCTTTCAAGATGGTTGATTTGCCTGCACTGTATTGCCCGGCAAAGACTAAGCTCAGCGGCTTATTACCATCATAGATATCGGCTGGCAATTGCTGGGGATCTCCCTGAAGCTGTTGAACCAGCTGATTAGCGCGTTGCAGGAGCTGATTACTCCGCTTGGTCCAAGTGTCGACCAAAAATTCTGTGTTTTGAGCCATGGCTAGGATCCTAAGATATCAGTGTGAAGACGGTAGTTGAGAGGTTGATGGTGGTTCACCTTATTTCATAATCAGCAGTTGAGTGAGCTGCTGCGCGAGACGAATGCGATTTTGGGTCGATGCATCCACGTGCTCTAAATCGTTAATATGAGCAATCAGAGGTTGATTCTTAACCTTTTGGATACGAATCTGGTCACGCTCACATCCGTGACCAATGGCTTGTCTCAGCATAGAGTATAAATTATTGTTATCAATGACAAACCAGACTTTTTCTTTAAGCAGATAACTCAATGCTTTACTGGCTTCTTTCGGGAATTTAGTGTCTTGAGGAATAACTAACATCAAAGCATAGCCCGGAATGCGGGCGACCTTAATGATCTTAACTCCAGATAGAGATAAACCGTTGAAGGCTATGGCTTCTTTAATTAATAATTGATTTATCTCTTGTGATTTAATGTTAAGTTCGATTGCGCTTTCACGCTGTACCCTTGATAAGGTGAAGACGGAATCGACGATGCTGCTCATTGTCTTGATCATTGGTCGTAATTGACCTTTAATCAAGTTTTGATAGAGAATATCATTCATTTTCTTGCGTAAGTTGTAAATGATTTTATCTATATTCTCATTGAGTTGATTGGCAAGTTTTTCACGAGCGCGCTGAACCTTTGATTCGTAACTATTAGTAAATTTAAATCCAAAAAATGATAATATTCCTGATACAACTACTCCAACAAGTGCAAAAGGGGCGAATGCTAGACCTCCTATTGCAAGTAAAACTCCGCCAATAGCTCCAATAGCAGTTGCAGCCCAGCCCCAAACTTTGCGCCAATTAGTAATCTTGTCTATAAATAAATTTTGATCAAAATTGTATTGGTTATATTTAATCTCAGCGTTAATTTCACGCTGCAGCTGATCGAGTTTTTGTGAGCAATCTGTGTGTAACTGTTTTAATACAGTTTCAGCACGTTCGTTGATATGCTTACTTTCGATGACACGTTGCCATGCGTCGCTCGCATTGGAGTTGTCATAATTGTATTCTGCAAAAGAGGAAACTTCGTTGCGTAATTCTTGAGAAATTTGCGATAAAAAGCTTTCAATGCGCTCCTTGGCTGATTTCTCAAAATTGTCACTCCACTGCATTAAGTCCTTGTGCTTGCGAATCAGAATGGTGCCTTGTTCACTGTTTTGCGCACTATTGGTAAATAAGACCTCTTCTGTCTTTAGTAACGGCACAATGACAGTATCAGTAAAGGCCTTGCTTTTGTAAAAACTGCCCTTAGAACATACTTCATCTAATATTACTTGCTCGACATAAGAAAAGCGCGAAAGGTAATAAAGTTCATCCTTAATCGCCTGATATTCAGGCTGCTGCGCTAGGTAGGCTGATTTCAGATGAACATAGGCAAAACGTACCGATTTCCACTCTTGACCGTATTGGGCGCCGAAAGCTAAAAACTGGTTTTTGATTTCATCCAGATGATTGGAATCCATTTTTTTAGCTAAATCACGCTTGAATAATTTGAAGTCCAAAGCAGAGGGCGAAGCGAGATTGGCCTTAGCATTGATCAGGCATACTACTGGTTTGCCCAAAGCCAAAATTTGTTGGAGGCATTCAGCTTCGGCAGCTTGTGGGGCGTCGTCGGTGATCAAGAAGATAACAAGGTCACTTTTTTGCGCGGCCTCAAAAGCTACTTGTTCGTCATCCTTGCCCTCAAAAGCAGCGATGCCAGGGACATCGGTGATCTGCAACTCTTTGTAGGTATAGGTGCGGACATCACGTGTCGTTCTTTGTGAGCCCTTGCCAATACTGCTGCCATTGCCATGGGTTAAGATTTCCATTAGGGTTGATTTGCCCGCCATGGTGCGACCAAATACGGTGATTGCGAAGCCTGTGGATGAGAGCTCATCGATGTCGTGGCTGAGATGAATTGGGAGCTGCTCGAGATCTCCTCGAATTTTGTTAAGCTGAGACTCTAGGCTGGTACTGACATCGCGATCGCGCAGTGGTGAGTTTTGCAGCTTATTGATTTCGGAGGTAATTTGTTGTGAAGCCGATGAAACTGTTCTTTTGAGCAAAGCTAAGGCTTCGAGGGCACGGCTCCGACCGCTTTGCGCGCTAGTTTGGCAGGCCCGCAGCGTGTCATGCAATTTTTCGTCGAAGCTTTTGAGCTTCTGAGAGCGCGGCAAAAATACTGGTTTCAAGGTTCGATCTCCCTATGATTGCTTAACTGCAAACTGAGTGTCAGCTCTTGTTGTGACTATGTGGAATTTTAGACGGGCATAATTCCACAATATGGAATTTATGGGCGGCAAATTCATTTGTACGACCGTGCTCACAAAAAACTACGGCGTCGCAACGCCGTAGGTCTTTGTGACTAAGATCACACCGCGTCGCAACGCCGTACAAATGCTTTAGGGCCAATGTGGATGCGATCTTGGTCATAGTAAGCTTAGCTGCATCTTCCTTGTTACCGGAAATTAGGCCTAAATTGATGCTAAGAGGATGGATTCATCAATGATCGAGCAAACGGACGCAACACACGCGGCCAAACAGGCTCCAAACGGGCCAAAATTTTTTTAGAAAAATTTAATTTGTGGTGATAAATTTGTAATTTAATTGCACAAAAATCTCCACAATTACGATAGGTGAGCCTGATTCAGCAAGTTATCCCTGAGATTGGTTATGATGCGAGATTGCTTTGAGGGATCAGCGCGGGCAATGGCTGCGAGCGCCTTCTATGATTGCTTTGCTCGCGGATAAGCGCATAGCGGCAGTTTGATAAGGGGCATGGTGCTTGCCCTCAGGTTTCTGCTATCACCTAAAGATTAATGTGCACGGGCACGTTATGTAGTTTGGATAGGGCGTATTGAGAGGTGATAAAAGGCGGCACGTTGGGGATCACGCTGGTGCCTCAATGGCAAAATAGCGCCTGTGATGAGGCGCCATGAGATAGTGATAGGACGCGTGCCCCTGCGGCCCAATAACAAGCGGTCTAGGCCTTGTGGGCTGTCCTACTTAGTTGCTGGCGCTTAGTTGTCTTGAGCTTCCAGCTTTTCTTGCTCTTTCAAGTACTTGTTGAACAAGTTCACCGTGTGGATCCGGCCACAAGAGCTGCCCGTGACATCGAACTTGTGCCAAGCGGCGATGCAACGGCGCTTGTTAGAGATGACGAGGGCGACCCCTATTACCATCTTGCCTGCAGTGTGGTGGTTCACGGCATAGCCTTTTTTGATTATTTGCTCAGAGGCCACCTTGAGCAAGCTGTACTTGTCTTTGATTGAGCGCTTGCGGTCGTTCTGGGTGATGTTATGGATGAGCTTAAGCTCAAAGACATAGAACTGGTCGCCGATCTTGAGTTCGATGTCGGAACGGCCTTGGTAGTTGGGCGTTTCCTCCCGCACATTCTCAGCCACATCACGGAACCAACCCGCAATCAAGGTGCGGTATAAGGCTTCATGTGGGAACTTAAAGGTATCGGAGAGCGTGCCGCTGAGCAACTCATTGATTAGGGTGCATACTTCTTTGATATCGCCTTGTTGCAAGGCGGTGCCAAGCGCTTGTTTTACAGATGAAAGATGGGAAGCATTCTTGGATAGCCTAGTGTTAATATGATCCATTAACACCCAGTCAAACTCTTCCAATACTTCACGGTTAGGGAGTCCACAGTAAAAAGTGGGATTGCTGCCGCCCTGCTTAACGTCTTTAATGGTGAGATAACCAGATTCAATTAGCATTTGCTTAATTGAGATTTGAGCAAAATCTACTGGAACTGTAATTTGTTTAGCAGTGATTTCAGTGTTTTGATATTTAAGCTTGCACAGGTCTTCAAAGTCGACCGGGCGGCTATTTAGAAATCTTTTCAATGCTTCAGCAGCATTGGAACTATCCATCCAATAAGCACGGAACTCTGGATGCATATCAATAGATGAACTAGGGGCTACCGCATCAAAGAATTGATTGATATCCCATGGGCTGTACAGTTTAACCTTAGCCTTCTCATCAAAGCAGAAGCCATCATAGTAGGCTTTAAGCTCAGCAATAAGCTCATCTTCGGTCATGTTAAGGCGACGCGCCGCTTCTTTGATGTAAGGAGCATAGTTAGTGACCAACTCATCATGGGTATAGCCCACTAGGGAGGCAAAATCAGGACTCATGCTGATATCACGGATGTCTTGACCCGTAAAGAGCGATGCTGATTTGTAACGCATAATGCCGGTAACCAAGACGAATCTGATATGGGGCAATTTGCGTAGCCATGAATAGAAAGCTTTTAGTGCGGCGAGCGCGATGTTATATTTTTTCTCGTCGCTCAGGTTTGACGAAAGAGGGTGATCCCACTCGTCGATCAGAAATACGAGACGGTGCTTGTCTGAAATTAATGATAGTTCCTTAAGAAAACGATCCAAGGAAGCAAATTTGTTTTCGTACTCTGATACTTCAGGAAATCCAGCACGTGTATAGGCAGCAACTAGTGCCCCAATAAAGGATTGTTCAAATTCGGTCTTGCTGTCACCAGCAACATCAAGGAATGAGATTCTGATAACAGGAAAGCTCCCTTTGTCTCTGTCTTCAGGCCATTCATCATAGACTGCGGTGCCTTCAAAATTTCGAACACCATTGGTAAAAAGGTCTTCGAGCATGGAACAAAGCATTGATTTGCCCATACGACGCGGACGCGACAAGAAGACTTTTCGCTTAGCAACTAAGCTGCTGAGCTTTGCTGTCTTATCAACAAAGAATAGGCCGTCTTGGCGAATATCACTCCAGTCTGACATTCCGATTGGTAAATCTTTAAGTTTATGTTCTAAGGCAGACATAAGACTTCCTTGCCGAAGAAAAGACAGTCAAAGGCAAACAGGTTAACTATAAAGTTTTAAACAACAAAGGCCAACACTTTTATTTGTGCTAATATGATGGTTATCGTTTGGGCTTGGTATTATATGAGGTGTTTGTAAAGCAATGTTTTAAATTAAAATATTAATAGCAAAATAAATTTCACTACTACTATTATAGTGCTTTCGTTATAGCAAATTTTATCAAAAATGTCAAGAATATTCCCACTCTAAGCTAACTCCCGATAGCTGCCTGAGCCCTGATTTTGGGCTCGCTATTGTGAGTTGCGATTAGACCAGGCCAGTCGATTGCCCGACAAAACAGGCAAAATTCAAGGTTGTGGTCTAACTGGGATAGGTTCTTTGCTCGCAGGCATTCACGCGTGGCGGTTTGCGGAGAGTCTTAGGTTAGTACATGCCCGCAGTTCCCGCTTTCCTGTAAATATCGTTGTGCTCGTGCACATTTGCACTTTCTGGTGAAGCTTGGGGTGGTTGTCAATGACAAAGGCGCCACACGCGTTGTAGAGCACGTAGGCGCCTCAAAGGCAAAACGGCGCCTGTGATTAGGCGCCGTGGAATGGGGCAAGCCCAATGCCTTGGCCGATTGAGGCTGGGCTGGGACTTACCGTGCTTGTTTGCTTCTAAGGTTGCGCTGTTACGCGTTGCTCTTAGAAGGTGTAGCGAGCATTGGCGTTGAGGCCAAACTCATCAGCCGAGCTCGAGCCGGTGTAGCCGACGTTGAGACCAAAGGAGAAGCTCTCTTGGTACTGAGCGCTGACGCCTAAGGTTGCGCCGTAGGTGAAGCTGTCCATAACCTCGGTAGTTAAGGCTACGTTCGAGACACCAACGAAGGCTACGTCAGACTCCAGCTCGTCATCACCGGCATTAGCAGTTAAGTTGAGGTCAAAGACCGGCTTAACCACCCAGTTGCCCATTGCCATATCCTTGGAGAAGGTTACGCCAAATGGGATGGAGAAGACTTGCATGCTATCGGCATCAGCATTGGCGATGGTGTAGCCATCAACCTGAGCCTGATAGGAGTCCATATCGAAGCTGGTGTAACGTACGCCTACGTGAGGTACGACATCAACCCATGGGGTGGCAAAGAGGTACTCACCACGTACGCCGACCGAAACGGTTTGGGTATCGGTATCAGCCTTTAAGGTGCCGACGCCATGGTAGTTGACGGCCTGCTCTAAGTCGTTGGAGACTTGAGTGAAGCCTGCATCAGCCGTTAAGGCAAAGTTGCCAAAGGTGACACCGGCATAGAGCGAGAAGCCGTAGTAATCAAAGTCGTTGGAGACACCTTCACCAATGCCTTGACCCTCAGCGTCACCGGAGCCTACGTTGAACATAGCACCGACACGGACACCGGACTCAGTGGTGAAATCAGCACCTAAGGCTAAGCCGTAGAGGTCGATATCAGCACCATAGTTGACGCCCTCAGCCTCAAACTCATCGGAGTCGTGGTTCTTGTAGACCGGGCTTAACCACAGGCCACCACCTTGAGCATTGCTCGAGGTGATTAAGGCTGAGTTTGGATTAGCCATGCCTAAACGCTCGGAGATAGCGTCAGTCGAGGTCTGCTGAGCCATCAAGGTAGCCTGAACGGCACCACCATAGAGGGCCATACGAGCCGTACGCTCGATATCCGCACCGCCGTTATGAGCATTCATAGCACCGATGTAGTAAACACCATAATCAGCCGAGTCATAGGTGCCGTTTTTGTTGCCTACTACATCCAAGGTCATATCGCGGATTGGATTTGACTGGTTGTACAGGTGGTCAGCTGCGTTCTGAGCTAATCTGAAGCTGATGGTATTGCCATTAGCCTTACCTTCGAGCAGGCCACCAGCAGCCGAGATCGCGGCATCATCTAACGTCGTAGTGATAGATGCTCCAGAGGCATTGGCTACCTTAACCGAGTCATCACCTAAGATATCAGCGCTATCAAAGATAATCTTAGCGCCCGATTCGGCAGAAACGGAAACGGTACCGGTGGCGGCAGCAAACTCAAAGATCGCCTTGTTTTGGTTGTCGACTAACTCGTTCGAGAAGCTCTCAGAGATAACTAAGGCCGAGCCTGCGTTTAGGGTGACGGAACCTGAGCTTAAGCCTGCGGTGATCGTGCCGCTAATGGTAGAGCTCAGACCTGCGTTGTCCAAGTCTTTATCGACTAAGACATGCTTTTGATTGTTAACAGTCAAGGCCTTACCTAAGTACAAGACGGCACCAACGCCATGCTCATCGAGCTTGCTAGCTTGCAATAAGCCTAAGCGGCTTAAGGCGTCCTGAGCTTCAGTGTTGGTTGCACCAATGACGCCGACCGAGTTACGGCCCACACCGATGCTGCCACTAACATTGACAACATCTTGCGCAGGAGTAGTAACCGCGACAAAGGAGGCGCTCTGGTTCCAATCTGGGTCGATTAAGAGCATACCGCCGTTTAAGTTTAAGGTCTCAACCTGAACTAAGCCGCTGCTGCTAGAATTGCCTACCTTCAGGTTCTTGTTAGCAGCTAAGCTGATAGACTCAGCTAAGATAGTACCAGTTACATCCATACCGCCCGAAGATGAGATCGCACCAGCTTGCACCGAGCCTGCAATCGTAGCTACAGAATCGCCCGTGATGGTGATCGCGCCTGCGCCATCGGATACGTTCAAGTTGCCGTTAACGGTCAGCTTATCTGCGGTGACGCTCTCAGTAACGTCGACCGTACCAGTGCCGATGGTGACGGTATCGAGGTTAATCTCACCTTGGACAGTCTGGGTAGCATCTTGACCTGCGGTTAAGACTGCGGAAGTGCCGGTGTCTGAGCCATTCTTAACTAAAGCGCCTACAGTGCCAGCACCAGTTAAGTTAACGCCTGAGCCCGACTTGACCGTAACACCAGCTACCTTCTGATTGCCCGAGTCATCCTCTGAGTAAACGAAGTTACCACCAGTGCCGTTTAAGATTAAGGAGCCATTAACTGCTACTTGCTCAGTGCCAGCTTCGAGCTTAACCGAAGAAGCGCCGTTGCTTAAGTGAATGCCGTTGGTGGCCTCCTTGTCGGTAACGGTAACAGTTACGCCATCGGCAATACCCTTAACGTCGTTAATGCCTGCAGTATTTAAAGCGTTGTAGGTGACCTCTTTGTTCTCGATTGCTTTTTGCAGCTCTGGGCTATCGCTTAAATCGACCTTGAAGCCATCGCCAAAGTCAAAGGAACCTTTAGAGCCAGAAGCGACTAAGTTCTCCTTGAGCGATCCCAGTTGGTCTAGAGTGATAGTGATATCACCAAGATCTAAGCTTAAGGTACCACCAGCCTTGAGTTTTACCTTGTTTTTGTCCCAGCCGCCTTGCTCCGTTTTGTTGCTGCCGGTTTGTGGAACTTCAATAGCTGTTATCTCACCAGTAGTTTTGTCGGTGGTAACCTTGATGACATCTTCAACTGCATCTTCGCCTTTAATGGCTAAGGTACCGCCATTGTTGATGGTTACGGTGCTTTGGGTGAGATAAACATCGTTGTAGAAGTTTTCTTTGCCCTTATCGGCTTTGCCATCACCGGTTACGGTCAGGGTGCCGTTTACAGTGAGGTTGCTGTTTGTGCTTTCGCTCTCACCTGCCAGCAAACGCTTAATAGTCAGGGCGCCGTTTACGATCGCATCACCATCCTTTTCGAGCATTAACTCGCTGACATTTCTTACAGTGCCGTCGATGGTAGTTACACCGCCACTGCTAACGCTGATACGGGCATTATTAAAGTTCCAGTTGCCAGTAACGGTTAACTCGCTCGTGCCCTTGGAACTGCCTAAACCGACATTGATGCGATCGATATTTTTGAGTACGCCGCCGTTAGCACCAGCATCAAGGTTCAGGGTAGCATTACTCAATGGATCTTTGCCATGAATACGCAAGACTTGGTCTTCGCTAGAGCCATTGAGCTCATCGTGAACCGTAATGGTGCCCGAGGAGAAGGTAAAGCGATTCTTGTCTTCACTGCTGGCATCAATGTTTAAGATGTCAGCATCTAAGCTGAGGTTGCCGACTTTGTAGGCGCTGCCTAAGCTAATGGTGTCAGCCGTGAGAGTAGCCTTGTCTTTAAGAGTAAAGTTAGGGGTTAAAGCGCCATCGGCATCGATGATGCCCAGATCGTTGAGGTCAACTACGCCGTCCACGTTAATTGCGCTGCCGGAGAAGTTGAGCTTGCCTTGGCTATCGCCTTTCTTGGTGAACAAGCCGTTAAAGTACTTATCGGTGACGCTCAGCTTATCAGCATTGACGATCACGGTGCCAGTGTTGTTCATCGAGCCTGAGCTTACGGTCATGCTCTCGCTACTAATGGTCAGCTGTGCTGCATCAGCAACCGTAAAATCGGAACCATTAACGTTCAAGGCATTGCCAGAGATCTTGCCGTAGCCGGTAACGTTTACTTCAGTGCCGTTGAAGTTGAGGGCACGGCCAGAGCCAGAACCACCGAGCAGTTCAGCTTGGAGGTCTTTAGTGCCGCTGAAGTTGAGTTCACCGCCAGTGAAGTATGAAGTTTGTGGAGCAGCTAAAAGACCGCCGATCTTCAGGTTAACGATGGCATCGTTTTCGATGGTGACATTGCTTGGGTTGGCACCCCAGCCAGTATAGATTTGGCTTACACCAGCGTATGCGTCTTCTTCCTCTGAGTTGAGACCGATATTGGTCGTACCACCAGTGAAATTAGCACCGGCTACATCAATAGCTGAATTGAAGCCGGTTACGTTTAAAGTACCGCCTGCAACCTCGAGTTTGCCGGTGATATTGGAGGTACAGACCTCAAGCTCGTCTGGTAATGGGTTATAAACGGCTGAGCTGCCTTCGACACGTACGTTAAGGCCTAAAGTTAAAGAGCCGCCCTCAACTCTTAAGGTATCAGTGACGTTTACGACCGATCTAAAGGTGTTATCACTATCAGCAAGCTTTAAGTTGATATCACCAGATTGTATGGTGAGGTTCTTGGCAAAGTTACCAAGGTTTTGCTTATATTGAGTGCCGCCTTCGCTTGGGTAGGTGAAGTCGCCAGAGCCAAGGTTGGCATTGATGGTTTGATCTTTGGTCAGGACTACATCTGGTAAGGCGCTGACATCGGTGATTTGACCACCGCCAGAGAAGCCATCGATTAGGCTACCAGCAACGAAACCGCCTGAGGCAACATCTGCATTGGCTGCACCCGAGGCTAAGCCTGCGGTTAAGAGAACGGCGGTAGCGAGGCCCTTGATGTAGGCGCGCTTGAAGATGGCGCGGTATTGCGCCTGTAAAAACTTGATTGCGTTATTGCTTAAAGTCACTTTGAGGTGATCTTCCAAGATTAACGATTCTTACAGCTGTGACTTGTCCCAATTGCCTTCCTGTACTTGGCTTCCTATGTTGTGCTCTCTATAGTCTAAGGTACGCGTCCTGCGCACCTTGAGCTAATTTGCTCAAAATTCGCCATTTCTGGCTGCTTTTGAGCTGTTTTTACGCAGTTTTGGCCAGTTTTTGCTCAAAACTGAGTTATTTCTGCCAAAAATCAAGCAAAGCTGGATGCACTCAGCCTTGCTTGCTATTGTGAAAAGCGCTGACCAATCGATTACGCATCTGTTGGTCAACCATAAGGCCGTTCACACACATGTGGGCTACCGTCTGGTCAACTGCGTATTATGCGGGCCAACCAAAAGGCTGGCCGAGCATATTGGAGCCGACTCTAAGGCCGGCTCGGCGCTGGCATGTACTAACAGCGCCACGTAGAGAGATATGGTTTTGGTCGGAGTACTGAGCTAAGTTGTGCTGCAAAGATCGAGGGGCAGTAGTCAGCAACGGCTCATATTGCCTTGGTGTGCTGGTAGGGAGCGCAGCTTGCCGTGAGCGCTCTGCCTTAGGAACTAAGTCTTAGGTACTAAGCCTGCGGCTTAATCCTTCTTGGGCACCAAGGTACGTTGAGAACTCCAAGATGGCCGCGTGTTTACTGGACATACGCGGCCGACCCAAAGTCAGACTGCAATGAAGCACATAGCTGTGCATTCACTGCGGCCAAACCAAAGGAACCGGGTGATAAATAGGAAGTGTAGGTACAGGAATTGGGCTCAAAGAAAAGCAGAGCTGTGATAGGTCAGAATAGACCTATGGCGTGTTGCGGCAGAGGCTGGGGTATCCTTCCGTGCCTTATTTATGCCGCGCTCACGGCTACGCCTGCTCTCTTGCCGGAGCATGAGTGCAGTTTGGTACGGTAGCGGAGCTCATTTTCCCTTTGGTATTGGTGGCTGAGTGTTCCAGTCACCATAGTCGTGCTGCGACATGGAGCTTGCGTGACGCTACAAATTGAACCTGGATTTGCAAAATGCAGCATAGAAATCAAACAAGGCTACGCATGGCAGTGCGAAAACTTGTAAGAATGCGGCGGTCGCGCCTAGCTCAAAAAAAAAAAAAAAAAAAAACAACAAAAGAACGTAGGAGAGGTTTGAAAGGGGGGGTGGGCGGGGTGGAAGGGTGGTTTTG
>CALXXU010000093.1 GCA_944392765.1 uncultured Anaerobiospirillum sp.
ATTGGTTTAACCTTGATGTAATACCAATTGAAATTCAGGCTGCTTAGCAGGTCGCGCAACCCCACTGGGACAGTCCGCTAATTGTAGCAAGACAATTTAAAACAACGCAAATACAGCAAACAATGCCTGCAGCAATCATAGTAATAGCCAGAAATGCCAAGTAATAACTTAAGGTATGCTTATCAGTATTAACTACATAAACAATTAAACCAGCACCAAGACCTGATAAACCTCCACATGCTCCTGCAAAATAATTAGCACATAGTTTGCAGCTTTCAATTGAGCTAGGCATACAACAAATCCTTATAAAAAAATATTTTCACGATCACTCTAGGCTAATAGAGATCCTATAGTCCCATTGTACCCCCAATTTGGCGCAACGGGCAACAAAATGGGAATTTAAAGCGCAAAAACCCAGCCCTACACGTGGCAAGGCTGGGTTCTTAAGGCCTGATGGTCGGGCTTCTACTTAATCTGGGGACTGATTAGCCCTTGACGACGGCAGTTAAGGCGTCAGCTAAGTAATCAATGTTGTTGTCATTGATACCAGCCACGCAAGCACGGCCCGTGGCTACTAAGTAGATACCGTACTTGTCACGTAAGGCCTGAACCTGCTCCTTGGTGATACCCAGGAACGAGAACATACCGTTCTGCTCAACGATGAAGTTGAAGTCACCGGCACCAGCGGCAGCTAACTTCTGAGCTAAGAGCTCACGCATACGACGCATACGGTCACGCATCTCAGCTAACTCCTGCTCCCATTGAGCACGCAGCTCTGGGTCGGACAGGACGGTGACGACAATCTTCTCACCGTGAGCTGGTGGGTTGGAAATAGCGCAACGTACCGCGACCTTGATCTGGGACTGAACATTCTTGGCGATGTCGGCGCTGGTGCAAACAACGGTTAAAGCACCAACACGCTCGTTGTACATGCCAAAGTTCTTGGAGTAGGACGAAGCAACTAAGAACTCGATACCAGTCTCGGCCAGCTTACGAACGCCGTAAGCATCTTCCTCTAAGCCACGGCCAAAGCCTTGGTAAGCAAAGTCCAGTAATGGTAACAGCTTATTGTCAGCTAAGAATTGAGCTAACTTATCCCATTGCTCGTGGCTTAAATCAAGGCCGGTTGGGTTGTGGCAGCAAGCGTGGATGATCACTACATCCCCCTCAGCAGCTTGGCCTAAGTCCTTGAGCATGGCGTCAAAGTCTAAGCTCTTAGTCTGTGCGTTGTAATAGGTGTACTTGGCAGTCTCAAGGCCTGCAGCACCCATGATCTGGAAGTGATTGCCCCAGGTTGGGTTGGAGATCCAAACGCGCTTAGCGATGTTCTGCTGGACTAAGAAGTCACCAGCAATACGCAGAGCACCGGTACCACCTGGGCAGTGGAAGGTGACAGCGCAGCCATTGTCAACTAAGGCGGCATCCTTGCCGAAGATCATCTCGCGGGTTAAGCGACCGAACTCAGGTAAGCCGGTGATTGGCAGATAGGACTTGGTCTGCTCTTCGTCAACCAAGCGCTGCTCGGCAGCCTTAACGCACTTTAAGACTGGAGTAACACCATTCTCGTTTTGGTAAACGCCAACACCTAAGTTGACCTTCTTTGGATTGGTGTCGGCCTTGTAAGCGTCAGTTAAGCCAAGAATAGGATCTGCTGGAGCTAATTCCAAATGATCAAAAAACATGTAAGTCCGTCCCTGACATAGGGGCGCTCAACCAAGCACAATGCCACCTTGGGGCAAGCTTACCTTGGCCAGCGTCAAATAAACTAAAACGAGAAGTTACAGCGCCGATCATGAGCTTAAAACCGCATGGTTTAAAACCAAATGGCTTAAATAAGCCCGGCACGACCACTGTTCTTGGGGGCTATTATGCCACGATGCCCCTAAATTTGCGCTATCTCACAAAAATGCCCCATGCGCTCACTGCAATCAACACGCTTCATTGAGGTAAAAAAATGGCGCTAAGCCCGATAAAATCAGGACTAGCGCCATCTTTAATCATAGTGATGGCCTTAGCACCATCAACCGCTATTGCACCTCTTTAGTGCACCATTAAAGCTTTAGACCAGTAATGCACTAGTCTGAGTAGCACTGCTCAAGTCACACGGCTTTGACCAGAGCGCCATCGCTTTGCGCAGCATTAACTTGAACCACGTTCGTGCAACCGCACAGTTGACGCCCAATTGGCGCACAGTTGACGCACAATTGGTTCACAGTTGGCGCAAATCGCAACTAAGTCGTACCAGCCTAAGCAGACTCATCTGACTGGCACTGAGCTAGGTGGTAATGCTCTAAGTGGTAGTGCTCTAAGCGGCACTGGCTTGAGCGGCGGTCTTGAGCTGCGCGCGGTTACGCTCTTGGGCCAGCGTCTGCTCGTAGACGCGACGAGCGGCCTTTTGCCAGGCCTTAGAACGCCAGCGCAGCACCATGGCAATACCACGAACCCACTCGTCGGCAGCAAAGCCAATCCAAACGCCCATCAGGCCCCACTCCATATAGATGCCCAAGAAGCAGCCTAACGGTACCGAGATGCCCCACATCGAAATCACCGCCATGATGACCGGGAACTTGGTGTCGCCGGTTGCACGCAGCGAGTTGATGATGATGACGTTGAGAATACGGCCGGGCTCTTGGAACACCGTGATGATAAACAAGGTGGAGGCTAAGGCCATCACCCCGGCATCGTCGGTGAAGAGCGAAATCAAGACTGCACCGGTACCCAGTGGCATCGAGAAGGTCAGCAAGATGGTGGCGACCTCGCCGATCTTGACGCTACGAATGAGCTGGCGATTGGCTAAATCAAGCTTCATCGCACCGGTGTAATGAGCTACTAACAGCTCAGTACCCATGCCGATCGAAGCCGAGAAAATCATCAGCACCATGACCACCTGCATGTAGATACCGTGGGTGGCAAGTGGGATCGCGCCCATCGCAGCAACCACACCGGTCATGAACATGTACTGGGACTGCCACGACAAGTTCTCACCGGCACCTGGCAGGCCAATGCTCAAGATCGAACGTAAGACCTTGCGGCTGAAGATGAACATAAAGCGTGGAATGATGCGCGTCTTGGTGCGCGCAATGATGAGCGGCACGAAGATAAAGCACGCCACGGTACGACCAATCACGGTGCTGACCGCCACGCCCTCAACGCCTAATACCGGTACGCCTAAGTAGCCAAAGAGGAATAAGGTGTTACCGCAGATGGTGATGAGGTTGATCACCAAGGTGACGTACATGGCGTCACGGGTGCAGTTGTGGGCACGCAAGATCGCTGCACATACCAAGCAAATAGCCTCAGGTAAGAAGCACAGGGCCAGAATCTTGAGGTAATTGTGCGAGCTTTCGGCAATCTCTGGCGGAACCCGCATCACTTCGACAATGAGGCCCGAGCAGAAGAAAATGCCCAAGGACACCAAGGTACCCATGATGATGTTGATACCCAGGCCCACGTGAATGAGGCGACGCGCCAAACGCTTGTTATTGGCACCTAAAGCCTGAGCACAGACCACGCACACACCAATGTTAAAGAAGTTGAAGATGATGAGTGCAAGATCAAAGACCTGATTACCAATAGTGAGCTCGGCCACGGCCTTGACCGAAACCATACCCACCATGATGGTATTGATGATTAAGGTGGCAAAGTGCAGCGAGATGTCGATAAAGATCGGCCAAGTCAGCGACAAGAGCGAGCGCTGCGGCTCCTCTAAATCGAGCTTTTCGATACTGGCATCAACCGCATCGGCCACAGCCGCAACTGACTGCTCCGAGGCATTGCTATTAAGACCGGCCTCGGGCGTGGTGACATTGACCGCAATACCACTATTACCGGCCGCCGCTGCTGCCGCCGCAACCGCTGCTGCCTCTTGCAGGGGCTTGGAGCCACCTGCTTGTGCTGTCATCACCGCTGCCATTTGCGCCGCGTCCAGCGCATGCTCATTGGTCGCAACCACGATCGGTGCCGCTGCTTCACGGCCGACCTCAGCTGCCTGCTCCTGCTCGGGGCTCCAACCACTGGTGGCTGCATGCTGTGAACTTGGAGCGTGTTGGGCCCCGGTCGCCCCACGATCGGCGTGGGCTAAGGCCTGCGCTAAAGTGTCGGACTGGTTGACACTATGAGCCAGCACTTGCTCGTGCTCAGCTGGATTTAAGTTTTGGGATGAAGTGTGGTTGGTCTTGATGTCCTGCATAAATGAACCGCGCACAAAAAAGCCGCCACGCCCCAAAGCCTCTCGCTCATGGACGCCGCGACCCCGTAAAGAAAACGATAAAAAGAGAACTGCAATCAATCAGAGGCCCACATCCGCCCCAGAGCAAGTCAGTGCAAAGAACTCTGCTTTCCTAAATTGCTGGGCGCGATTGAACCAAGGTGCGCGCATTATAGTGAGAGCTTGTTAATTTTGAGCGTCAATGCAATAAAAATATTGTGACGCAACACGGCACGGTGCACGCACGGCCTACGGCCGCGCTCGCCCCCGCAACGTGGGTGACGCTGTCTGCACCAAAGAGGAGCAAAAAGCGCGGACAAAAGAAAAGCTCAGGGCCAAAGAAAAAGCCCCAGCACCTGCGGGCACTGGGACTTTTTCTTTCTTTTTTTTTATTTAGGACGGGGCTACATGGTGACGCCATCTTTCCAGATTACGATCTCGTGATAGCCCTTCTCCTCAGACTTAGTGAGTTTGCCCGAGGCGACCGCTAAGACGTAATCCAAGAGCTCTTGGGTCAAGGTATTGAAGTCCTTACCATCGACCACGGCACCAGCGTTAAAGTCGATCCACGAACCCTTGCGCTCATAGAGGCTCGAGTTGGTGGAAATCTTGACCGTTGGGATGACCGTGGCAAATGGGGTACCACGACCGGTCGAGAACAGCACCAAATGGCAACCGGCCGCAGCCAAGGCGGTGCAAGAGACGCCATCATTACCTGGGCCTTGTAACAGATTAAGACCCGTGCTCTGTAAGGTATCACCGTAGTGTAAGACGTCGGAAACCTGAGCCTTACCGCCCTTTTGAACGCAGCCTAAGGACTTGTCCTCTAAGGTGGTGATACCACCGGCCTTGTTGCCTGGGCTTGGGTTCTCAGAGACCACCTGACCGTGCGAGGTGAAGTAGTGCTTGAAGTTGTTGATCAAGGTGACGCACTTGTCAAAGGTCGCCTCGTCCTTGGCGCGATTCATTAAGAGCTGCTCAGCACCAAACATCTCTGGCACTTCGGTCATCACCGAGGTACCCGACGAGCCCACTACCACGTCACTTAAGCGGCCGATCAATGGGTTAGCGGTAATGCCCGATAAGCCATCGGAGCCACCGCACTTAAGGCCAATGCGCAGCTTGGAGATCGGCACCTCAGTACGCGAGTACTGCTGGACGCGCGCCAGTAATGCGTCGATCTTAGCCTTGCCTACCTCGACTTCATCTGGCACTTCTTGGCTGTTTAAGAAGATGATACGTGGGTCGTTTTCGTCTAAGAACTGCTTAAAGACACCGATATTGTTGTTCTCACAGCCTAAACCTAAGACCAGGACGCCGCCGCAGTTGGGATGGCGCGATAAAGCCGCGAGCACACGCTGGGTCGTGGTCTGATCATCGCCCATCTGCGAGCAACCGTAAGGGTGGGTTAAGGCCAGGCAGCCGTCAACATGGCTGTACTTATCTGGGTTGGCCTTGATTTGCTCGTTGGCGTACTGCTCTAAGACCTTGGCGACATTGTTGACGCAGAAGACAGTTGGGATAATCCACAGTTCATTGCGGATACCCACCTCACCATTTTCACGGACATAACCCTGGAAGGTCGCATCTACCTGAGGCAACTGAGCGGCAGGCAGCTGATTGAAGCTGTACTCTTGCTCACCGTGCAGGTCGGTCTTGACGTTGTGGTTGTGGACATGCGAGCCCACTGGGATCAATTGCTTAGCGCGGCCAATGGCAAAGCCGTACTTGATGACCGGCTCACCTTCGGCGATATCCTTTAAGGCAAACTTGTGGCCACGAGTGATATTGTCCTTAAGCACGATCGCGTGACCTGCGACCTCAACCGTGGTGCCCTGAGCTAAATCTTGCAGGGCAACGGCTACGCTATCGGCGTCGTTAATCAGAATTGCTTGCATGAAGGCGCCCTCTTAGTTGTGCTCTAACAGATCTTTCATCGTGGCAATGACCCCATCGGAGATGATGGCGTGTAACAGACGGGCCACTAAAGCAGTCAGGTCGACATCCGAGGATAAATCGCAATCCCAGAGCTTAGTGTCAGAGAGCACGGTCTTAACCGTAAACAGGGCCGATGCTTCGGTCTTGTGATAGACCGACCAAGCCTTGGTCATGACCTCAGCAGCATAGGCGTCGTCCATGAACTCACCTGACTTACCCTCAGCGCGGCTAACCTTAACTGGTAAGCCGGTCGAGCCGTGGTACAGGGCGATATAGGCGGCTAACGCAAAGCACAGCTTCTTAGGCAGAATGCCCTTAGCGCGGGCGTCTAAGATGGTTGGCAGGACGCGGGCCTTAACCTTGGAGGTCGAGTTCATCAAGATCGAGGCTAATTGGTGGTGCATCGATGGATCGCTAAAGCGCTTGACCACGGCGTCAGCAAAGGAGACCAACATCTCTTTGTCGAGGTTAACCGCTGGGATAATCTCATCGTAAATGACCGAGCGAGCAAACTTGCCGGTAACCGAATCGGCCATCATTTGGTCGACTGTGTCGAGACCGGCTAAGAAAGCAGCAGGAACATTGGAGGTGTGGGTGCCGTTTAAGATGCGAACCTTACGTAAGCGGTAAGGAGTGATATCTGGAGCGACCACGACATTTAAACCAGCAGCGGCAAATGGCAGCTCGCGGCTTACTTCCTCATCGCCTTCTAAGGCTAAGAAGTGGAAGGTCTCACCGCAGGTCATCAGCTCGTCCTTATAGCCGAGCTTAGCCTCAACCTCAGCGGCGTTGTCCTTAGGATAGCCCGAGACTACGCGATCGACTAAGGTATTGATAAAGCGGCACTGGGTCTTAACATACTGCTCAAAATCAGCCCCTAAGCCCTGCTCAGCGGCATGCTTTAAGACGATTTCCTGAAGCAGCGTGCCATTGTTATCTAAGAGCTCGCATGGTACGACCCACAGGCCTGGTAAACCGGCTTTAAAGCGCTCATGCAAAATAGCGGTGAGCTTACCTGGATAAGTCTCTGGGCAGACATCGGTATTGAAAGCCTGCTCCGGTGCGTAGGTGATACCGGCTTCGGTGGTGTTGGAGAAGACGAACTTAAGATCTGGGGACATGGCCGCAGCCAGAACCGGCTCCCAAGCCTCATAAGGGTTTAAAGCCGCAGCGATAGTGTTGACAACCTCAATTTCCTCGTGCTCGCCGCCTTGATCATCGACCCCGTGCAAAATGGTGGTGTAAAGACCATCTTGGGCCTTAAGCTTTGGCACAACGCGGCCGCGTGGGGTGCACTGCAAGGCGAGCACCCTGCCGTTAAACAGGCCCTTTTGGTTGGCCTTAAAGATCATCCAATCGATAAAGCCGCGTAAGAAATTACCCTCGCCGAACTGTAAGGCACGAATCGGTAAATCGCACTTAGCCTCAGCCTTAGTTACTAACGATAAGCTCTCCATAAACCTCAACCCCTCAGACCGCACGCGCCCAACAAAGGAGGCCACACCCACGCGCGGAGCTACCATACAAGTTGCGCATTAAAGGCATTTATATCAGCGTTTAACGCACACTACCATTTCAGTTGAGGTTATTATAAACAACGCAGGCCCAATCACAGCATCAGGCCTCGGCTATTTTGCAAAAGTGCATACCGCGTCACATCGCGCGCCCCAAATTAGGGGCAAGCACCATCGCCTATGAAGGCCCCCACCTGCCAAAGGCGGTCACCACCTACAGCATAAGACGATCACCACCACCTGCCAAAGGCGGTCACCACCTCCAGCCTAAGGTGGGCAGCATCCGTCTGAGGTGGTCGGCAAAGAAAGGGAAAAGCGCGCGCGGCAGCAAAAGGCAGGACACAAGGCCCATTTTGACGCCTGTTTTAGCGTCCATTTTAGCAATTTTAGGGCCCAGAAACGCGAAAACCACCTTGCGGTGGTTTTCGGGCCTGTTGCAGTTTTAACGCCACTGCACCCAGGACTTTAAGACTAAGCTTGGCGATGACCTACTTTCGCACAATCGTACGTTGCACTATCATCGGCGTGACTTCATTTCACTTCTGTGTTCGGAATGGGAACAGGTGGTACTAAAGCACTATGGTCGCCAAGCAAATTCGGTTAAATTGTGGCGCACATTTTAGGCAAAAATCTCCTGCTGTCAAGCCAAAATTATTAAGCATTCGCCCCAGATTATGAATACTCCGAGCGCTCAACGACTACATCCTTGCCCAGCCCTTGGAGCTGTCCCAGCCAGAGCTTGCCAAAAAAGAGGCTCAGATCAGTGCCACTTAGTGCGACACTGCTCTGAGCCGCTTGGGTGAGCCTGGGTCAACTCAGGCTGCTAGCTCTGCTTGCTTGTTGGTATTAAGAATCACAGCCCCAGCGCACCGTGATGTACGCCGTGGCGTGCGCTGTGAGGTGTGGTTTAGTTCAGGGCGTAACTGCGTTCGCCGTGGTAGGAGAGGTCAAGACCCATGCGCTCGTCGTCGAGCTCGACGCGTAAGCCATGACAGCACCAGGATGCCAGCTTAAAGGCGATTAAGGCCACTACTCCCGACCAGATAATGGCAATCACGACGCTGCCTAATTGGCCCAGGAACTGACTTAAGATGTCGTCATGAAAACCCTTAAAGCCGGTGCCACCCAGGCTTGGGCTACAGAAGATGCCGGTTAATAAGGCGCCGACAATGGCACCAATGCCGTGAATGCCAAAGACGTCGAGGCTATCGTCGATCTTAATCAAGCGCTTAAAGCCTCGTACGCCCCAGAGGCAAGCTAAGCCCGAGAGCGCACCAATGACCACGGCTGCGACTGGACCGACAAAGGCGCAGGCTGGAGTGATGGCGACCAAACCGGCCAGCACGCCCGAAACCGTGCCTAAGGACGAAACCTTGCCGTTGAGGCAGTACTCACCGATAGACCAAGAGAGTGCCGCTCCAACTGGGCCAAAAACGGTATTGGCAAAGGCCAGGGCGCTGATGCCATCTGGGGTAAGGGCCGAACCGGCGTTAAAGCCAAACCAGCCGATCCAGAGCAGGCCACCGCCGATAAAGGTGAGCGGCAAGGCATGCGGTGGCAGCGCGATCTTGCCCAAATCTGTGCGCGCCCCGACGAGCTTGGCTCCGACTAAAGCGGCCACCGCAGCGTTAATGTGGACCACAGTGCCTCCGGCAAAGTCATAGGCAGCACAGGTCTGCTCGATTAAGCCCAGACCCCAGACCATATGACACAGCGGAACGTAAGAGCAAAGCACCCAAATGGTCAGCGCCAGCATTAGGGCCGAGAATTTAATGCGCTCGACCGTAGCGCCGACGATAAGCAAAGAAGCGATACCGCAGAAGGCGCCCTGGAAGATAACGAAGTTATATTCGCTGATCGCCCCTGAAAGCGTCTCAAACGAGATTCCAGACAAAAAGGCCTTATTGAAGTCGCCCACAATGAGATGCAAATAGTCAGATAAGCCTGAGGCCGAGGCAAGTTCGCTGGCCGAGCCAAAGGACAGGCTGTAGCCTGCTACCAGCCACAGCACAAAGCTCAGGCTAAAGAAGACCAGGCTCTGCTCCATAATCGAGAGGACATTTTTAGCGCGCACCAAGCCGCCGTAAAATAAGGCAATTCCAGGGATCGACATGGTGATGACCAAGATCGCGCAAATCAAAACAAAGGCGTTGGCCGCCGGATCTAAGCTTGGCTCTACTGCCACCTCAACTAGCGGCGCTTCCTCCGCTAAGCTGGGCTCAACCGGCAGGGCTAACTCCGATAACGCCACCACCTCTTCCTCTTCCTCTTCCTCTTCCTCAGCGACCGCATGAACAGAGGCAGCAGATTTGACCGGGAGGTTGAGGCTACCAGTGATGTCGGGGCTTGACGCCAGCAGTGTGGCGTCATAATTCTGAGAGCGCACAGTCCCAGCGTTGGCACTACTGCCCACAAGGATAAGGCCCAAGAAAAGGAGCATGATCAGGCGTTGCATCCGGCAACGCATCAATTCTGACCTCATGACAAGATCTCCAAAAGCGGTAATGGACTGCTGCTGATTTGGCCTTGCCGCCAAATGGCTTAAGGAGATTGTGGCCTGACTCAGTTTTTGTGACAAACATCACTCTAGATTTGCACCATGCCCCCGCCCCTCATCCCCGCTTTTGCTTTATCATGACCCACGATTTGCTACCTCACGCAGCAAATCCTAACTGCGTGCACTATCCCGATACGCGCTAACCTGCAGCAACCGGCGTTGTACTCCACCTAAGGCCCCAGCATTAGATATGGCTTAGGCACGATGGAGCGGGGCATACCTAGCCTTAGGACGTGCCTTAGGGCGCGCCAGGCCTTAGGGCACATCAAGCTTGCCCCTAAGCGGCGCGCGGGCGCGCCGCTTAGAGCTAATTGGAGGCGATATCGAGATAGGTGATATCGATCTTGGAGAGATCTTTATAAGGCGGATACCAACCAATCATACACGCGACCTTGGCATTGACCGTGAGAAGCTGACGGGGATAGAAGTACTGACTTAAGGTGTTGATGCTACGGCCATTCATTACACTGCTGATAACCTGAGCCTGATAATGGCGGAAGCTCTCAGCATAACCATAGCTGTAACTCATTAAGGCACCGGCCTTAACCTCAGAAGTGCTACCACGGGCCATGACCGCGATACCGCGCGAGGTGAAAGGCCACAGCTGGCTGTAAAGACGCTCAATCGAAATGGCGCTGATCCGCGTTAAGTACACCGCTTCGACTCCCTTTTTAATTAAGCTGTCAGTGCAACGCTCAAACTCGGAGCGGGCCTTGTCCTGATCCTTGGAAATAAGCTCACCCGTGCAGATCTCAGTGCGCACGTTGTACGGCGCTAACGCTGAACGAATTTCCTCAATCGAATGCAGCTGCCTAAAGGTGTGGCTGTTGTCGACAATGACGCCCAGCTTGCTAAAGCCCATCATATGGTAGAAGTTGACCAAATCATCATATTGCATGATCGGATCAAGATGGACAAAGATATTGCGATAAGGCGAGAACTCGCCTAAGGAGAAGGCCTTATCCGTGACAATACCTAAGGTCTCATCTGCCTTAGGACCAAGCTCCTCTAAGAGCTCCTGCGGCGTAGCAGTCTCCTCTTCTTGCTCTTCATCGTCGCTTGAATCGGCTAAAGCGGAGCTGCCACCTTTGATCGAAACAAAATCATTCGAGCTGCGCGTGGCACTTGGACGTGCCTCGTACGCAAGTACCGGCTCCTCTTTATGAGCCCGTGCTTTTTGCCCAGGCCAAGTTGACAATCCCAAAGAGGTAGTACCGGCCAAACCTTTGGTTAAATTGTTGTAGAGAATGTCTTGATCATGGCCGACCACGATAATCGGGATATCAAAGTGCATTTGGTCAAAGAGGGATATATCGTACAGACCAAAGACGAGAACCATATCGATCTCGCCTGCGACAGAGCGGTCATAGACTTCCTTGATCTGGCGGCGATGCAACTCAATATCCCACTCTGAGCTGTAATAAGCGTCAGCAAGCAGGCTAAAACAGCTGTCTTGGGTCAGATCCACGTAGTAGGCATAGCCTGACGGTTCTGCAAAGTTCTTAAAGAGCGGCATGAAATAGTCGCTGCGATGTGTTTTATCGTCTGAGCTATGCCACAGCTTATAGTCATCTGAGGCGATAAGCAGCGGAGTCTTAGGTGCCTGCTCGGTTCCGACTAAGCCAATGCGGCGATTTTCCAAGCCTTGCGCCACACTGTTAGCGTAGGGATCGGCGGTCAAACCCGAGATCACCTCTTGCGCCAGCGAGTCATCCTTATCTTGATTATTAAAAGCACTGCGATACGACGCGCCGAAATTGAAGGCTTGACCTAAATCATGTGGCGGCTGAGCAAAGCCTGCGGCCGAGATTTTCTCTTGCGAACTGCGGTCATAGGCTACGACATCATAGACGTTAATGCCCTCTACGGAATAGGTGCGACCGTCAATGGTGGTACGTACATACGGTCCCTGTTCGATCTGAAGGCGTGAGGTATCGATGAGCTTATGAGCAATCAGGCCGGTAATGGTCTGATAGAACTGTTCGTCGTAATAGTAATTGGTACCAAAGCGCATCACCGCGATACGCCACTGATGGCCCATCGGGCACTGACTGAAGTTAGGCGCAGTGGCCCCTTCACGGGCCGGGCCAAAGGACGGCACTTGTGAGCCAGCACTTTCGGTGGCGTGCATCAGCGCCGCCGTTTGCAGTGCAGAGAGATCTTCATTTTCTAGGCGCTCTTCATCATGCAGCGTGGCGCCGGTGATGCTATCAAAGCCTAAGATTTGGTCATCAAAGCCCACCCGAATCGCGGTGCTATTGGCCGAACTCGAGTCACCGATATACGGCACCACCAAGTCCGGGTTATGCGCCTTACTGCGCGCTAAAGCGCGCTCCCAATCGTGTCCTTCACCGTTTGAGCGCAACGAGCCCTTAGACTTCCAGACGCGGCGAAAAGTCGTGGTAGGAGGCGGTGGTTCAAAGCGCGAAATATCTTCATCCGTAGCTTCTGGTGAGAGCACAGCGTTGAGATCATTGAGCTCATCTTGGAACAGCTCCTCCAAGGCCCGTGAGGCGCGTTTTAAAGCATGAGAATCCACCATCTCAACCGAGTCTGAACCTAATGGGACAGCGTTTGACGCAGCAGCGTCAGCAGCGCTAGGCGCCGGGATGCCCGGCGCAGCGAAACCAGGCACGTCGGCGCTCGTTGGCACGTCAGCAGCCCAGGCCGTGCCCGCACACCATACTGTGGCTATAAGCCCCATGAGCTGAGCGAAAAAAGAACAGCGCTGTGACATCACCTTCTCCTCACGACCTAGCTTTAAGCTAAAAGCACCAACCCAAGCATTTTTTAACATTTTAGCGCGCAACATGCGACCTCATGGCGTTAAATCCGAATTTCCGCTACCAATTTTTCGAACGCATGCCCTCGCTTAACGAAACAAAAGGCTCGCCTGGGCTGAGCCCACCCCACAAAATCTGTAACTGGTTCAGGGCAGTCGGATCTTGGCCCAACTGAGCACTCAGCTCTGCCCGCAGAGAATTGCTGGGGCAAAAGGCTGGATGCAGGCACAGGCATAACAGCAAACTGGCTGCGCGCCGCTAACACGCACCAAATAGCTCTGTGCGTAGCACAGAGGGCGGCACATATGACCTAAGCTCAGGTAAAATGATAGCTGGGATATCATTTTGCGCTATGAACATGACCCAAATGGCTTAGTTGCCCTTAAAATGGTGATTGAATGCCTGAGTCTGATTTGGAGTGGACTTAGGTCAATGTGAGGTGACTGTCAGCATGAGCCTTGGATTTTCCAGCATTAGACGCCAGACGCTGTTTTACACCATGGTCTTTTTTGTGGCCTCGCTGTTCACATCGGTTGGCATCAGCTACTACTATCTGCATCGCGAGAACGTCACCGATCAGTACCTGCTGCAGCAAAACACCCTCAACTTCTGCCTACAAGAGCTCAAGGACAATATCTTCTACTCCAAAATCTCCGAGCTGTCGAACCTTTCGATCATCCGCAATGAGCTCTATCGTCTCTACCGGATTGTCGATATGTCCCTCACCACACCTCATCATGAAGCAAGTTCTGAGCTCATCTCACCATACCGCCTCGATGCCAGCGCCTTAGCCCCAAGTTCCAACCCTTATGCGGTCACGCGCGATGTGGAGCAAGCGCGCCGCGAGGAGAGCATCAAGCAAAACTTCAGCTTAAATCAGCTCTCAGATAGCCTCACGAACTTCACTGGGCAAAATTTAGAGTGGCGTATTGCTACCTCTTTAAAGCAGCCGATCACTAATTCCTTAGCCTTACAAAACGCTCATGACCAAGCACTGGGCAGCACTGCCAATAATTCGCACAGCTTAAATCAGCTCTCAGCCCGGCTGCAAGGCCAACAGGCCCCTACTCCTAACTCGAATCTTAACAATAAGGCAGGTTTCTACTCCGCAACCGATATCATTACCAGCGCCAACGAGCGTTATGACCAGATGCTCGCTCATCTGTCCACGTTAGACTTTGCTTACACGCCCGCAAAATCGAGCTTCATTTCGTCCTTAAACCACAAGCAAGACTATATTCCGTACTCGAACTTTTCGACCTTTGGCCTAGTTAATCCTAATCGCTTAGTGCTCTACAAGCACTTAAGTCAACTGCAAAGCCTAGGCTTTATCGCCTTCTCCATCAACACCAAGAGCTCGGCGCAAGATCTCTATATTCACAAGGGCTATCAAGAGCTCTTAGACAATTTGGTCAATGAGCAGCGCTCTTTACGCGAGTTGCTCTACAACACCCCGATCCCTGATAACGGTTATTTCGTCATCTTAGAAAACAGAGACGGGCAGGTCAGTGCGACCAATCCGGCCTTAAGCCCAGCAGCGCGTGCGCTGCAAGAGCAGTCACGGCAAAGAAGTGTTCCGCTCTCGCATAACAGCGCAACTTCAAACGCCAATCCTGCGCCTACCACCCAGCAGACGCTCACCTCAGCATCTGCCGCTGCACCTGCCGCAGCACCTGCTGCAGCACCTGTCAGTGCCCCTGGCTCCCTAATGAGCAGCACTGCATCCCCTACCAATCCTTATGACGCTGGGGTTTTGGTTCATGCGGCCGACTTAGACGAAGCGATTGCCGCTGCCGCCGAAAATAAAACCGTTATCGGCCCAGACGGCAAGGTGCACCGTTTGCCTGAGGCCATCGAAGAGGAAGAGGAAGTTTTATCGCGCCTTAATAAAATAAGGTCAGCTGAGGCCCTGGTACCATCAGCCGATGCTGCTTTGGAGCAAGGGGCCACCGCTGAAGTTAAGCAGGCAATAGCGCAAGAACAAGCGGCCGCGCTGGCACAAGGTGCCCCACACAATACGGTGCTTGCGACCATGCAACAAACCGCCAATCAAACAGTAGGCGCCAATGAAATTAGTCGTGGCTATGACGCCGCCTTGGTCAATCGTCGTTTAAACCGCGATGTCAACGATATTGCCACCTTGACCGACCATGGTACTTATTTGGGCTTAATCTCATCTTTGAGCTTTGCTGAGGATCAAGTCTTAGTTCTGATCACCGATATCACTAAGCTCCAGCAGCAAGATGAGGTGTTAAAGCACCTTATTGCCAACTCCTTCAATCAGTTAGTACTGACGGTTGGCGACACCACGCCGGTATCGATCACCTTATTTGATGAGAACTTCAATCCGCTAGCAGGCGACTTGTCCAAAAACGAGATTACGCGCCTGATTAGCCCATCGCTTTTAACTGAGGCCCGCAATCAGGGCTTTTTCCAAGGCTATAACCACCGTTGGGGCCACTATCTGACCGCAGGCTACTTTAAGCCCTACAACTGGTATTTGCTGATCAATATCGACGAAGTGCGCGCTAATAGCGCGATTTGGCAGTACCTCATCATCATTTTCACGGTACAGCTGGTCTTATCGATAATCTGTGTCTTTGCCATTAGCGAAGTGGTCGATAATAACGTCAAGGATCTCAAAATCATCAACAACAAGGTCAAGAACATGGCGACCTTGATTCAGGATGCGGATCTGGTTGAGCGCATCAGCGAAGGCCTGCCACGTCGTGACGATGAACTGGGCACCTTGGCTAACTACGTGCGCTTATTAGGCAAAACGCTCTACCAGAGTATCCAAGAGATCACGCGCACTAGCACTCATTCTGACGCCAGCATCAAGGACAGCGCGCGCTTGCTCTATCAGAACATGCGCAAAAACAACATCAACCGTGAGATCTTCTTGAAGGAGTACTACAAAGGGCGCTTCAACGTCCACACCGAGTACGCTGAAGACCCTAACGGCGACTTCTACGATGTCATTGAGCTCACTCCAGACAAGCTGGCGCTCGTGGTAGGTTCGCTCAATGAGCGCGGTTTACAGGCGGTCAACTTAGCGATGCTCAATGTTGCTCTGTTGCGTCAAATGCTGCGCTTAACCGAGAGCGTCAAGTTGCCTCTGTCCAAGGCCGTGATGGAGCTCAACCAGAACATTGTGGACAACAATCCCCAGGCAATTTTGACCTCAGTGTGCATCGTGATCATTGAGCAACAGACCGGTAAGGTCGAGTACCTCAATGCCGGTCACACCCTGCCGATGCTCTACCACAAGAACTCGGGCTTTGAGTACATCGATATTAGAACCGGCCCAGTCTTAGGTGCCAAGGGCAATCAGCAGTACACCTCGATCAACTTCGAGCTGCGCGATGGCGACAGCCTCTTGCTCTACAGCGATGGTCTGCTCGATTGCAGCAACCACCGCAAGGAGAAGTTAGGGCAAGAAGGCTTTGAGTCCTTACTGCACGATGAGAACTTTGACAATGCGGTGGATGTGGTCAACAACCTGTGCGCTAAGCTCAAGCGTTTCACCAAGGACACCACCTTGGAAAAGGATTACACCATCGCTTGTTATCACTTCACCAAGTCCGCTCCTGAACTCAAATAGCGACCTGGCTCCACAGAAGCCAGGTCTTGGGGCAGCGCCGAGCCCCCGGCAGATCAAGCAACATTCGTTGCGATAAAGTGGTTGAGCTAAACCAAGTTTAATCTTGCCCTTCGCCATTACTTAATCCTCATCGAACCAA
>CALXXU010000094.1 GCA_944392765.1 uncultured Anaerobiospirillum sp.
ATCAGCTACGGCTACCTAACAAAGCGCTCGCGTGATAAGTATCACATTGGCAAGACCCACCATGATGATGCCTTTTGCATCGCAGGCAATATGGCTGCCACTCGGCTGGGATGTTACTACTACCAAAAGCAAGTACGTCGTCATAATCGCCAGATTCATAAGATTAATATTCTTAAGGGCGGGCGCCGCAAGAACAATCAAGCGGCTTACGAAGTCCAAGGCTTCCGGCGCTTTGACAAAGTCAAATACGAAGGCCAAGTTGGCTTTATTTTCGCCCGTAGATCAACAGGGTACTTCGATGTACGTCGACTTGATGGGACGCGCATTCATGCAAGCGCTAACTATAAGAAGCTGCGCCTGTTACAAAAGCGCAAAAGTTATTTAACCGAACTGAGAACATGAGGCGGCGCTTACTCCCCCGAGTTACCTCGGGGGTATCCGCGCCGGTTTTAGAGGAAGATGAACTATGCTGGTAACACAAGACAATCTGGAGCAAGTCTTACAGTCGTCGATGCAAAAGCCGCTCTTTTGCTTCTTCTACGACGAGACTGATGCTTGCACTGCGGCCAAGAATGCGGTCACCACGGCGATCTCGGACAACAACGAATATGTTACCTTAGGCTTATTCCCGCTCACCGATCGCGCCTGCCTGATGGTTGCCAGCCAAATTGGTCTTCAGCAGGTACCAACCTTAGTGGTCGTCGATCAAGGCCAACCGGTCGGCATGCTCGAGGGCGATGAGGTAATTTCGGGGCTCCAAGAGCTCTTAAATAAGTTCATGCCATCGCAAGCCGATCTCATGATGCGTGAGGCGCTGCAAGCTGAGGCCGCAGGTGACGTCAGTGCCGCGTGCGCTAAGGCCGGTCAAGCCTACGCCATGGACGAGTCCAACCTCAAGTTCAAGTTTATCTACGCCCGTCTGCTCATTGCGCAAAAGAACCTCAAGAAGGCTCACGAGCTCTTAGACAATGCTGGACGTGAGGAAAAGGCCAGCGCTGAGTATCAGCAGTTAATCTCAGCTTTAACCATTGCTGAGCAAGCGCAAAACAGCCCAGAGCTGCAAGAGCTCGAGCGCAAGTACCAAGAAGATCCAAGCGACGCCAACGCCGTATCTTACGCCGTGGCTTTAGCTGAGGCCGGACGCAAGGACGAGGCCTTAGAGCTCTTATTTGCCAAGCTCAAGCAGGACTTAAGCAAGGACGAGGTCAAGAAGACCTTCCTTGATATCTTAAGCACCATGAATGGTGACAAGCTCCAAGGCCAATACCGCCGCAAGCTCTACACCTTAATGTACTAATCCCAAAAAGGCCCAACCCCGTAGGGGTTGGGCCTTGCTCTAAGTGGAGCGCGCCACTTAAGCGCTAGTGCTTACCGCGCGCCCCTTGGTGACCTGAGCCACGCTCAGTGTGGCCCACCCACCTGCCCATGGGGCTGGGGGTAGATCACCACGCGCCTCTTGGTGACCTGAGCCACGCTCAGTGTGGCCCACCCACCAGCCCTTGGGGCTGGGTGGAGATCACCACGCGCCCCTTGGTGACCTGAGCCACGCTCAGTGTGGCCCACCCACCCGCCCTTGGGGCTGGGAAGCGTATGCCGGGTTATAGCTCGATCTGGTCGGCTAAGGCCATGCGCACAAACTTACGCTCAGAGGAATCAGAGCAGTAGACTAGGCCAAAACGGGCCACCCGTGGTTCACTGGTGCCATTAAGAGCATATTTGCGGTCTTTGATCTGCTGCAAGGCCTCGGCAAGCTTGGCGTCCAGCTGCTTAGGGTCAGGACTGGACTCAAACTTGAATTCCAATACGATCGTGGTATGGAGGCCAGGCAAGTCAAATATACAATCGGCTCTGCCATGGAGGGACATGACTTCAACGCGGGGCTTATAACCTAAGCCAAACAAGAGCAGGATGATCAGATCCGCCGCCCAAAACTCATTATCTGGGTTGTGGCTGTATGGCAAGAACTCAATGGCGTAATTGAAAAAATCAAGGATCTGCTCAGCATCAAGGCTGCTCAGTGCAGCGCGGGCCTTACGACTTGATGTGTTAGTGCAAAGATCAACCTCAAGATTAAAGAAGTGACGAACCAGCAAATTAGTGAGGCCCCAAATGATCTCCTGATTAGGGCAAGCTAGGTGCACGTTATCACTTGGGTCATAAGGCTCTTTGAATGTGAGATACCCCGCCTGAAACAGCAAGGAATAAGGATTAGCCTGAGGGTTAATTAGAGAAGAGTATAAGAACTCTTGGCCGCCGATTAAGACCTCACCCTTGGTGATCTTGGCTATGAGTGGTTCCAGATCAATTCGATCTAAAGAGAGCTTAAGCAACTGCGGCAAGCCAGAGCCTTCTTCAGTGACCCAATATGGCCGCAGTGTGGCCTTGGCATTAGCAAAAAACCTCAGCACCGACCAAGTCGAAAAGACTTCGTGCTGCTTTGTTCCATCAAAGGAGTAGCCGTCATACCAATCCGACATATCCTTGAGCAAGGATTCAACTTGAGCGTCGCTCACAGCCTCCATAGCGCAGCCATTACGGAGTGCGGCCGCATAGCGCAAATGCTGTGCAAAATACTGCTTGAGCTCATCATGGGTATAGCCACAGCAGGTGGCAAATTCCTCATCATAGGAAATATCGGTGAAGTTGTTACCTGCCGTACCTAAACCAAGATCCTGAAAGCGGGTAATCCCAGTAAAGAAGACACAGCGGCATTTGTCCGCCTGGGTTTTTACCGCGCTAAACAATTGATCCATTAGATCCTTGCATCTTGCAAGCTCTTGCTCTTGATTGTAGTGACGAAGCAGCGGTGCATCGAACTCATCGATCAGGAGCACCAAGGAATTAAAGGCCAGCTGCTCCAACATTGAGTTAAAACAAGCCCCAAAATCGCTTGATTGATCAGGTTCAGCGAGCTCGTTGGCACGACAGAATGAGGCGATGGCCTTCATCACCTCATCAGAAAAGAGCGTCACCGTACGTCCTGAACTTAAATTGTAAAAATCCAGATGCAGTACTAGATACGAGCCATCATCATGCCACAGCTTTTCAATGGCCAGTCCCTTAAAGTAGGAATCATGCCCATCATAGGGTTTGACTCCATGAAGGAATAGCTCCTTGATGGTTGATTGCAGCGTGCTTTTGCCAAAGCGACGCGGCCTGGTCAGGATTTTGGGCTTTCTTGAGCCTGCAATTTTTTGCACAAAAGCGGTTTTGTCCACGTACACAGAACCATCTTTACGCAACTCAGCAAAAGATGCCATAGCCGTAGGCAGTCGGCTTTCTAAATCGTCAAAATCCATCCTGACCTCCCGCCCCTAACCTAAAGGGAATCTTAAGAGATATCGAACTAGCCTAATTTTACCACATATGGGCAGCTTAACGCCGACTTGAGCCGCCCTAAGCAGCGCAGAAACAAGATAAAATCGCGCTTTTAGTACACCTTTGGTTGCCACACAAGATTGAGTTGTCCGTTAACGAAACCCGGTGCTAGCACAGTCAAAAGTCATGCACCGCACCGATATCTGCATGACTAATTTGAGCCGAGCGTCCGCCCCATCAAGCACTAAAACTGAAAGCAGGAATAGACCTTAAGACCAATACCGCCACAAGTTCTACACCTTAAGGTACTAATCACAAAAAGGCCCAACCCCGTAGGGGTTTGGCCTTTGCTGAGGCGGCTACTCACTCCAGCTGGTGCGTGCTCATCACGCGTCTCTTCGTGACCTTAGCCATGCTCGGAGTTGTCCACCCACCTGCCCTTGGGGCTGGTAGTGCGCACCACACGTCCCTTCGTGACCTTAACCACGCTCGGTGGGGCTCAGTGAAGGCAGGTGGGTGTTCCCTGTGTTTAGATGGCACCGATGGCCTTGATGAGCGGTAGCGTGTGGCTCAAGAAGGTATCGATCTGGCCGTTGAGGATGTCCTCCTGCTCCTTGCGCTCGGTAATCTGCTTGCCGTCCTTATTGAGGGTCTTGCCTGGATCTAAGATTAAGCCAAAGAGCTTCTGGGCTAAGTCGTCACGGCTGATTTCAGGCTCCTTGAGCTTGAATTGCAATAAGACTCGGACGATGTCATTTAAGCTAAAGGCGCCTTGCAGCACTGGGCTTGCTAAGAATCTAAGCTGAGGCAGAGCATTTTGCTCGACTAAAGCGTGGTTGAGCTGGTGGCAGCGTGCGGCGACGGCAGGGTCAACCTGCTCTGGTTTGACCGCTGGGCTGATAGTACCATTGTTCGATAAGGTCAAGAGGGCCTCTAACAGGTTCTGACGGGCAATGGTGACCTGATCCTTGTTGAGCTCAGCTAAGATCTCGGCAAAGGTGCGAACCTTGAGATCGGCCATCAGCTCGACAATTGGACGGTAGATGCTCTCCATCAGGCGCGCCTCGCCTAAGCGCGTGCCCATGGTGTATTTGACCTCGGAGGCTGGGGCCATCAGGATAAAGGCCAGGTTGTCGATGGCCTGATTCTTCTGGGCAGGGCTCAAAGGCAGTGGGCCCTTAATGAAGAAGTCACGGCGGAATTGGCGATTGATGATGAAATCGCGCGTGGTCTCGTAGATATTCTTGCCCTTAAGTGGCGCTAAGAGCTGCTGGTCGGCAGCGCTTAAGTTAATGTTGTCGAGCAGATCGTTCGGCGCAGCCGAGCAGGCAAAGCTGACCTTGGCCGCATCAAAGCGCTCGGCCAGGGTGCTAAAGTGCGAGATATCCCAGGCGTCGTTAAGATATTCATTGAAGATATAATGCGGCTCCTTGGCGCCAATGCCGACCTTACCGGTGGCAGCATCGCCAAAGACCCCGGCAATGCGCTCACGAATAATTGGCACGGCCTTGATCGTGTCTGGGTTGAGCTTGACTAAGGACTCAATGAAGGAGGCAATGGCCTTCATGTGCTCGTCGCTGCCGGTGCTGCGTCCTAAGAGCTCCTTTTCGTACTCCTTCATCAAGTGACGCACTGGCTCCATCAACATAAAGCCTGGCGAGACGTTGTAGGAAATGTAGAGCACACCGCCGACCTTGAGCTTACGGCGCACGAAGTCGATGATGACGTCTTGGTTCTCTGGAGAAATCCAGGACCAGATGCCGTGCAGAGCGATAAGGTCGAAGTCTGGTAAATCAGGGCGCTGGGCAAATGAGGCGAAGTCATCGTCCTTCAGGGTGACAGGGCAGGAGCCGAGCTGAGCGATGGTGCGGGCGAAGTTCACCTGGCTTGGATTAAAGTCGGTGCCGTACCAATTAACCCCCGAGCTCATGGCGTGCATGTTAATCGACACGCCTTGGCCAAAGCCTAATTCACAGGCGCAAGCCCCTGGACCAAAATCAGGGCAAGCGTAGCCTTGGCTCGTGAGCACGAAATTCACAAACAGCGGGTTAAGCTCGCGATAATAGCCATAGGTGTAAAGAACGTCGGTGTGGTAACCCATTGACCAGTCGCTCATTGAAATCTCCCAAGCAACAAAGTGAAAAAAAAGTGCGGGACTGAGCGCGGAAAGCTCTGCCGTGGGGCGTAAGAGAAGGGAGATGTGTCGCGATGGTGCGGTTGGCCACGTAAGGTCACATGCTCTCGCCTAGCGGCAGTGATTTCCTTTGCGTGAGCCCGAAGCACACCGAAGACGGCTTCTTGCAGTCTTTGCGTACTGCGTTGGAACCAAGCCGCCGAAAGATAAGCACTAGAATGGGGGCAAGTTGAGCTTGCGCTCCTAGTTCCAGCGATCGAAGTCGAGGCCAATCTTAGCAAATCTAAAAACAAGCGGTAGAATTGCAAAATTAGGCACGAAATTTGCCAATCAATCAATCAATCAATCAATCAATCAATCAAACGCACTAAAAAGCTAATTAATTTAAAATTTAATGCGTTCCGCTCAAGTAGCCGTGCTTAGCAGGTCACGCGGCGGTGCTGCTTAGGGCTGCCCCACAGGCCCGGCGGGCCCATGGAACAGCTGGGCTAAGCGGTTTCGCTTTTAGAGCGTACCCATAGCCTCCATTAATGGCAGGCTGTGCTTTAAGAATAAGTCGACTTGCTCGCTTAAGATGGCCTCTTGCTCCTTGCGCTTGGTGATCGGCTTGCCGTCCTTATTGAGGGTCTTGCCGTTGGAGAGGGCAATATCACAGAGCTTCTGGCAGAGCACATCACGCGTGATATTTGGCTCTTGCAGCTTGATCTGAAGCAGGACCTTGAAGACATCGCTTAAGCTAAAGGCGCCTTGCAGCACTGGGCTGGCTAAGAACTTCATCTGAGCGATGTGCTCATGCTCGAGCAGGGCGTGGTTGAACTTGCGGCAGCGGGCCACTACCTCAGGGTCGACGCTATCGAGCTTAACAGCTGGGCTTAAGGTGCCATTGCACGATAAGGTCAAGATCGCCTCTAACAGGTTCTGGCGCGCAATGGTGACCTGATCCTTATTGAGCTCAGCTAAGATCTCAGCAAAGGAGCGAACCTTGAAGTCGCCCATCAGCTCGACGATTGGGTGGTAGATGCTCTCCATCAAGTGCGCCTCGCCTAAGCGCGACTCCATGGTGTACTTGACCTCCGATGGCGGCGTCATCAGGATGAAGCACAGCTGGTCGACCTCGTGCTCTCTTTGCGCTGGGCTCAAGGCCATTGGGCCCTTAATGAAATAGTCACGGCGGAACTGGCGGTTGACGATAAAGTCACGCGTGGTCTCGTAGATATTCTTGCCCTTGAGTGGTGCTAAGAGCTGCTGGTCGGCAGCGCTTAAGTTAATGCTGTCGAGCAAGTCCTTAGGCGAGGCCGAGCAAGCAAAGCTGACCTTGGCGGCGTCAAAGCGCTCGGCCAGGGTGCTAAAGTGCGAGATGTCCCAATAAGTGTTGAGGTACTCGCCAATTAGGTAATGAGTGTCCTTGGCGCCCGCGCCGACCTTGCCGTCACCTGAGCTTGGAGCGCCTAAGGCCCCGGCAATGCGCTCGCGTAAAATCGGTACGGCCTTGATGGTGTCCGGATTGGTGCCTAAGAGGGCATTGATGAAGTTGCTGATAGTGGCAACACGCTCATCAGCGTTGGCCTTGGCGGCGACCATTTCCTGGTCAAATTCGCGCATCAAGTGGCGCACTGGCTCCATCAGCATAAAGCCAGGCGAGACGTTGTAGGAGATGTAGAGCACACCGCCGACCTTGAGCTTACGGCGCACGAAGTCGATGATGACGTCTTGGTTCTCTGGAGAAATCCAGGACCAGATGCCGTGCAGAGCGATAAGGTCGAAGTCTGGTAAATCAGGGCGCTGGGCAAATGAGGCGAAGTCATCGTCCTTCAGGGTGACAGGGCAGGAGCCGAGCTGAGCGATGGTGCGGGCGAAGTTCACCTGGCTTGGATTAAAGTCGGTGCCGTACCAATTAACCCCCGAGCTCATGGCGTGCATGTTAATCGACACGCCTTGGCCAAAGCCTAATTCACAGGCGCAAGCCCCTGGACCAAAATCAGGGCAAGCGTAGCCTTGGCTCGTGAGCACGAACTTCACAAACAGCGGGTTAAGCTCGCGATAATAGCCATAGGTGTAAAGAACGTCGGTGCGATAGCCCATTGACCAATCGCTCATGATGATCTCCCCAGCATCAATGCAGTTAATAGGAATGCCAGTGCTTAGGACGAACCGATTGCGCGACAGTGGCCATTAGGCCAATGGATTTCCTTTGAGTGCGTCCAGAGCACTCAGCTGGTGCGGCTTAGAACGACGAACAGCCGCCCAAACTTGGCCCAAACTCCAGTCAGAAAGCTGGCTGAGTGGGCGAACGGCGAAAATGTTATCAGATCTAAATTTAAGTTGCATCGACCTAAAACCTAGCATATTGGCACGAAGTATGCTCAATCAATCAATCAATCAATCAATCCACTTAAAAGCTAATTTATTAAAAATTTACGCATATGCCAAAATGGCGCGCGGCGCGCGCCAGGGGAAAGTCCTAGGTTGGGCGCGGGGCGGCTGATGCCGGGAGCGTCCGGTAGTTAAGTGGCGGCGGGTCGGATTGAGCCTGCTGGGCGCTAAGATGCGCCCGGCTCAGCGCTGCTGAGCCTGGGAGCTAAAGAAAGGATGGCGTTTAGATGCGCTTTTTCGGCGGCGTCTTAGGGGCAGGCTCGGCCTGCGGGGCGCTTGGGGCGGGAGCTGCGGCCGCCGGGATGGTATGGTCTGCTGCGGCGCTCGGTTGCTGGGTATCAGCGTTGGGCCAACGCGTAATCAGGGTCTTGATAAAGGTCGCCAGCGGAATGGCAAAGAACACACCCCAGAAGCCCCACAGGCCACCGAAAATCATAATGGCCGCTAAGATCGAGAAGGCATCAAGGCTCATCGCCTTAGCAAAGAGCATTGGGGTTAGGATGTTGCTATCTAACAGCTGGATCACGGTGTAGATGATAAGAACCCACATGAGTTCGGTGCTAAAGCCAAATTGGAAGATCGCGACCAAGACCACCGGCACGGCGATGATGACGGCACCCACGTACGGGATGACCACCGACAGGCCCACCCCCACACCTAAGAGCAGGGCGTAATTGACCCCTAAGGCCATAAAGGCCAAGGTGTTGGCGATGGAAATGATGATGATGTGCAGGAGCTTGCCTCGGATATAGCCTGCGATCTGCTGATGCATGCTTGGCCAGAACTTGCGCATCAATTGCTGGTTGTTAGGCAGCAAGAACAGGCGTGCCGTGTTTTGCAGCTCATGCTTGTTGTAGAGCATCAAGAAGGTGAAGATCGGCACTACGATGAGGTACACGAGCCAGGTAAAGGCATTGACCACCGAAGGCATCAGCTGGGTGCTCATTAAGGTGGCAATCTGCTTGGTAGCGCCTTGACGCAAATTGCTGACCGTGCGCTCGAGCATGTCTAAGGTGACCATGCTCGGGAGTGGCTCAGGGAGCTTGATGACGATATCGTTGAGCTCACGCGCGATACGCAGGTCAAAGTCACGTACGGTCAGGGTAAACTCCGACGGCTCCCGGTTAACCTCTAAGTTCGGCATAAAGCGCGGCCCGGTAGTCGCAACCTGAGCGATGCGCTTTTGGGTATCAACGTGAGCCGATTGCAGGCCGATTTGCGGCTCGAAGACGGCCCTGTCCGCCTCTAACGGCGTAATCTGAGGGTGCGTGCTCTCAGGGGCTGGGGCACTTGCCGGGGCACTTTGCTCCATGCCATTAAGTGCACTTTGCTCCATGCCAGTAGCGGCCATGGTGCTTGGCTCGGAGCCATTTGCTGCCATGATGCTCGGTGCGTTGTCATTTACGGCGCTGGCAGTGGCGTTAGGCGTACCGCTTGGAGGGTTGACTGTGGTTGCTGCGGTGTTGCGCTGGGCGGCTGCTTTCGCGGCAGCGGCCATCGGGGCTGCTGCGGCCGGGACTACATGCGGCATACCATGATTGATGCCCGAGGCGCTTGGGTTAGCGCTCTGGTTGCTAGCTTGTGGGACGGCCTGCGCTGGGGCGGCGGGCTCTAATCCGGCCTGATCTGGGGTGCTAGTTTGCTTGACGTGGTTTGGGCTTTCTAAGCTGAAGGCCACGATCGAGTTGTAGAATTCAGCGCCTTGCTTGATCACATTAGGTACGATGAGCACCGTGACCGAGATGACCGCTGAGCAGAATAAAATCATGACCAGGATCGAGGCCAAGTGGCGCCCGATGCGAAATCTGGTGCACAGCGACTCGGTTGGCCAATCCAGGCAGAACGCCAAGCACAAAGCGACCACAATGGGGCCGACCAGCCACATCAGGTAGTAAACGATTAAAAAGGCGCCCAAGAGTACCAGCGCAAACTCAATGGTACCAGGTTGCGAAAAGTGGCGCTGATACCAGCGCTGAAGTAAGCTGATCATAACTACCTAAGGGCAAGGCCCAAGAACGAAAAGCACAATAAAACTGGAAATGAGTTTAGCACAGTGCTGCCCAGTGTTTTGCGATGCGCGCTCAGGTTTGCTCTAAGTGAGCTTGGCTATAATGGCTCAGGCTTTAGTGAGATCAAATTGTCAGGAGTGAGCCATGTCGCAGCGCCATCACCTACATGCTTCATCGGGTCTGAAGCACCAGTTGACTACTCTGCTCAGTGTCGGCGCGCTCAGCCTCACGCTTGCCGCAGCAAGCCCAGTGCAAGCAAGCAATATCATGATTCCGAGTATCGGTACCGCAGGCTCCCTGGGCATTAGCGTGCCGAAGGAAATTGCGATTGGCGATTTCTTTATGCGCTCGGCGCGGGCCCATATGCCAGTGGTCGATGATCCGGTGCTCACCGAGTACGTGACGACCCTAGGCAATCGGCTCTTAGCGCATGCCTCCAATGTTAACTTTCCCTTTGAGTTCTTTGTGGTCTATGACCGTAACCTCAATGCCTCGGCCTTCTTAGGCGGCAAGGTAGCGATCAATACCGGCCTGTTTTCGTACGCTGAGACCGAAGATGAATTTGCCTCGGTTATCGCCCACGAAATCTCGCACGTGACCCAGCGCCACATTGCGCGCTTTATTGAGGGCACCAGCATTACTAACCAGCTGTCGATGGCAGGCCTGATTGGCGCGGTGGCGATGTCGATCTTAAATCCTGCGATCGGTATGGCCGCCGTCTCGACCACGGTCGGCGCGATGGCGCAAAGCCGCATCAACTTCACCCGTGACAACGAGTATGAGGCAGACCGCATCGGTATTAGCTTGCTCTATCAAGCAGGTCTCAATCCCCAAGGCACGATCGATATGTTTCGGCGCCTGGCCAGAATGCAAGGCAATATCAATCCGGCCTTTACCCTGTTAATCGACCACCCGCTCTCAGAGATTCGTGTGGCCGAAGCGCAAAACAGGGTGGCGCAGTTGGAGCGGCGCCGGAACTCCACTAATCCTGATTACGATATGGCGCGGGCGCGCATCTTAGTGCGCTACAACGGCAATCCTACCGACGCGGAGCGCAAGAACTTAAAGCAAAGCTTGATCGTCAATGCCGAAAACGTCCGCCCGGTATTTCAAAACTATGCGCTGGCGCTCGTCTGCTTTGAGTTAAAGCAATACGACGAGGCCCGCAACTACTTAGCGCAACTGCCTGACCACCTTGACTCCAACCTCTTTGTGCTCGATCTCAAAACCGATATCGACCTGCAAACAGGTAAGGCCAGCAGTGCGATTGCGCGCTTAAAGCCGCGCTATGAGCGTGAGCCGCTCAATCAAGTCTTGGCGGTGAATCTAGCCAACGCCTACGCCGAGAGCAAGCAGTATCAGCCTGCCCAAAAGGTGCTCGACGATTACCTCAAGCGTAAGCCCGATGACGTCGTCGCTTTAAACCTTTTAGCCACGGTGCAGCAAAAGCAAGGCAATCGCTGTGGCCTCTTGCAAACGCGCGGCGAAATTTACGCCCAGAGCGCGGCCTATGCCCAAGCCATTAGCTCTTACAACAATGCCTTAAGTGCCTGTGACAATTTGCTCACTCGTGAGCGGATCAAGGCCCGCGTAGCGCAAATCGCGACCCAGCGCTCCTTTGACGAGGAACTGACCCAATAGAGGGACTCGAAATATCCCTAAATAAACATAGCGCCCCAAGCCTTGCGGCTTGAGGCGCTATGAAAGCCTCTTTGAGTTAAATCTAGCCTAGTGTGTGCTAAAAAGGCAAATCAGGCGTGTTCTGCTGGTATGGGCCAACTTGGCTCATCGCCCCTTGGGGCGCTGGGCTATTTGAGTAGGTCGGGACAGCAGCGCTAACTGGTACCGTAGGCTGGGCTACTGGGACCGCAGGCTGAGCTACCGGTAGCGCCTGAGCGGTTGGTACCGCAGGCTGAGCGACTGGTAGCGCCTGAGCGGTTGGCACCGCAGGCTGGACGGTCGGTTGGCTGCCTTGGTTGAAGAAGTGCGTGCCTGGAGCCTTGAGCTGGGAGTTAGGACGATCTGGGTTTTGTGGACCGACTGCGTTGTTGAGCGGAGGACGATAGGTGACGTTCTCGCTTAAGCTAAAGGTCCAAGGGGCCAGATAGACAAAGTCACCGGCGCGGCGCATCGTGCCTTCTAAGTTCGTGGCATTGGAGTTGGTGACCACCTCGATTACATAGGCACCTTCTTGGTAGCCAATGATGTTGATCGAGCCGTCAAAGCCGTAGCGGACAAAGGCATTGCGCATCGCTTGCAGATCTTGCAGGCTCTTGACGTTGGTCAGCTTAAAGCGCACAAAGCCCTCGCCTGGGCCTAACATATCGATATCGACGTTGCTACCCTTAAGGCGTGATGGGGTGACCTGCTCGGTTAAGGTGGCCTGATAGCGCATCAAGGTGCGGGCGATATCGCCGACGCTCAAGGCGGCGACTTCACTGGCGATACCCGATAAGGTCGACGAACCAATTTCGCCACCGGCCTTGTCATACAGGCTCCACTTTAAGGTAACACCGGCTTCACCTGGGACCGAGCTTAAGGTGGCAATCATGAAATAGTCTGAGCCATAGCGCTCGGTGGCGATGGCTAAGGCCTCAGCTTGGTGATCTAAGATCGTGGTAGCGCTAACGCTATTGCGCTCCTCGAGATCTAAGATCGGGAACATCAGGCGGTATTTGTACTCAGGCGCAGCGCTCAATAAGGCCTGGTCAAAGCTATTTAGGTCTTGGCCTGAGGTGAGCTCCATGGAGGTGCCGTCGAGGTTAACCATCCAGACTAAGACTGGATTGGACAGGCCACTCCAAGCCATATCGCCTTGCTTCTTTAAGATGTTCTGCACCATTGGCACGCTAAAGCTCATAACGACGCTGCCATCAGCTTCGTAGTTAAAGCCGCGTAAGGCCGGAGCGATGTCATCTAAGGTGTAGTTGAAGCTGGAGCTGCTGCCGGTATCGACCTCAACCCCCATCCCCATAGTAAGGCCCGAAGCCAAGCTCTTAAAGCCATCTAACAGGGCGTTATCCAAGGTCGAAATCAGCGGTACGCTCACCTCTTGGATTTGCTCATTAAAGGCGGCACCAGGAGTGGCTGCCGTGCTGGAGCCCGGCGCGACATTAAAACTGTTGGCGTCGCTCGTTGGGCTGGCACTCAGCTCCTCCATCACCGGCTGGCTGCTGTAGTTGTAGGACGCAGTGCCCGTAGCGGGAGCGGCGTTGTCATAAGAATAGGTGGCAGCGGCGCTCGGGGCACTCTCATAAGAATAGGAGGCCTGGTTGGCAGCTGGAGCGTAGGTGCCCGTAGTGGTAGCAGGGCTGGCCTGAGCCGCAGCAGGGGCAGGGGCAACTTGCGCAGGTTGCGCGGCTGGCTGCACTGGGGCGGCTGGAGTAGCAGGCTCTGTAGTGCCGTAGCTTACCGTGTAGTTGGTGGTGTTATTGGTGTTAGGCAGTACTTGCTCATAGTAATGAGCTGGGACTGGCTGCTCATAGACTTGGGCCGGAGCACTCGTCTCATAAGCTGGAGCAGCTGGCGCCTGAGCCTGGGTCACAGCTGGTGCCTGAGTAGCAATAGGGGCAGGGGTCGCAGCTGGGAGCTGAGTTGCTGCAGGGGCTGGAGCGGCTTGGTTGGTGGCCACAGGAGCAGGAGCAGGAGCGGGCGCTGGAGCAGCGTAGTCAATTGAGTAGTTGACATTGCCGCCACGCGCGAGAGTTGGCGCATTGGTCGGGGCTTGATTAGGGTAAGGAGCGTCTTGCGGCGCGGCGATACCCGTGGCGCTATAAGAGCCGAGCACGACTACAAGGGCTGCACTAAGCAGCGAGAGTTTGGAGTGAGCCATACCAAATGCGTCCTTTTTGTTCTTAAGACTTGGCTGTGCTGAAGCCAGCTTTGTCAATCATAGCACAGCCCCTCATTTTGCGCCGTGCACATGGAAACTTGTTGCAAGCTTGGCGCTTACGCTGTGCTGGGTAGCAGTGAGGGCTGGGTTTTTATTGCCTGAGCCTTGGGCGGAGCGGGCTCTGTGCCAGCTTGAGACTGCGCTTGCGCTTGCTTGGTGAAAGAAAAGGCAAAATTACGCGTTTTTTGCGTGATTTCCGCTATAATTGGCCATCTTTTTTCTCAGCAATTGAGGCTATTTATGGCAACCAATTTGACCTACAAAGATGCAGGTGTCGACATCGACGCCGGTGAGGAGTTAGTCGAGCGCATTAAGGCCCCGGTTAAGCGTACCACCCGTCCTGAGGTGATTGGCGGCTTAGGCGGTTTTGGCGCCTTAACCCGTATCCCTAAGGGTTACACCGAGCCGGTCTTAGTATCAGGCACCGATGGTGTAGGCACTAAGCTGCGCTTAGCAATTGATCTCAAGCGTCACAGCACGGTCGGCCAAGACTTAGTGGCCATGTGCGTTAATGACCTGATTGTGCAAGGCGCTGAGCCTCTTTTGTTCCTGGACTACTACGCTACCGGCAAGCTCGACGTTGATGTCGCCAGCACCGTAGTCACCGGCATTGCTCAAGGCTGCGAGATGGCAGGCTGCGCCTTAGTCGGTGGTGAGACCGCTGAGATGCCGGGCATGTACGAGGTCGGCGATTACGACTTAGCAGGCTTTAGCGTCGGTGTCGTTGAGGCTTCCAAGATTATCGATGGCTCCAAGGTTAAGCCAGGTGACGCGATCGTCGCTTTAGCTTCCTCGGGCCCACACTCCAACGGTTACTCCTTAATTCGCCATATCTTAAAGGTAGCTGGTGTTAATGCTCACGATGACAAGCTGCCATCGGGCCAGAGCGTTGCCGATGCTGTGATGGCTCCAACCGTAATCTACGTCAAGCCAGTCTTAGAGCTGTTAAAGCAGGTTGACGTCCACGCTTTAGCCCACATCACTGGCGGCGGCTTCTGGGAAAATATCCCACGCGTCCTGCCTGAGAACGCTGTAGCTTCGATCGACGCTGCTACCTGGCAGTGGCCTGAGATCTTCTCCTTCTTACAGGAGAAGGGCGGTGTCTCCACCTACGAGATGTATCGCACCTTCAACTGCGGCGTCGGTATGTTCGCCATCGTTGATAGCGCTGACGTCGAGAAGACCATTGCCACCTTACAGGCAGCAGGTCAAAAGGCATGGCTGGCCGGTACCATCAAGACCAAGGCCAACGCCGACGACGCTCAGGTTGAGATCCTGAACATGCAAGCCTAATTAAGGCGAGCGCACTGCGCTTGAAATTTTAACAAGAGAGGCACCTGAGGGTGCCTTTCTTTTTGTAGGGGGCTGCGCTCCACACTGCGCTGCGGCGCTGAGCTGGCGTGCGGCGCTGCGGCGTTGAGCTGGCGTGCGGCGCTGCGGCGTTGAGCTGGCGTGCGGCGCTGGGTTGGGGTGCTGCGCTCACACTGCCCTGTGCAGGCTTTCGCGCACGCGATGCGATGTGCTTCACACCTTGGGGGCCAATTTGCTTGGGATGGCCTTGCCTTTGCTAAGCTAAGGACTGGGATCTGACCTCAGAGGTCACAGCTTTGGTTGTGGGGAGGAGCGCTATGGACAAAGAAGTTCGCACGGTCACCAATATTACCGAGCTTATTTTGGCCTTGTACGACCAAGTACCCACACTTAAAGTCACGGGTTCCTTGGCCAATAACCTCTATTACGCCAGCCGCAATCTGCGCCTGATTGGCCTCACTATCGTCGTGCTCTTTACGGCACTGTTTTCTGCCCTGTACCGCCCTAATCTCATGGTGCCGATCGTCATTATCTGCCTGGGTTTGTTAGGCCTGTTTAGCCTGCCTATCATCTTCTTGTTTATGGCCCAAGTGTCCTTGCGCACTTTAAGCAAGGTGCGCCGCAACTACCAGGTCCAAAGCTTCAATAGCGGCAGCCAAGAGTTGATCTACTGTCTGCGCACCGGCGAGCCGACCACCGCCCAAGGCGAGCGCAATCTGCGCTCCTTGCGCTTAGTGCTGCCGTTGCACCACAAGTTCAAATTCCGCCACCACGCCGCTGCCGCGACCCCCGTGAGTGCGCTTGATTCCTTAGCGGCGGCTTCGGCCTCAGCGGTCACCCCGTCCCCAGCGGCCACCCCTGAGGCCCCTCAGCCTGATAGTGTGAGCGCCGCTCCCAAGCCCAAGCGTACGGTAAAGAACAAAGCGGCAGCCAAGACGGCAGTTGCTTCTGAAGCTTCTGCCGCAACTAAAGCTAAGGTGACCGCTGTGGCTAAAACTGCGGACCAGAAAGCGAGCTCGGCGGCTCAAGCCCCTGCGAGCACAGCCGCTCAGACCTCTGAGGAAGCTGCCACTCAGGGCTCTGAAGAGGCCGCGCCGCAGGTGCTGACGCGCGTGATCAATCGACGCAAAAAGACTAAGCCTGCTGCGAGTGCGGACGCTGCTCACTAGCCGCTGTCTTGGGGCTAAGCTCCGCTTGAGATAATGGGGCAAGATTATGGAACGAGGAGTTTGGCCGTCAACTACCCCGGTCTTACGACCGGGGCTTGAGCAATCAAGCCCAGGTTGACTAGCCTCAGTCCACCTATGGTGGA
>CALXXU010000095.1 GCA_944392765.1 uncultured Anaerobiospirillum sp.
TTTGCTTGCTGAGGCTGGATTAGAGGTGAGGTTTGGCAGATTTTGAGCCAGTTTTGGCTTAAGTTGACCATGCATGGGAACTCCTGTCACAAGTATTGTACGGCATTAGCGACGCTAATTAAGATGAGACAAACCTGCTCGCTTTTGTTGCATTAAGGCGCTTTTTGTTATAATATCGTATACTATGGACATTCTTTCTTTGTTGCTTGCGATTGCGGGATTATTTGCTGCCGGTTCGTTGTTGTATTTGCTGTGGCAATGCCGTTCTTAGGCCTTATTTAAGCCTAAGGCAGTCTCAGGCGGTCAGAGGTGGTTGCTCAACTTAGGTTGCTGCCGAATAGGAGTTTTGGTGTGGTCGAGTTTTTTCCAACAATCCTTGCGGTTCTTGGCGCTGGGGCTGCTTTGGCAATTTTGTTTGTCCTTTGGCAATTGCGTCCTTAAGCCTCCTTCAAGCCTAAGCCAGGCTGGCTCTAGGCCAAAGATGGCTGGCCTCAAGTTAGACCTGCTGCCGCATGAGCTTGGAAAGTGAGCTGGGCGCAGTGTGGCGTAAGGTTAGCGCAGGTAGCGGCTGGTCACCTTGCTTGCGTGCCCTAAAGGCAGTAGCGGCTTGTGGATTGCCAAGATTAAAAAACTCGGCTTATTAGTTAAAATGGAGTTGTTTTTCATGGATGACACCACCATTTATATCATTTTTTCAATTATTGGAGTTTTAGTGGCAGGTCCAATCCTGTTTCTCCTTTGGCAGTGCCGTCCTTAGGCTTGCTGCAAGCCTAAGCCAGGCTGGTTCTAGGCCAAAGACGGCTGGTCTTTAGTTAGACCGGCTGCCACGTGCGCTTGGAAAGAGAGATGACTGAGTGTGTTGCAGGTTGGCACCGGTAGCGCTGCCACCTTGTTTTAGTTGCGTTAAGGTAGCAGTTGGAGGAGGTATCATGGATGATACGACCCTTATTTTTACTTTATTTGGCGTGTTCGGGGCTATGATGGTGGGGTCGATCCTGTTCCTCCTTTGGCAATTGCGTCCTTAGGCCGCCTTCGAGCCGAAGTAAGACCGGCGATAGCCCATAGGCGGCCAGTCTAACCAACTTAGACTAGTGGTCGAAGGATTGAAAAGAACGCCGTACGAAGCGTGGCGTAAGGTTAGCGCCGGTAACGCGGTCACCTTGTTTTAGTTGCGTTAAGGTCGCAGTTGGAGGAGCTATTATGGACGATACAACTTTGGTTTACGTTTTATTGGGTGGAGCCGCTGCTGTATTGTCGGCATCAATTTTATACTTGCTTTGGCAGTGTCGTTCTTAGCTTCGCTTTTTGCTATAATGTAGTGTACTATGGATATTTATACTTTAATGCTTGCGATTGCTGCCGCATCAGTTGCAGGATCAATCCTTTTTCTCCTGTGGCAATGTCGCCCGTAGGCTTCCTTCAAGCCTAAGCCTGGCTGGTGCCAAGCCTGGGATGGCTCGCCCCAATTGCGGTGCGGCCTGAAAGCGCGTGAGCCTGATGAGGCGTGGTAGCGCCTGCTCTTTGTCGCCTTAACGCGCACGGCCCCCAGAGCGGGGCTCTGGGGGCCGTGGCCTGCGCTGTTTTGCTGGGTTGGCTGCTTTTTAGGGCGGCCTACTGGTGGTAGGTCTTGAGGAAGTGCTCTAAGCGGTTGCAGGCGTCGTCGATGACGTCGACGTCAGGTAAGAACACCACGCGGAAGTGGTCTGGAGCAATCCAGTTAAAGCCTGTGCCTTGTACCACCAGCATCTTCTCTTGGCGCAGTAAGTCGAGGCAGAACTTCTGGTCGTCCTTGATGTTGAAGCGCTTGATGTCGAGCTTCGGGAACATGTAGAGCGCGCCATATGGCTTCTTGACACTGACGCCAGGGATCGAGTTTAAGCGATCGTACATGGCTTGGCGCTGACGGTGTAAGCGGCCGCCTGGAACGATTAACTCGTTGATACTCTGATAGCCACCTAAGGCGGTCTGAATGGCGTGCTGGAGCGGAACGTTGGCGCACAGACGCATCGCCATCATCATGCGAATGCCTTCGATATAACCGCGCATCTTGGCCTTAGGACCGGTCAAAATCATCCAACCTTGTCTAAAGCCGCAGGCACGATAGACCTTCGATAAGCCGTTGTAGGTGATGATCGGCAGATCGTCGCATAAGGTGCAGATCGAGCGGTGAGCATAGTCATCGTAGAGGATCTTGTCGTAGATCTCGTCTGAGAAGATCATCAGCTCGTGCTGACGGCAGATCTCAATTAAATCCTGTAAGAACTCGGTGCTATAGACCGCGCCGGTTGGATTGTTCGGGTTGATGATGACAATACCACGCGTGCGTGGGGTGATCTTGCGCTTGATGTCTTCAAGATCTGGGAACCAGTCCTGCTCCTCATCGCACACATAGTGCACCGCACGGCCACCTGCCAGGGTGACACCGGCCGTCCACAGTGGGTAGTCTGGAGCTGGAACTAAGACTTCGTCGCCGTTATTGAGCAGGGCGTTCATCGAGGTGGTGATGAGCTCGCTCACGCCATTGCCAATATAGACGTCCTCGACGTCGGCATTCTTGAGGCCCTTTTGCTGATAGTACTGGGCGATTGCCTTACGAGCCGAGAAAATGCCATTGGATTCGCAGTAGCCCTGCGAGTTGGGAAGATTGCGGACCACGTCGCGAATCACCTCCTCCGGCGCTTCAAAGCCAAAGGTGGCGAGATTGCCGATGTTGAGCTTTAAGATGCGCACACCTTCATCTTCCATGCGGCAAGCTTCTTGGTGAATGCGACCACGAATGTCGTAGCAGACGTGATCTAACTTATGGGACTTTTCAATCGGTTTCATAAAGCAACCCGCTGTTTTGGCGAGCCTCCATTGCGGTTTTAACGCGAAACTCAAAACCACATCAGTGCAGGTGCTACGCTTCGTGCTTTGCTGCCTACAGCCGCGCGCGCCATCGCTTTCAGACGCGCTTCAGCCTGTGCTGACGCAACTTTCAAATTTCAGTCGAGCCGATTGTAGCACCGCGCTAGAGCATCTGCCTGCTCTTGGGGCAGGGGGTGGAGGCACCAGGCGCGGTGCGGTGGGCGTTGGGGCGTTTTTGTGCTCTGTTATGGTGCGCTGTTCTTTTGGTTAGAAGTCACGGCCCATCACGCGCTCGTTATAGATGTTCTCGAGAACGTAGCGCTCGTAGGCATAGTGTGGCGATGGCATGCGTCGATGCTTGACGCGATCGCGCGTGGCCTCCGAGTAGGTAATAGAGTTGGTGAACAGCACAAAGGGGACGCGCTGGCCGGATTTTGTGATGACAAAGCCTGCTAAGTTCGAGACGTTTTGCAGCGTACCGGTCTTGGCGATGACGTGCTCCTTGAGCGGCTGATTAAAGGTCGAGCTGCGCCATTGTAAGGTGCCGGACTTACCTGAGACTGGTAAGAGCTCGATGATGCCTAACTTGTCATTGTGCTGGTTGATATAGTCCAAGAGCTCGAGCATTTTGCTTGGGGTGAGCAGATTGTGTGGGGACAGACCGGAGGCATCGACGATGTAGGCGCTGCCTAAGTCGATGTTGGCGTACTGCTTTAAGATCGAGCGCATGGCGCGATTGGCGCGGTAGTAGGTGGCAGGCAGGTCAAAGTAATCAGCTGCGAGGTTCTTGGCAATCGCGTCGGCGTAGAGATTGTTGGACTTTTGCAGCATGTACTCAACTAAGGAGCTGAGCTTAGGTGAGTGGCGCTGGGCAATGGTCGTGGTATTGCCTTGCGGAGTATGACTTACGGTAATGGCGCCATTAACCTTGATGCCGAGGCGATTTAAGATGTTGCGGGTCCAATCTACGCCCCAGCGCTCAGCGTCGGCGATGGCCAAAGACAGCGGCCACGGCTGGTTTTTGTTGGTGGTTGGGATGCAGCCGGTTAAGTGGTACTTGTTATCGATATAGAGGTTTGCCTCTAAGATGCAGTCCCCACCGTAATCCTCGCTTGCAACCACGGTGACATCAGACTTGATGTCGATCGGCACGCCTTGCGGAATGAGGGCGCGCGCTGGAGTGCCGACGCCATTGCCTTGGAGCTGGGCAAAGGTGCAATTGCGATTGATGATGATCGGAGCTGACGGCGCGGTAAAGCAGGCTGGGAGATCATCCCAGGACCAGCCGTTAGCGCGGCTGGGGCCACCAAAGCGGCTGACGTCGAGGATGACATCACCGTCGATGCGCTTCACTCCGTGTTTAGACAAGATCGCAAGCAAGCCGCGATAGTGGTCGACGCGCAGGGTTGGATCGCCGCTAAAGGACACAATTACATCTGATTTTAAGGTGCCGCCACTGACCTTAAGCTTCTTGCTCTGCGGATTGATCGCTTGCGAGTTGACCTGGAGCTTGGTGGTGATCTGGTAATCAGGGCCCAAATAGAGCATGGCCGCTAAGGCGGTCACGATCTTCTGAGTTGAGGCCGGATGGAAGTAGAGGTCTTGATTCTTACCGTAGATGCGGTCACGGCCTGGCAGCTTATAGGCCACTCCCACTTGCGCGCCTTCAAGCGGCTGATTGCTCGCGGGCACCGCGTGCGCACTAACAGAAAGTACCGCCATCAGTACGGCAACACAGCAAGTGGTGAAAAGCTGGCGCATCATCAATAACCTCTCTTCAGGCCCATCCTAGGCCCAGGAAATCTGCTCTTGCCTCAGGGCTCGTCCTTGCCCTGATTGTAACAAGTCATTATAGCTTGATGATCTTAGGTGCGCGGGCGGTAGCTGGCAAGTTAACTATGGGCTTTTTGTCGGGGCTGAGTACAGCTTACTGCGGGCGCCTTGGTGTGGGCTTTGGGGCGGGACTTTGCTTGGGGCGCTGCGCGAACGCGGGGCGCTGGCGCTGGGGGGATGACGCCGGGGCGGATTTTCGCGGAGATCCGAAAAGGGCTTATAATGCGTAATTGCGCTCTTGGGAAATTTCTGCGCTGCGCCCTTTTGCTGGCTGCGTGTATTTGAGATTGAGGTTTTTATGGTAATTGAACCAAAAGTTCGCGGTTTTATTTGCGTCACGACCCATCCTGCGGGCTGTGAGGCTAATGTTAAGCACCAGATCGACTACGTAAAGTCTCAACCTAAGGTCGATAATGGCCCAAAGAAGGTGCTGGTCATCGGTGCTTCCACTGGTTACGGCTTGGCCTCGCGTATTAGCGCCGCTTTTGGTTCGGGCGCCGCTACTTTAGGCGTCTTCTATGAAAAGCCAGGTACCGAAAAGCGCCCTGGTACTGCCGGTTGGTACAACACCGCTGCCTTCACTAAGTTTGCTCACGAAGCAGGCCTTTATGCCCGCAACGTCAATGGCGATGCCTTCTCTGATGCCTGCCGTCAAAAGGTCATCGACATGATCAAGGCCGACTTAGGTCAAGTTGACTTAGTCGTCTACTCCTTAGCCGCCCCAGTGCGCAAGGTGCCAAGCACCGGTGAAGTCGTCCGTTCGTGCTTAAAGCCAATTGGCAAGCCTTACGTCTCTACCGCCATTGACACCAACAACGACACCATCATCGAAGCTACGGTCGAGCCTGCCACCGAAGAGGAAATCAAGAACACCGTAACCGTAATGGGTGGTCAGGATTGGGAGCTGTGGCTCAATGCCTTAAAGTCCGCTGGCGTCTTAGCTGAGGGCTGCAAGACCGTCGCTTACAGCTATATCGGCACTGAGATCACTTGGCCAATCTACTGGCATGGCGCCTTAGGTAAGGCCAAAGAGGACTTAGATCGCGCCGCAGGTGAGCTGCGTCAGGTTATGTCCGACCTCAAGGGCGATGCCCGCGTGGCCGTCTTAAAGTCGGTCGTTACCCAGGCTTCGTCGGCGATTCCAGTCATGCCGCTCTACATTTCCTTATGCTTCCGCGTCATGCGCGAGCAAGGTATCCACGAGAGCGTGATTGAGCACATCTTCCGCCTCTTCCACGATGCCTTATACGGCGTTTCCGCCCCTGAGATCGATGCTGAGGGCCGTATCCGTATGGATAGCTGGGAGCTGCGCGATAGCGTCCAGTTAAAGTGCAAGGACTTATGGGCTCAAGTCACCACCGAGAACTTAAAGTCGATTACCGATTACCAAGAGTACAAGCACGAGTTCTTACAGCTCTTCGGCTTTGAGGTCGACGGCGTTGATTACTCCGCTGACGTCAGCCCATTAGTCGAGTTCGACTGCGAGACCGTCTAAGCTTTTCTCAGCTTTGTTGCTTGCCTTTTTTGCAGGCAGGGATAATGGGAAGCCTCAGGGTGCAAACCTTGGGGCTTTTCAGTTTTGCCTTATAATAGCGCTGGTTTCTGGCTTTTTATGGAGAAGGTGATGACCGCTCAGATCATTGATGGCAAAGCCATTGCTAAAGAATTACGCGCTCAACTGAAGACTAAGGTTGAGGGCCGGGTCGCCTTGGGCGCACGTGCGCCAGGTCTGGCGGTGATTTTAGTGGGAGCCGATCCGGCCTCCCAAGTCTATGTCCGCAATAAGCGTAAGGCCTGCTCTGATGTCGGCATCAAGAGCTTTTCCTATGATCTGCCTGCTACCACCTCGCAAGCTGAGCTTGAGGCCTTAATCGACGAGTGCAATGCCAATCCTGAAATTGACGGCATCCTGGTGCAGTTCCCTCTGCCTGAGGGCTTAGATGAGCGCCGCGTCATCGAAAAGATTGCCCCTGATAAGGACGTCGATGGCTTCCACCCTTACAATGTCGGCCGCTTAACCCAGCGTATTCCGCTGTTGCGCGCCTGCACCCCAAAGGGCGTCATGACTATGCTCAAGAAGATTGGCTTAGACCTCTTGGGTATCAATGCCGTGATTGTCGGTGCCTCGAACATAGTGGGCCGTCCTATGGCTTTAGAGTTGTTATTAGAAGGCGCCACCGTCACTGTAACTCACCGCTTCACCAAGAACTTAGAGCACCACGTCCGTCAGGCCGATCTCTTAATCGTAGCCTGTGGCAAGCCGCACTTAGTCCCAGGCTCTTGGGTTAAGGATGGTGCCGTGGTCATCGACGTGGGCATCAACCGCTTAGACGACGGCTCGTTATGCGGCGACGTCGGCTTTGATGAGGCTAAGGAGCACGCCTCCTATATCACCCCAGTTCCAGGTGGTGTCGGCCCAATGACCGTGGCGACCTTAATGGAAAATACCGTCCAAGCTTATGAAAATCACTTAGCCCAGTAGGCTCAGGGCTTTTCTTTTTTTGGGAAAAAGGGGGCTCACCGAGCCCCTTTTTTCTGCCCGGAGCGTAAGCATCTTTTTTCTTGGGGCGGGCGCCGCCGCGCCATTTAGGGGCAGCCCCCTTGACAGTTGTGCGTTCTTAGCGCAATTTAGAATCTGGGGCATGGCAACCTGCTTGCATGTCATAGCACTTTTCCAGGTGAAAAAGTGATTTTTATGCACTTTTCTGACTTTTAGGCTTAACGCCTTAGGGTGCATTAAGGAGTTTTTTGGCCGTTATTTGAGCTTGTGGTGGTGGGGCGAAAGCCCTAGGGAATCAGCGAGTTTAGGGTGCGCGCATGATTTTACTGTTTCTGAGCGTCTGGGCCATTATCATTGCCCTGAATGAAGTATTGTTCGCTGCGCAGCCATTCTCGATGATCAGCATTGCCGCAGCGCTGCCGCATACCTTGATGTTCTCGGTGGTGCTCTCAGCGGCCGTCTATGTGGCCAAGAAAAAGATCCTCGACGCCATCGATAAAGGCCAGCCCATCGACAAACGCTTTGTTGCCGATCTCACCCCAGAGGTAGGTCACGAGCTCAATGCGATGCGCAAACAGCTCTCGCGCATGGACGAACAACAGCTGCGCGGACAAAGTGCCCGCGCGCAGGCATTGGCGCGTGCGCGGGCCCGTGCACGGGCGCAAGGGCGCAAGGGCAATAAGAAGGTTAAGCTCACTGCCCAGGAAATCGAACAAGCCAATCGCGAGCGTTTAGCGCAAAATCGCGACACCTACGGCCATCTCTATCAAACGGCTCAAGCCAAGCTGCGCCAAGACGAGCTCAAAAAGCAGCGTGCACGCCAAAAGGCGCATGCTAAAGCCACGCAAAGTAAGGAAGCGCGCGCTCGTGCCGCCTTGAAATCAGGCCAGGTTGCGGTGGCTGCCGCCCGTAAGGCGGCCCAAGCTCAGGATAGTGGCAGCTCGTTTTTATCAGGGCTCTTTTCTCAGAGCGATCCCAACGATTTCGTCAAGCAAGCCCATGCTCAGCACTTAGAGCAGTCTCAAGAGCGCGCTGAAGTCCAGCAAGGTCAAATCAAGGCTAAGGTTGATAAGCTCGCGGCCGCGCAAAAGGCAGCTGCCGCAAGTACCACCCCTTCGGCAGCGGCAACGGCGGCGCAAAAGCGCGCGCAAGAAGAGCAGGCCCGTGCCCGGCGTCAGGCTAAGATTGAGGCCTTAGGCGCGATCTCCTCTGAAGATAAACTTAGACAAGAACAAGAACTCAAGGAGCGTAAGGCTAAGGAAGCTGCTGCCGCTAAGGCCAAGCAGGCTAAGGCGGTGCAAGAACAAGCTAAGTTACAGCAGCTCAAGCAAAGCCTCGACCCCAATGCGTCCCGCGCTGAGATCAAAGCCCAGACGCAAAAGATTAAGGAACAGGGCAGTGCTGCTAAGGCGGCGGCTGAAAAGGCAGCGGCCGAGAAGAAAGCAGCCGAGCAAAAGGCCGCAGCTGAAAAGGCAGCAGCTGAAAAGGCCGCAGCTGAAAAGGCAGCAGCTGAAAAGGCAGCGGCTGAAAAGGCGGCCGCTGAGAAGGCAGCGGCTGAAAAGGCGGCTCAGCAAGCCGCAGCGCAGAAGGCGGCACAGAGCAAGGCCCAGCGTGAGGCAGATACCGCTGCCTTTATGCAGGGCGCGACGGCGGCAGTGCAGCAAAGCGCTAAGAGCGTGAGCGACTTAGAGCGCCTGCAAGCCCAAGCGCAGCACATGCAGGGCTCGGAGGCTAAAGGCGCGGCTAAGGCTGCGGCGTCGTCGGTGGGCTATATGGATCAGCTCATTATCCCTAAGAGCGATAACATCGATGCCTCGGGGCTTAAGAAGCACCAGGGGCCAAAGCGCGGCGCGGGGCTTGATACTTCGGCCTTAAAGCGCGTGGGCGAGATCCAAGATTCAAGTCCGTCCACCTTTAACCCACCGCAATTGGTCAAGAAGCCGGTGCAAGGTGCAGGGGTCTCAAGTGCCGGGGGCGCGCGCTTCTTAAACTCCAATTCCACTCGCAGTGCCATGAAGGTTGAGTCAAGTAAAGGCGGGGCAGCGGCCGCACCTAGTGCCCAGATGGCAGGAGCGGCCTTTGGTACCACCTTACAAAACGATGCCACGATTGAGCGCGGTAAGGCCAATACCTTGGACTTTGCTTCGTACCAGGCCAACGCCCGTGAGCGCGCGTTAGGACGCGCGCAAACGCCGAAGGCCACAGCGCAAGCCCAGCACATGGCCGCAGCCACCCATCGCTCGGTTACGGGTATGAATATGAATACCCAGACCCAGGCGCCGGCCGGGGGCAAGCTTACGGCTCCGGGCAATCGCATGGCCTTTAAGGCGCAGATGCAGCGCCCTGGTTTAGCGAGCACCCATTTAGGGGACAATGGGCCACTGCGCCAGGTGGTAGCAGGGACTAAGCCGGTGGTGGGACCTACGCGTGACACTTTACCTAAGGTCTTACCAAGCCCAGGTATTGAGAGCATTCAGACTGCGCCGAAGCTGCGGGCCAAGCGCGTGATCAACGCCACCAATAGCTCCAAGAACGATGAGCACTTCCAGAAGGTGCAAAAGCGCGACGATATGTACAAGCGCGAGCTTAACTTTGTCGATGAGGCGCCATCGAAGGAAAAGATGGAGGCCTTAGCGGCGCAAACGGACAAGCTCCATGCCCAAGACCATGCGGACGCCTACAGCAAGGTCCAAGAGACGACTGCCAAGTCCCAAGGCCAAGGCGAGCATCATTTCAAGCGCGCGCGCGCGCGCCCAAGCGATAAGCTGCGCGCCGACGAGCAGGTTTAGCGCCGCAGCCGACGCAGCGCATTGCCCAGCGCAGCGCTCTACCCAGCGGCAGTGCTCTGTCGGGCGCGCGTGATGTCCGGCGCCAGCGCGCGCTCTGAGCCTACTGGAGGCGGCGCTAGGGTTTGGGGGCCTGACGTCGGAGCGCGGCGATTCGAGCGCGCATTTTGATCGCGCCCAAAGCAAACAAGCGCCCGAAGGCGCTTGTTTGGTCAGATTAAGCTTGAGCTTGCTTTACTTGCGCTTGCAGGTGCGCTTAGCCGGAGCCTTAGCTGGGGCTTTAGCCTCGGCTGAAGCCTTAGCCTCTGCTTGAGCCTTAGTCTCGGCCTTAGCTTCAGTCTTGGCTGGGGCCTTAGCTGGAGCCTTCTTGGCCTTGGTGCTCTTGGTGGCAGGCTTAGCTTCAGCCTTGGCCTCGGCCTTTGGGGCAGGCTTTGCTTCAGCCTTGGCCTCGGCCTTTGGGGCAGGCTTAGCGGCGCTCTTGGTCTCAGCCTTGGTCTCAGCTACTGGAGCTGGGGCGGCCGCTGGAGCCTCCGAGCCGTGCTCGAGCATCTTTTCCAGATAGTGAATCGAGGCACCACCGTGCAGCTCAACTGGGTCAGTTAAGAGCTGCTTGTGCAGTGGGATATTGGTCTTGATGCCGTCGATGACCATCTCATCTAAGGCCTCGCGGGCACGGGCCATCGCCAGCTCACGGGTGTCGTCGTGAACAATGAGCTTACCCACCAGCGAATCGTAGTGAGGTGGCACACGATAGCTCTCGTAGATGTGCGAGTCCCAACGTACTCCTGGGCCGCCTGGGATGTGCAGACGGGTAATGAGGCCTGGGCTTGGGACAAAGGTCTTTGGATCTTCGGCGTTGATACGGCACTCAAAGGCGTGGCCGTGGAGCTTGATGTCCTCTTGCTTGATCGAAAGTGGGTCACCGGCGCAAATGGAGATCATCTCACGGACTAAGTCGATACCGGTGATCATCTCGGTGATTGGGTGCTCCACCTGAATACGGGTGTTGACCTCGATGAAGAAGAATTGGCCGTTTTCGTAGAGGAACTCAAAGGTACCGGCACCGCGATAACCGATATCGATGCAGGCCTTAACGCACGACATACCGATTTCGTGGCGTTGCTCCTCGGAGATAAATGGAGCTGGTGCCTCTTCTAAGACCTTTTGGTTGCGGCGCTGAATCGAGCAGTCACGCTCGCCTAAGTACACGGCATGGCCGCGACCGTCTGAGAGCAGCTGGAACTCGATGTGGCGTGGGTTCTCGAGGAACTTTTCCATGTAGACGGCCGGATTGTTAAAGAACATATCGGCCTCACGGCGGGTCAAGGCAATGGCCTCTTCCAAGTCCTCGTCGCGACGGACCACGCGCATACCGCGACCACCACCGCCACCGGCGGCCTTGATGATGATAGGGTAGCCAATCTTGTTAGCTAACTTGATGTTCTCGGCTAAATCATCACCTAAGGCACCTTCTGAGCCCGGCACGCATGGCACACCGGCGCGCTTCATGGCACGCTTAGCCGAAACCTTATCGCCCAATAAGCGAATGGTATCAGCTGATGGGCCAATAAAGATAAAACCTGACTTCTCTACCATCTCGGCAAAGTCGGCGTTCTCTGAGAGAAAGCCGTAGCCAGGGTGAATGGCGGTAGCACCGGTCGCTTCAGCGGCAGCAATGATGCTTGGGATATTGAGATAGGAATCCTTGGCGGCAGCAGGACCAATGCAGATCGTCTCATCGGCGAGCTTGACGTGCATTAAGTCGCGATCGGCACTGGAGTGCACGGCGACCGTCTTTAAGCCTAACTGGCGGCAGGCGCGCAAGATGCGCAGCGCAATCTCACCACGGTTGGCAATGACCACCTTATCAATTTGCATAAACTTCTTCCCACAAAAACTGGCGCACGGGCGCACCGAAAAGAAGGTGCGCACCATTATTAGGCCTCAAAGAGCCCTGAGCTTTAGGACTCAGGCATGGCCCCTAGAGCTGGGGGCGTTATCCCTTGAACCGGGGCGTTGCCCCTTGAGCAGGGGCGTTATCTCTTATAAGGCCTAGTTTTGGAGTGCGGTCTATTCAAATTCGAAGATTGGCTGGTCAAACTCAACCGTCGAGCCATTCTCGACTAAGATGCGCTTGATAGTACCGGCGCGGTCAGATGGAATTTGGTTGATCATCTTCATGGCTTCAACGATGCACAGGGTGTCGCCTTCCTTGACCGTATCACCTACCTCGACGAATGGAGCGCTGGTAGGGGAAGCGGCGCGATAGAAGGTACCGACCATGGTCGAGCGCATGATCTTAGAGTCATCCACAGCGGCAGGAGCGGCAGCAGGGGCGGCAGCAGCAGGGGCTGCTACCGGAGCGGCAGCAGGAGCAGCTACAGGGGCGACGGCTGGAGCTGGGGCAATGACGGTCTGAACAGCTGGAGCGGCGGCTACCGGTGCCGTTTGACGGCAGATACGAAGCTCTTCGTCACCTTGCTTTAAATTGATCTCCGCGACATCAGAGTTCGATACGAGGTTAATCAATTTAGCAATCTTGTGAATGTCGATTTCCATGAAAAATCCCTATTAAGCAAAAGCAACCAAGCACAGCGCGGTCGGTCGACCCACACGCTACAAGGGAACAAGACCGGGTCTTTTTCTCCGTGCTTGCAGGCGGCCTGAGCCGTGCAAACCTGGCAACCGCAGAGCGGGCCTTATCACAGGCCGTTTCCTTGGTTACCGCAAGCGCAATCCACCACTGCCGAAACGACCATGGCGGGGCCATAGTTTGCAGCGGTCGCTTTTTGGGTTAAGGAGCATGATCCCTGCACTAAAGACCTTTGCTGTTAGCGCAAAGTTCCTTTGACAGGTGCTCCACTTCCACTGACCTGCCTTCAGGCCGTGGCGCTGTCCGTTACTGGGACAGCTCAGGCTAGATTAAGCTAGCATTAGTACTAAGCAGGGCCGACTTTAAGCCTGCCCCGCAGGGAAAAGTGAGCGCAAGGCGCGCGCCTTGAAGCTTACGCCTTCAGGCTTGAGCCGTGAAGCTTACGCCTTCAGGCTTGAGCCTTGAAGGCTAGTTAGCCTTTTTGCTCTTAACGTATGACACGGCCTGGTCTAAGGCGTAACGATAGCCGTTTAAGCCAAAGCCGACGATGACTCCCATGGCCTTAGCCGAGAGGAAGGAGTGATGACGAAATTCCTCACGGGCGTGGACATTGGAGATGTGAATCTCAATGAATGGGATGGAGACAGCGCTCAAGGCATCTAAGATCGCCACGCTGGTATGGGTATAGGCACCGGCATTAATCAAGATAAAGTCGGTGTTGCCATAGGCAGCCTGAATCCTATCGACGATGGCGCCTTCGCTATTGGATTGGAAGTGCTCGAGCTCGCAGCCTAATTCTTTAGACTGGGCCTCAAGTGATGCGATCAAGGTTTGCAAGTTATCAGCGCCGTAAACCGAGGGCTCACGGATGCCTAAGAAGTTGAGATTGGGGCCATTAATGACCAGAATCTTGGGCGTGTTAGACAATCTCTATCTCCGTCTGAAAGTTGGCCCAATTTTACCAACAAAAGCCAGTTTTAGCGCAATTTGCGCAACTTTTCCGCCACTTTGGGCCGGTTTTTGGCAAATTTTGCGAAAAAACTCCCACTCACCTGTCCTAGTTACAACCAAAACGGCAGGGGATTTCCCATTATGCACCCAACGCCCTTTTTCTGCACTCTCGTTGTGCTCCATTTTCGCGCTGTTTGCGTGCCCTTACGAGTCCCAAGACGGCGCTAAAACAAGAGCTCTCTGGGCGCTCGATGCCATAAATAAGCCATTTGTCCCGATGGTGCCCTGTGCTCCTGCCTTTTGGAGTTATGGCATTGTTAACTTGTGATGTGGATTCCGTAAAGGGAAAAGATTGCGGCTCTGCACGGCGTTTTTGCCTCAAATCAGGTCGTGAACTGCGCCCCCAAAAAGTGTTGAGTGGGGCGTAAGATTTTATTTGTCTTGATGCGTATAGCGTTGCTTTAATGGTGCGTTATATGGCGTAGCTAGATGCTAGACTTTTACTTTTATAATCGCTTGCAATAATCAATCAAACGCCTTAAACTGCAAATTAAAATTTAGATCTACTACAAAGACTATGATGATATATACCAATCGTTCTTGTGCATTGGTATAGCTTTTCGTTACAGTCTGTGGCGGCAGCTTCGAGGCGATTATGAGATCTGATGCACCTTCATTGGTTAAATCTAAGTCCCAGTGGCAGGCTTGGGCCCAACAGGCCGCCCATTGCTGCACGCTCCAAAGTACGGCCTTAGCTCAGGCTCTAGTCAGCGCTCCGGCTGAAATCAAGGCTCATTGGGAGCGGCTGCGGGCGTTTTTGGGGCGTACGCTCGGAATAGGACTGAGCTCAGATGCGCTCATCGAGATGCTGGCGCAACATATCGTGATTACGCCGGTACTTGATGAGCTTTTCCGAGGCTTCCCATTTACCGAGCATAACGCGATTTCCGGTGCTATGTCGGCGATGCTGGAACGCCTTGAGCAAGGTGGGCTGAGCAAGGTCAATACTGATCTGCAGGGCTTCTACGATAGCGTGGCCACCCGCATGAAGAACGTCGTAACGCTTGAGGAGCGTCAAAAGGTCATTGTGGAGCTGTTCGATCGCTTCTTTAAGGTGGCCTTCCCTAAGCTGCAAGAAAAGCTGGGTATCGTGTACACCCCAATTGAGGTGGTTGATTTCATCAACCACTCGGTCAATGACTTGCTCAAGCGCGAGTTCAATACCTGCTTAGGAAGCTGTCACTTAATTAATGTCCAAATTTTTGGCAGAAGTGCTGGTACTGGAGGTAGCTGTCAAACTTAACCGTCCGTCTTACCTTTGGGCGGATTGTGTAATTCCATCTTTTGCTCTCCTCAGGCCTTATGCAAATTTTTGGACACTTATTTTGTTATAGCTTCCTTAGGCAGTTCTGATGTCCATATCTTGGATCCGTTCACCGGTACTGGCACTTTCATCACGCGCATGATGCAGTGCCCAGAGTTGATCTCAAAGGAGCAGCTGGCGCATAAATACCAGCAGGAGCTGCACGCCTTTGAGATTGTGCCTTTGGCCTATTATGTGTCCTCGATCAATATCGAGAGCGTGTTTCATGAGCAAATGGGACTTGATGCCGCGCACTATGAGCCAAACTCGATCATGGTGCTCACCGACACCTTTGCCGATTATTCTGACGAAATCATGAATCTGCGGGGCTTGCTCGGTGATAACGCGCAACGTCGTGCCCAGGTTCAGAACTTACCGCTCAAGGTGATCGTGGGCAATCCGCCATACTCGGTCGGCCAGGAAAGCCAAAACGATGATAACCAAAACGAGCGCTATCCAGCTTTGGAGCAGCGTATCGCTGAGACTTACGTGGCGCAAGCCGGGGCAGTGTCCAATCGCAACAGCCTCTATGACTCCTGGGAGCTGTTATAAATTAACTTTGATGCCTCTTAATGGTGCAGTCACTGCTCGAAGAGCAGAGCCACGCTTTACA
>CALXXU010000096.1 GCA_944392765.1 uncultured Anaerobiospirillum sp.
CACAAACTTTGTAGTAAGTCCGATAAAGACATCATGCCTTAAGCCTGATTGAGGCAGGAGGTGCAGGCGAAGAGTCTCTGCATGATGAGTTTCCAGGAAGTTTGTGCTGTCAAATGCACAAACTTGCTAAGAGATCTTAAAAGTTGTCATGCTCTGATCCTGATTTAGGTTAGAGATGCGGGCAGTAGGCTGCTTTGTGGTGAGTTTTTAAGAAGTTTGTGCAATCAGATGCACAAACTTGGAGAATAGTTCTAAAAGACGTCATGCTCCGTGTTAGAGCTTGGTGTGGCGGTACTTGTAGAAGAAGAGCGGCGGAATCGCGATGCCCACGGCAATAGCGCTGATGATACCCAAGGAGAGCATGCCCCGATGGAAGAGCTCGTGGATGTAGATGGTCGATTGGGCGACATCGCTATTGTCGATGACCTGCATCAAGGCTAAGAGCGCGTGATAGGCGTGCACCCCTGGGATTAAGGAAATGATGCAAGGTACAGTAAAGATCGGACGCGGAGCGTGGAGCTTCGGGCCAAAGTAAATGAAGATGAGCGAGCACACGCAGCACGCAAGGAAGGTCGCCACCACAATCTCGACGTTCATGGCCTCGAGTAAGGCACGTACGCCGCGCGTGAGCGCTGAGCCCAGAGCGATTAAGGCTAAGAAGCGCGTCGGTACCGTAAAGAGCATGGCAAAGGCCGGGCCGATAAAACCAGCGGCTAAGGCCTGGAACAGGATGTTAAGCCAGACCTCGGAGGTGAAAGCAAAATTCAACATAGGCACTCCTGGGCTACCACAGGTTTTGGGGCAGGTAGGTGATAAGTAGGCTGGTGAGGTAACTGGTGGTCAGTAGGCCCACCGCTGCAGAAATTACTAAGACCACTGCGATTACTAGGCGCGTCAGGCCAATCGGGACATAGCCTTTGAAGATGTCCAGGAAGCCATTTAACATCGGAAAGCCCGGCACTAAGAGCAAGGTGGTGCAGGTGGCCGCGATCAAGGTTTCATCTTGGCTCGCGTGAAAACCGTAGTGGCAGACCAAGGAGGCGATGAGGGAGCCAATGCAGGCGGAGAGCATAAAGGTAAAGCTCTCAAAAAAGCCGCGCTTGATAAAGGCAAAGCGGGAGTACATCAAAAGCAGGCCGCCGATGATAGCCGAAAGGCACACGGCCAAGGTGCCACCATTTAAGTAGGCAAAGCAGCCACCGGCAATGGCCTCAATCACAATCAGCAGATTACGGCTGTAGTGGCGTGGTCTTACTGCACGAATGGCGTGGTAGATTTTCTTCGGATCGGTGAGTTTGCCTTCACTCACAAAGAGACAGATGTGATGCAGGCGCGCTAGCGCGTCCATATTGATCGCAAACTGCTTGATTTCCTTGAACTCGACCGCAACTTCGTAACCCCGGCGCAGCTTGACGATAATGCCATCGCGGGTGATGCTCAAATCGACGCTATGGCAACCTAAATCATGCGCCATCTTCTTGACCGATTGAACAATGAGGCGGGTCTCGGCGCCATAGGAAGCCATACGCCAGCCTAAGGTCGCTAGGAGCTTAGCCTTGAGCGCGAGCTCGCCCTCGCCGGTGACGAATTTATCTGGCAGTAAGAAGCGCTCATACTCCGTGCCTTCTACTGTGGTAACTCCAAAGTCACCCGTGCTAAACATGACCGGAGCGGCATAGGAGCCTTGGCCGTAGCCATCTTGCTTGAGCTGCTCTTGACTGTAGTTGGTGCTTTCATGAAGCTCAACCGGGAAGTCCTCAGGAAGCGCGGTATGATGCTCGTGAGGAAAGTCGGGCGCAAAGTGCGCCGGGAGCTCATGGTCCACGTGGTGGGACTGATCCATGTGGTGGGACTGGTCTAGCGTACTGGGCTGGCTCGAGCAGCGGGACTGGTCTAGGTTGCTGGGTTGAAAGTCAGGTGCGCTCTTAGGTGGCGTAGTTGGTGTAGGGCTCATAGTGCGTGCGTCTTGGTTTGTTGCAGAAGGGCCCCTTATTGTCGGCATAGCGTGCAGCAAGGTCAAGCTTAAAGCTTGATTTTACGGGCTTTTTTGAGGGGGTGCCCGTTAGGGGCGCAACTTGAGGTTTATTGCCTTAATGGCACTTGAGCACAAGATTTGGCGTTAGCCGCAGTCGAAAGATCTTAATAAGCCCTCTTCAGCTCATAGATATAAAAAAGTGTGATCCAAGCGCAAGAGCTACTTCTCAGGAGTCTTAACGGGAGCAATGTTTGTTAAGATGGAATCTAGACCGTATTTTGCCGTAAATTTTTGGCTGTGGAGGTTGTTATGGCTGAGTTTGAGGGTACCTTAGTACAAGAGGAGCTGCAAGCTGGAACAGGGGAGCGCGGGGCTGCTAAGTGTCCGGTGGTGCTGATTACTGGCGCGGCAACCGGTATTGGTGCGGCGACGGCGCGCAAGTTTGCCCAAGAAGGCTATGCCTTGATCTTAGGTGACATCAACGTCGAAGCGCTCGCGGCTACGGTGGAGTCGCTCAAGGGACCAAATGGGGCTCAGTTGCCGCTTGAGCAAGTGTTAGCGGTGCGTTGTGATGTGACCGATAAGGAGAGCATCAAGGCTATGGTGGCAGCCGGTATTGACCAGTTTGGCCATATCGACTATCTCTTTGCTAATGCAGGCATTCACCGCAATAACACCATCTTGACTATCTCTGATGAGGAGCTGGAGCTGGTAGTGCACACCAATGTCTTTGGTGCGGTGTACACCGTTCAGGCAGTGTTACCGCATATGCTTGAGCAAGGACAAGGTTCTATTCTATTTAACTGCTCAGACCAGTGGTTTATCGGCAAAAAGAATCAGTTTGCCTACGGTATGACCAAGGGCGCCATCGGCCAGATTACGCGCTCCTTAGCCGCTGAGTTTGCGCAACAGAATATCCGCATCAATGCCATTTGCCCTGGCACCATCGATACCCCAATTGCCCAGCGTGCCTTAAGCAATTACGCGCAGCGCGCGGGCATAACCCTGGAGGAGGCTTATCAAGAAGAGCGTGAGCTCTTTTTATCAAAGCGCCTGGGAACCCCAGAAGAAGTCGCAGAAATGGCTTTCTTCATCCTGGTTAAGGCTACATTCTCCACCGGCTCGCACTTTGGTATCGATGGCGGCCTCTGCGCCTCGTAGCGCTGTGCGCTAGCGCCTGCTCACCATCTTTTGGTTCTAGTTTGATGCATCATTGGGGGCGGGCGTCCATGCCTATTTTGACTTGCGCCTGTTGCTGTGCTTTGAGACTTGCGCCCGCTCGGTGTGACGGTAGGGGCGGGCGTCGGGCTGTTAGCTCAGCTCAAAGCGAATCGGGAGGCGCAAGGTAAAGCTATGCTCGACCTGAGGAAAAGCACTGACAGCGCGTTTTATCGAGCTTAATGCCGCTTCATCTAAGATCTGATGCCCGGTCCCCTTGAGCAGGCGCAGCCCTCGGATCTTTCGCTCCTTGGTGTAGGTAAATTGCACCACGGCAATGCCTTCATGGCGCATCAGTCGTGCTTGGCGCGGATAGAGCAAGTTCTGGTCAATGGCCTTTTTGATGCGCAGCAATACCGGATGTTGATCCTTGCCCAAAATCAACACGCGCTGAGCGGCGCCACTTGGGGCGGGCGCTGCTCGGTGGGTGGGCGTGGCTCGGTGGGTGGGCGCGTTGGAGGAAGCCTCATGACGCCGAGTTACAGCTTTGGGGCGTGCATCGCGCTGGTGTTGAGCCTTACGAACTGGTTTGGGCTTATGCACCTGCTTGGGAACAGGACGCGCCTGAGCTTGGGGTAAGACTTGAGGTTCAGGCTCTATTTGAGGCGCTACTTGAGGCTCCACTTGTGGTTCAACTGGGGGCTCAACCGGTGGCTCTACCTCGGGCTCTGCTGGGCGCGCGGCTTCAGCTTGGGGCTTTGCCACAAACTTACCTAAATCAAGGTCGATGGTGGCGCTGCCTAAGGAGAGGTTCTGCACCTTGCTCGGGCTTTGCGCCATAAGCTGATAGGCGCCTAGGGCAAGGGCGCCGTAAAGACAGAGCGTGAGGCCCAGGGCCGGTTTAATGGCAGTTTGTGTCATGATAGCCGTTTGCGTCATGATTGCTTGGTCGCAATAGAGAAGTTGTCGTGCTGAAGCTCTTTGAGCGCGTCGATAATCGTGATAAAGACTGCAAAGTCACATTGCTCATCGAGGCGTAATTGCACGTGCTGCTCTCGTTCAATTAGCGCCAGCTTGCTTTTGAGCTCGTGGGGCAGGGTGAGCGCACCATCAAGGTAAATTTCCCCTTGGGCATTGGCCTCGAGCATGAGGGATACGTGCTTTTCAGGCTCAGCCTGAGAGCTCGAGCTGGGGAGCTTGACCTCAATCTTGCCTTGCGCAATAAAGCTTGAGATCGAGAGCACGATACATAAGAGCACCAGCATGATGTCGATAAAGGGCACGATGTTAAGGGGCGTGCGCTCGGGCGTTAACTTCATGCGCTTTACTCCAGGGCTGCTTGGTGCTTGAAGTTGGTGATGATGACCGCGATCTTGCGGTTTAAGCCGTTGTAGGCGATAAGGGTTGGGATCGCAACCACTAAGCCTAAAGCGGTGGCATAGAGTGCCAGCGATAAGCCAGTCATAATGGCACTGGCATCAATGGCGCTGGCTTGACCCATGTCGTAAAAGGTAATCATGATGCCCACGACCGTACCTAAGAGGCCGACGTATGGGGCGTTGGAGTAGATGATGTAGAGCGTAGTGAGATTGGTGGTGCACGCTTGCTCTAAGCGCTCGACACTGGGATAGTGCTGAAGCTGGCGTTGGGCGCGGTGTAGGAAAATAACTCGCTCTAAGGTAAAGAGCAGCGCTAAAAAGCCCATTCCGCCTAAAACAACCAAAATGGTCAGGTCAATGCTGTGCTTTAAAAATTCCATAGTGGTTCCTGATGAGGCTGCCCGCTGCGCTAAGGTATTGCTGCGGGCAGCCTTCTGCTTAGAAGTCTAAGGTGTAGTTGAGGTAGAGGCTGCGGCCTTCGATGTAGTCGCGGTAGTAGGAGTTATAGCTGGTACCACGGCTCGAGCTAACTTCATCGAAGCTGTCGTAGGCGTCAAAGTCGAGCAGGTTGTTCACCGTGACGTTGAGGCGTGAGTGCTCAGTGAAGTTGTAGTGTGCGCCGACATCAACTAAGACGTAGTCCTTGTAGTAGTCAAAGTTGGCTCCACCCTTGGTCGAGACGTAAGGGGTGTGGAATTTGCCCACGCCCTTGAGGAAGAAGCCCCAATTGTCTTTGTCGTAGGCGAGCTTGGCCATCAGAGAGTGACGAGGAATGGCGTTGACCGCTTTACCTTGTTCCGCGCCGTCACGATAACGGTGGTCGGTATAGGTGTACGAGCCTTGCACACTCCAGTTTCTAAACTTGACCGAGCCAAAGAGCACTTCGATACCCTTGGCGCGAGTCTGGCCCTTGTTTTGACGCAGGCTGCACTTGGAGCCGTTTTCTTGTACCGCCGGATCGCAGATCACGCCATTAGCCATAGTTTCACCAATGTCGTAATCGGTGGAGCCGAGCTTATTATCAAAGTCGGTGAGGAAGCCTGTTACCGTGAGGCTACCGACCTTTGGCCACTCGTACATGACGCTGAGCTCATAGTTGACCGAGGTCTCAGGCTCTAAGTCCGGGGTACCGTAGATCGGGTTTTTGCCATAGCTGTCTTGCTGATAGATGCCGTCAGTAAGCTCCTTGACCGATGGGGTCTTGTAGCCTGCGGCAATACCGCTCTTTAAGGTTAAGCGGTCGGTCGCGCGCCACACCACATAGCCGCGCGGAGTCACGTGGCTACCGAATTTGTTTGAGTAGGTGTAGCGGCCGCCTAAGGTGGTGGAGACACTGTCAGTGATAAAGTACTCACCCTCAAGATAGAGTGAGGTCAGGTTGTGGATCAACTCATGACCTGAGATAGCATCGGCCAGCTCCGGATTACTTTGGCCTTGCTCTAAGGCCGAATCATCGCGGAAGCGATCATGCCAGAATTGAAAACCATAGGTGAGATTGAGCGCGCCTAAGCCCGAATGAAGCTTGCTCAAATCCAGCGGGCTGACGGCCTTGGTCTCAAAGATATAGGAGCGGCTGTAGAAATCGTAGTCGATCTGGTCGCGCTCGTGGCTGTAGTACTGCAAGTAGCTATTGAGCGAACCAAACTCAAACTCGCCGTCATAATTGAGGACGATCTGATCCTTGATATAGTCATTGAGCACGGCGATGCCTCGAGACGAGGTGTTCATCGAGCCTGCGGTCATTTCTGAGCGCTCAACATCTAAGCTCACATCGTGCTGCTTGGTCGGACTGACGGTAAAAGTGGCGCCGTAGTTCTTGAGCTCAAAATCATTAGCTGAGTGGCCTAAATACGAGCCGTTCGGGGCACGTAGATTGGTTTTATCCTTGGAGTAGTAGCGACCACGCAGGGCCAGCGAGGTCTTGGTAGCCCCGGTGGTCAGAGGAATGGCCACATAGCCATTGGTACCGTAGGCATTACCAAATTTGGAATGCTCTTGGATCAAGGTCTCAAAGCCTACGGATCCGGTGAGTTCATCTGGGTGCTTCTTGGTGATGACATTGACTACACCACCCACTGCGTCGGAGCCATAGAGGGTGGAGGCTGGGCCACGAATCACTTCGACGCGTTCAATCATCGAGGTCGGTGGGGTAAAGCCAAAGTTCGGATTAAAGCCATTTTTGACAAAAGCGGTGGACGAATTTTGGCGCTTGCCATCGATCATGTACAGGGTGTAGTCCGAGCTAAAACCGCGAATCATGATATTGGAGTTGCCGGTCTTACTCTTGGAGATTTCAATACCTGGCAAGTTAGCCACGATATCGCCAATGTCGCGCGCGGGTGCTTCTTTAATCGAATCAGCGCTGATAATCGACATCGAAGCTGGGGCCTCACGTAAGTCTTGGGTAAAGCCCGAGGCGGTGACCACGGCTTGTCCTAAATCGTAGACGGCAGCGCCGTCTTCAGTACTGGCACCGTCCTCAACATGGGCGCCGTCCTCAGCATGGATGCTGTCTTCAGCACTGATGCTGTCTTCATCACTGGCAGCCTCTTCGTTATAGGTAGCGTTGCTGGTAGTCTCTACACTATCTCCGTAGAGGGCGGCCATGGTGGCAGCGTCGAGGTCTTCTGCTACAGCGGCGTTGGTCCAGCACAGAGCGGCGATCAGGGCGAGGGGAGAGAGACGATATTTCATAGGGTCAGTCTAGTTGGGAAAAAGTTAGAGGGCTGCTTCGAGGTCTTGGAGCATGTAGTCGAGGGCTTTTAAGCCGCCTTCGCTTAAGTACCAGACAGCTGAGTTGAGGTAGAAGAGCTTGTTTTCTTGGTAGGCGCGGGTCTTGTGGACCAGCTCGTTATTCATGACATCGCGCGCGAGTTGAGCCCCCTTGCGCCCAATGGCACTATCGCGGTCAAGCACGAAGAGGTACTCAGGATTGAGCTTGACTAAAAGCTCAAAGGACGACTCATTGCCGTGGTTGGAGGAAAGATCTGCGGCTAAATTGGTAAAACCTAAGTCCTGGCCGATAAAGGCACAGCGCCCGTGATTGCCTAAGGTCTTAAACTGCGAGGCGTTGACCATGCCGATCAGCACGCTGTGGCCTTGGGCCTTGGACTTGAGGGCAGCAATGCGCTCTTCGTAGCTTGCAAGCAGGTCTTGGGCGACTTGTTCTTGGCCGAAGATCGTGGCGATAACGTCGGTGGAGCGCTTGACACTGCTCAGCAGGGGCTGGTCATAATCGACGGCTAAGAACACCACTGGGGCGATGGCACTGAGCTGATCGTATTTAGCCGCAAGGCGACCGCCAATGAAGATCACTTCAGGCTCTAAGGCCATCAGCGCTTCTAAGTCGACGGCCTTGACCGTGCCGACATTGGCGCTCTTGGGACTATTGGCGATCTCACTGAGATAGTCAGGAGCCACGCCCTTGGCCGTGCCGACAATTTTGTCGTCAAGACCCAGCGTGTCCATGATATCGAGCACCGCATAGTCGATCACTACGACGCGCTCTGGATTTTTCGGTACACTGACGGTGGTGGCTTGGCGGGCGCCGTTGTAGCTGAAGACCGAAACGGTCTCTTGAGCATGGGTTGCAGTGGATAGACCTACGGCCAGCAGCGCTAAAGCTTTGAGGGTACGGGAAAAGGTGGAGATCATGATAGTTCCTGTTAGAAGTGCAGGGCTAATGGTTTACCTTTGTGCGGCGTGACGGTGAAGGCGACTTGATAGACCTCGCGCAAGAAGTCCTCTTGCATCACCTCGTTTACGGTGCCATAACGCGCGATTGCGCCGTCCTTAAAGGCACAGATGTAATCACAGTAGAAAGCGGCATAGTTAAGATCATGCAAGACCATGATGACGCTCTTGCCTAACTCATCGCATAGCCTTCTGACCGTGGTCATAAGCTTGGTTGCGTGGTACAAATCAAGATTATTGGTCGGCTCATCGAGCAAGATGTACTCGGTGTCTTGCGCTAAAACCATGGCAATGAGCGCGCGCTGGCGCTGACCGCCCGAGAGTTCATCGAGGTAGCGCTCAGCTAGGTCACTTAATTCCATAAAGTCCAAGGCTTGAGCGATCTTGGCTTGGTCTTCGGCGTTCAGCTGGCCTTGGCTATAAGGAAAGCGGCCAAAAGCAACCAATTCTGCGACGGTGAGCTTGGCGGCTAAATGGTGCTGCTGGGCCAAAAATGCCATGTTTTGCGCCAGTTCGCGGCGGCTGTAGGTGTTAAGTGGTCGCCCTTTGAGCGCGATATGGCCGTGGTCGGGTTTGATCTGATGGGCCAGCATATTGAGCACGGTGGATTTACCGGCGCCATTGGGGCCAATTAAGGCGATGACCTTACCGCTCGGCAGCTCAAGGCTTACGTCCTTGACCACAGCCGTGCCGTCGTAGTGCTTGTGCAAGTGGTGGAGGGAGAGCATATTAGGTTCCTTGCAGCTTGGTGCCACGGATGATGAGATAGAGGAAATAGCTGCCGCCCGCGATCGTGATAATGACACTGATCGGAATGGCATAGACAAAGACGCGCTCAATCACTACCTGGCCTGCGATCAAGATGAGCAGGGTAAAGAGCATTGAACCGGCGATGAGGTAGCGGTGGCGGTAAGTGGCAAAGAGCTGGCGTGCTACATTGGTAGTAATCAAGCCCATAAAGGAAATCGGTCCAACTAAGGCGGTGGCAATGGCAATGAGCAAGGTCACGTAAAGTAACAAGGTGCGCAGGGTGCCGTCATAGTTAACGCCCAAGGCTTGAGCTTGGACCTTGCCTAGAACTAGGACATCCAAGAGCTTAAGCTGGGGGGAGCACAGTACGGTCAGCGCTATTGTTAGAGCCGCCGCTAAGAGCAGTACTTCGTGATTTACTTGGTCAAAGGAAGCCACTAAGGTCGTGAGCAGGGCGTCATAATCGTTCGGATCCATCGTGCGCACCATGGTGCTCTGCACCGAGGTCAAAAAGGTGGTGAGTACGGTACCAATGAGCAGCACATAGAGCACGTTGTACTTGGTCTTGGCAAAAAGATAGCTGTAGACGCTCACCGCCACCACGGCCATTAAGCCTAAGTCACAAAGAAAGGCTAGGTTCTTATTGGTGACGATAAAAGAGCCCATGCCCAAGGTAAACACGAGCAGCGTGTGCAAGAGCACATAGAGGCTGTTCATGCCTAGGAGGCAAGGCGTGACCATGACGTTGTTGATCAAGGTCTGAAAGATGAGCGAGGCGCCCCCAATGCAGATGGCGGCAAGGCTCATCGCCGCGAGTTTAGGAATGCGCAGCTCTAAGGCAAATTGCCAGTACTTAGGATGTAGGTCCCAGCACAGATATGCAGCTACTGCGCTCAGCGCGAGCAGCGTCAGGGTGATTAATTTGAGCTGCATGCAGGAGCTCCAACTGGGGTTAAGCTTGGGGCCTTGGTGCGGCGCTTCGGGCTTAAACGGCGGAAGATCAAGGCGATGAAGATGAGCGAACCTAAGCTGCCTACAATGAGCTCAATTGGAACCTCGTACGGGAAGATAATGAGGCGCCCGATGAGGTCACAGGCCAGAACAAATAGGGCTCCAGCCAAAGCGGTATTGAGCAAGGTGTTTTTGAGGTTATCGCCTTGGTACATCGTGACTAAATTCGGAACAATCAGGCCAATATAGGAGATCGTGCCCACGACTACGACGATCGAGGCGGTGAGCATGGCCGCTAAGGTCAGGCCGATAAATAAGAACAACTGGTAATTGACGCCTAAGCTTTGTGCCAGTCCTGAGCCCAAGCCCACAATGTTGAAGTGCTGGGCAAAGTAGAAGGTCAAAATCAGGATCGGCAGTACCAGAAATACGATTTCGTAGTGACCACGAACCACGGTGGAGAAGTGGCCGACGGTGAGGCTCGCTAAAGCCTGATTCATATCGAATTTAAAGGCCAAGAAGTTGGTGATACCGCCGATGATATTGCCAAACATGATGCCTACTAAGGGCACCAAGATGAGGTCTTTGACCTGAACCTTTTGGATAAAGGCAATAAAGATCCAGGTGCCAAGTAAGGCACAGGCAAAGGCGCCTAAGGCGCGCTCAACTAAGGTCGAGCCGGGCCAAAAGAGTAAGGCCAGTAAGACCCCCAGCTGCGCCGATTGAATCGTAGCGGCAGTAGAGGGCGAGACAAACTTATTGCGGCAGAGGCTCTGCATCATAAGTCCCGCGACGGATAGGCCCATTCCGGCCATGAGAATAGCCAAGAGGCGCGGTAAACGTGAAATCAGCAGTAGTTCCCAGGTGTCGATGCTAGTTCCTGAGAGGTCGAGTACGCCTACGAAGAGCGAAGCTGCGCTCAGTAGGGTGAGGCCTAGTGCCAAAATGATTGTGAGATGGTGTCGGGTCCAAAAGGTCATGTTGGGCCTGATATGGTTAGCGTTAGGTGATCTAAGTTAGCTATTGCTAACTAGGGCGTAACTATATCAGAACAAGAACCATAAAGTAATAGCGCGCTCTAAAAAAAAGTTAGCTTACGCTAACTTAAGTTTCACAACTGTCCCATAAAAAACAGAAAGCCCACCAAAAGGTGGGCGTGAACACAAAAAGTGTGGTGCGTAGTCCCAAATTAGAGCGCGTGCTTCCAGCAGACACTACTTTCTGGGGTGGGCCTGTGGTTGCGGTGCGGGCGCTAGGCATTCAGCGATATGCAGTGCATATAGCGATATGCAGTGCATGCAGCGATACGCTGGGTACACGGAGCGGGCGCTGGAATTGGCTTGTGCTGGCACCGGCAAGCGCTGGTACCTGGATGTTAGGCGCTACGCTGTAGGGTGCAGGTACGTGCTTTAGTGCGGCACGATTTCCTTAAGTCCAGCACGTTCAACTTTGAGCGCAAACATCTGGGTGGCCTTGAGGTGCGGGATCAGGTCGTGCTTTAACTGCTCTAAGTCTTGGTTATAGCCGTGGTGCGCCATAAGCGCCACTATGGCCTCTTGTGCGGCCGCACCCTCTAAGAACAGCATCGTACCTTCACCGCTGAGACTGCGAAAGAAATTGGTGCTCTTTTGCGGCAGCTCCTTCAAGACAACTTGGGTGCGTAAGGTGATGGTAAAAGCACAGTGCGGGTCACGCTGCAAGAGCTCATACTTGCGTCCGGCCTTAGCGCCATGAAAGACGAGGTAGAGCTCGTTGTCCTTGACCACTGGGGCATAGTTGACCGTGACCGCATAAGGATAGGGCTCATCCTTGAGGGCCATAGTCATCTCGCAGGCGTCGTTGAAGGCGGCAAGGACCTGCTCTTGATCATTGCAGGCACGCGTCGCGCGGCGCATCGTCGCTAATTCAAACATAGTCTAGGCGATATCCTTGATGTTGGGAGCGTGGAACACAAAATTGTGGTCTAACAGGACCTGAGGCACGATCACTTGGTCAACATCTAAGAGCTGAATGCGGCGGTCACCTAAGCGCAAGAAGCCGGTGATAATCGGAATTGGGGGCAGGCGTGAGCCCTTATAGCAGCATTGCAGCAGCTCTTTTAAGGTGGCGCTCTGCGGCGAGGTCAGGTTGACGACGCCAGACTCAATCTCGGCGGCGTGTTCACATAAGAAGATGAGCGCGCGGCAAGTGTCGTTGAGCTCGATAAAAGGGACGTGGTTGGTGCCGTGAATCACGGTAAAAGGCGGAATGTAAGATGCCTTTTTAATTAGGCCGCCACTGCGATGGAGCACGATACCAAAGCGCAAGATATAGTAATGAGCAATCTGATGCTGTTGCACTAACTCTAACGTGGCCGCTTCAAGTTTATGGGCGAGCTGAGCAATATCACTGGTGCCTGCTGCCGCACTAGCTTCAGTTTGAGGCTCGGCGCTTTTTTCGTTGTAAGCGGCGACCGCGCTGCCTTGTAAAAAGATTGGTGGGAGCTTGGCTTTGGCCTTGAGCTTATCCAAGATTTCCAGGCGCGAGGAGAGCAATAAGCTCAAACGGCGGGTTGTGATTTGCTTGGCCCCAAAGCTTTCCCCAGCTAGGTTGATCAGGACATCGCCTTGACCTTGGTAATCTTCGTATGAGCTAAAGGTAACCGAACTAACATCGAATTGATGTTTTGTCAGGTGCGCACAGACCTCAGAGATAATCGAGTGGGATAAAATCGTCACTTGGTGGTGTTGTGCCACCAACATGCGCGCTAAATAGCTGCCAACGAAGCCGGAGCCTCCTGCAATCACAACTTCCATAGTAATCCTCTTAGTCTGCGGCACGTGAGCCTTGCGTGATTATAACGCAAAGCGTGAGGACTAAATTTGGTCTTGAGTCCTTAAGAAACGACACAGGCCCCATGTGGGGCCTGTGCGCGCTTCAAAATGAGCAAGTTGTAGGGTCTAAGGACGCCTCAGGTGCTACGACCTGAGGGCCCTGAGACGCAGCGTCCTAGGACACTTTGCGTCTTATGACTACTTAGCGTCCTTTTGACCTGCCTGGATGGCGGTGATGGCAACGGTGTAAACGATGTCATCAACTAAAGCGCCACGCGAGAGGTCGTTAACTGGCTTGTTGAGGCCTTGTAACATAGGACCAATTGCGACGACGTTAGCCGAACGCTGTACTGCCTTGTAGACCGTGTTGCCGGTGGAGAGGCTTGGGAAGATGAAGACGGTAGCCTTGCCTGCAACCTTGGAGTTTGGAGCCTTTTGGGCAGCAACGTCAGGCATAACCGAAGCGTCGTACTGGAGTGGGCCGTCGATATTTAAGTCTGGGCGTAACTCCTGAGCCTTCTTAGTGGCCTCGGTCATGAGGTCAACATCTGGGCCCTTGCCCGAGGTGCCGGTCGAGTAGGTGACCATAGCAACGCGTGGGTCAATACCAAAGGCCTTAGCGGTGTCAGCCGACTGAATGGCAATCTGAGCTAACTCATCAGCATTTGGATTGAGGTTCAGAGCGCAGTCGCCGAAGACGTAAACCTGCTCTTCCATCAGCATGAAGAAGATAGCCGAAACTAAGGAGGCACCAGGAGCGGTCTTGATGACTTGTAAGGCTGGACGAATGGTGTTAGCAGTGGTGTGAACGGCACCGGAAACTAAGCCGTTAACCTCATCACGCTCTAACATCATAGTAGCTAAGAAGACGTTATCCTTTAACATCTCGCGAGCTTGCTCTGGGGTTAAGCCCTTCTTCTTGCGCAGCTCGACTAAGCGGTCAACGTAGTTGTCGCGGATCTCATCTGGGTCGATGAACTCAACGCCCTCGTCTAAGGATACGCCTTGAGCAGCGGCGACCTTTAAGATCTCGTCCTTCTTACCGTAGAGCACAGGAACAGCGATCTTAGCAGCAGCAACACGAGCAGCAGCGCAAACGGTACGAGGCTCATCGCCCTCAGGCAGAGCAATACGCTTGTTAGCAGCACGAGCCAGCTCGGTTAACTTGTAGCGGAAAGCTTCTGGGCTCATCAGTGGGAACTCAGCAGCCTTGCCCGACTTTAAGGTGTCGATTAACAGTGGGTTGAAGCAAGGAGCAGCGTAAGCGGCAACCGCCTCAGCACGCTCAGCGTCATCCTTGAGTAAGAAGGCAGGTAACGAGCCTAAGGTCTCAGCTACAGCCCAGACCGAAGCCTTGGTGCAGATAGTGGCTTGACCGGCAGTGCCTTGAACGCCATCGCATAAGACTACGATTGCAGCCTTGGTCTCAGCTGGAACCTGATTGGTGATGAGTAAGTCGTGCTCGCCTGCAGCAGCGGCATCGAAGACTACGGTGCTAGCACGGGCATTACCGGCACCAGCTAAAGCGCCGTCGATGAAGCCGGCTAAATCAGAGGCGCGGTAAGCGTAGTTCTTGCAGCAGTATGGGATAACAGCCAGTGGGGTGCAGCCGCAGCCTGCACCATCAGCGGAGCAAGCCTCAGTAGTTGGAGCAGCAGCAGGCTTGTGGCAGGCGCAGTCCTTGCCGCCGCAGTCGCCATCGCGGTGGCCGGATAAGACTAACTTCTTTTGACCCTTAGCATCGCGTGGGGCATCAGCGTTTAATAAGATGCCGCCTAAGAAGCGGGTAGCAGCAGCGTTGCCAAAGTAGGATAAGGCAATCTTGACTAAGGCCATAGCCTTTTGGCACTTACCCATCGAGACGACTAAGATATCGCCGTCAACGGCGTGGCAAATAGCGGAGTTGATAGCGTTCTGATCGAACTTGTCAGCAACGACACCCTCAACGACTACGACATCAGCACCGGTGTCCTTGATCAGGCGGTAGTAGTTGCCGAGGATAGCCTCAACTAACTCACTCTTCTTGCCTTGGGACAGGTACTTAACTGCCTCGCACTTGGAAATGGAGTAGCTCTGAGCGCACTCCTTATCACAGATGTTCTTGCAAGCATCTAATGGACGGAAAGCAACAGCCTTGACGCCAGCGTCTTGTAAGGCCTTAACTAAACCGTTGGTTGCGACAAACAGACCATCAGATTTGCCCACAGGGACAAGCATTACTGAACGTGCCACTTTAATCTCCAGAAATAATCTGCCAATCCTCGTGTATGCCGCGTACCCAACGCCTCGCAAGAGCAGGGGTAAGGCACTTAAGTGCGGCCATACAAATTCCAAGGCCTAGAATAGCGCAAAAGCGCAGTCCGTGCCCGGCTTTTTGCAAAAATTGCCCAACGCAATAATACGCAAAAAAGCCCCAACCTCTTATGAGCGGCGCTGCTGCCAAGCCGCAAAACCGCGCCAAATCACGCCTGCAAGCCCCGCCTGTGCAGTGAGCTCACCCTTGCTGGAGCCTAACCGTGCCCGCTGGAGCACTTACATACCAGTGTTCTTTTTTCTTAAGACTTTATTAATTAACTTTATAAAATCAACCGTGTTGCTT
>CALXXU010000097.1 GCA_944392765.1 uncultured Anaerobiospirillum sp.
ATGCTTAGCTCAGTTTGGTTAGAGCATCTGCCTTACAAGCAGAGGGTCATAGGTTCGAGTCCTATAGCATCCACCATCGGGAACTCAATGAGTTCTTTTTTTTTTTTAGCGCTTCATGTTGTATCTATGAAACATGGCCGCTCCTCTTTTTTCCTTTCCCGTTTCCTTCCTTACTTTCCTAATTTCGTTCGGCCCGTTTCTTGGGACGCTTAGGTGCGGGCTCTTGGTTAGTTCAAAGGTCTTGGGCCTAATAGCCAGACCTCTGAGTCAAGTAGGGGCGGGCCTTAGCCGGTGCGCACCTGCTTGGGGGCGCTGATGGGCCCAGCCTGCGATCCTTGGATTGTGGCTTGTTGCCGCAGGCTTGGGAACGGGATTGAGTGTTTGCTTAGAGCGCGATGGTGAGGGCGCGGCTCATAGTGCCGATGAGGTCGTAGCCGTCCCAGATGCGATTGAACTCTAAGGCGCGGCCCAAGGCCACAATGCGGCACAGGCCCTGGGGCGGCGTGGCTGTTATGGCCTGCTGCCACTCCTCTGCGGTCGGCCCTAAGGAGCAAATGGTCTGCTCATGGTCGCTGCAATGGGCGAGGACCTCGGTAAGGCTATCTACTGTGAGCTCATAGAATAGGCCGTTGCCTTGGTGGGCGTCACGCTCAAGCTCGTCCCAGCTTGAAAGGGCAAGGCGCAGATAGGAGGTGCCATCGCCTGAGGCTCTAAGCTTTCCTTGAGGCTTGATGCCGTGCTGGCATGGGGCCACTATTGCGCTGCTAGCTGCCAGGAAACGCTCGGAGATCTGAGCTGGGCTTAAGGCAAAAGGCCGGGTTTGCAGGGCCTGGTCGACGCTTAACCAAAATTGCTCTTGGGCCTGGGTTACGGTGCTGGGGTCGCCATGCCAGAGGATGAGGCGCGGTGACGAGCAACCTTGCTGGCCAAAGGCAAAGGCGTCGGTGATAAAGCTTTGGGCCGTCGCATGGCGCCAGGCTTCATCGTTGCTGTGGTTTAGGTAGTGGCAGGCGTCAATTAAGGCCCAGGAGAATTTGTTGGCAAAGGTCAGCTCGCAGCTACCGGCGGGCATAGGCAGCGCCCTTAAGTGCTCGACTGTACTGTCGCCACCCCAAATGATGCGCACTGCGCAGTGGGCACAGAAGAAGCGATTGACCGCATCGTCATGGCCATAGCGCACGATCAGGATGCGGGATGCACACTCTTGATGTTGGGCTGTTAGCTCTTGGATGATGTTGAGGAGGATGTGCTGCTCGGCAGTGCTCTTTTGTCCTAAGCGCACCACATTGCTGTTGCCTGAGAGCAAGGACAAGAGGAGGCTGTAGGCAAAGAGCGTGGTGACGTTGTTCGGGGCAAAGTGAAAGGCTAGGCCTCGCCCTAATCTTACCGTGTGGTCTTGGTAGCTTTGAGCTAAGCGCTCCAAATTGCCTGCTCTCAGCCAAAAACCGAGGGCTAGGAGATCGGGGTAGCTGCGGCAGCGCGGGTCATGGCGCAGCGTCTCACTGAGCTGTTGCGCAAATGCCATGACCTTGGGGCTGAAGGCTGCTTGCGGCTTTGAGGCTAAGACTTGAGCTAAGGCTTGCTCGGGCTCTTGCTGAGGGGCGACCTCGAGGGAGAGCTGAGCGGCGATGGCACTTAGTTCTGACGGCTCGGAGATTTGGTTAGTTATAGACATCGCTGCACCCTCTTACTTCGGCCTTAGGAATGCGGCCTTGCACCGAAAAATACTTGCCTTTGCGCCCACAAGGACAATCGTCTTCACCCAAGATTGTGCCCATGTCCTCGGTTAAGAGAGCCAAGCCTGGGTAGCTTAAGGGGAGGGCTGAGATCGTCTCAATGATGCCCGTTTGGTTGCAGCCTAAAGGCTGGTAGGTCATAGGATCGCGGATGATGAGGTCACTGAAGTTGGAGACGTGCAGATGGCCTGCTTCACATTCCATATAAATCGAGCCGGTTTGCTCCACCATACCGTAGAAGTTGTGGACTTTAAGGTTGGGGCCTAATAGCTCTTTGAGCCTTGCTTTAAAGTTGTCGTTGTCGACCGCGAGCTGTTGCATCTTTTTCCAACCTCCGGCGTGGATTAAGACTGCATCTTGGAGCTTCAGGTGGCGCTCTTTGAGCTCTGGTGCGAGCTTTTGCACTAAGTTCTGCCACACCATAAAGGTAAAGCCAAAGATGAGCAGGGGCTCAGCTTGGTGCTGTTCTAAGAAATCGATGATGAGGTCGAGCTTGGGCTCGTAGTTTTCACCTAGGGCATAGGTGTGGCCGCGTCCAAAGGGCATCATGCCTAAGATACCGGCGCCACGCGCCGAGAACATCTTGGGATCGCGCAGCACCGCCTTGCTGTCGATGATGAGCATGGTGCGGCGCTTTTGCCCTAAAAAGTCGGTCATGATGTGGCCTAAGGCCTTGCTTTGCATCAGGGCGGTGGCCTGATCTAAGAAAATGCGCGAAACCGCCTGGCCTGAGGTGCCCGAGCTGGTCATGGTCTTGTAGATTTCTTCATCTTTGATGCTCTTTAAGGCAAAGCGCTTGAAGAGCTGGACATGCACTAAGGGCAGCTCCTGCACCCAGCGCTCGTAGTCAGTACCGCTGGCAAGCTTTGTTAGAAAATCGCTTTGCATCTGGGCTAAGGCGGTGTACTCGGGGCAATGAGCCTCATGCCAAGCCTTGAGATTATTAAGATGCGGGCCTAATAGGGCCTGTTTTTGCTCTTTGGGCAAGGCGTAGGGCTTGTGCTCAAAGAAGGCAGTGAGCGAATGCTCGGGATGTTCCATGACTTCTCCTAATTGGCCTCAGCAAAAAACTTTTGTTGTAGCTCGTGGTACTGAATCTTGCCCACTTCGTTGCGCGGAATCTCGCTTAGGGCGGCACTCTTGATGACAAAGAGCTTGTGGTGCAGGTGTAAGGTCGTGGCCACGAGCTCCTTTAACCTGGTAACTTGCTCTTCTTGGTCTTGTTTACTTACGTCCTGGTCTGCGATCAGCAGAATGCATAGGTGCTCATCTTGCCCAGTGCAGATCGTGGTAAAGCCGTGCTGCTCTAAGATCTTTTCGCATTCATTGAGGCTGTAGCGCAGGCCCGTGAGCTTGATAAAGCGGCTGCGCCGTCCGGTGAGATAGAAGTAGTGATCCTCATCAAAGTAGGCTAAATCCCCTGTGACGAGGCGTCCCTGATTGACATCGCCCAAGGCTAAATCCGCTTTGGTCGTGGCATAGCCTAGGTTGACGTTAGGGCCGTAATAAACGAGGGCGCCGCTGGTGTGCGCGGTGGTGATTTCCTGACCTTGCTCATCTTCAATGGTGAATTTGCCCCCTTCGATCGCAATGCCAATCGAACCAGGTTTGTTGGGGAGTTGGCTTGGCGGCACATAACTCATGCGCGCGGTAGCTTCAGTTTGTCCGTACATGACATAGAACTTCACGCCGTGCGGGGCAACGGCAGTGGCTATTTCTTGCACAAGCTCTGGGGCTAAGTGGCCTCCGGCCTGGGTTAAAGTCTTGAGCGAAGGTAGCTTCATCTTGGTAAAGCGCAGGCGCTTTAGCATCTGGTAGGTGTAGGGGACGCCTGCCAGCGAGGTGACCGCTTGCTCATTAAACAAGTCCCAAAACTGTGCTTGGGCTACACTCAAGTCGGTGAGCACGATGGTGGCTCCCACTAAGAGGTGCGAGTTCATGACCGAGAGGCCATAGCTGTAGTTAAGCGGCAGCGAGGTAATAGGGCGCTCTTGTGGGGTCAGTTCTAAGTAATGCGCGATCGCCTGCGCGTTGCTTTGCAGGTTCTGCGCACTTAAGCGTACTAACTTGGGACTGCCGGTACTCCCTGAGGTGCTCAAAAGCAAAGCAAGATCGGGGTGGAGCTGGGTCTTGGCTGTGGTGCGGGCGCTGAGTTCGTAGCTGGGGGCCTGACTTTCTGCGCTTTGAGCCTGACCTGCTTTAGGCTGAGCGCAGGGCGCGTAGATAAAGTCAGGCTGGTAGCGCTCAATGATGGTGGTTAAAAGCTCGGAGGCGAGGTTGGCCCCTAAGAGGAGCGGCACCTGGCCGTGCCGTAAGCATCCTAAGTAAGCTGCAACACTTTCGATGCTGTTGTGACATTGCAGCAGCACCAAGCTTCGGGTGGGGAGCTTTTGGGCAAAGTCGTCCGCGCGCTGAGCTAATTGCTGGTAGGTGACGCTGCGTCCGAACTCATCGACGAGCGCGCAGTTATCACCAAAATGTTCAAGCTGCCAAAACTGAGGCTCCATGGCTCCTGCTCCTTACGATTTCTTGTACGCGGTGCAATTAGACTATCACACAGATAGATATCGGCAAAACTCATCTTAATATAAAGGAGCTGGTACCAATTAACGAGCCTGGTTCGGGCGGCGAGCTTAGGCGCTGGTTGCCTAAAAATGAACAGCCCCGCAGAGCGGGGCTGAGAGGAAGTCATAAGCTCACTTGCTTGTGGCTGGCGCTGCACTGGGAGCGGCGCGGTGAGCTGGCGTGGGTGCTCTTAAGCTGATCTGGCTTGGGCGTGCGGGCTTATTTGGCTGGCTGGTTGCCTTGCACAATCTTCATCGCCGAGCTGATAAGCGAGGTTATATCGCCCATATTGGCTGGGACAATCAAGGTGTTGTTGGTGCGGGCTAATTGCTGGAAGGCCTCGACGTACTTCTCGGCTACTTGCAGATTAACTGCCGTCATACCGCCTTGGGCTTGCGAGGCGTCGGCCACCTTGCGAATGGCTTCGGCGGTTGCGGTCGCAATGGCTAAGGTCGCGGCAGCTTGACCTTCGGCCTTGTTGATTTCTGCTTGCTTTTCACCTTCGGACTTGGCAATGGCCGCTTCCTTTTCACCGGTGGCTAAGTTGATTTGCTCTTGCTTGCGGCCTTCGGACTCGGCAATCAAGGCACGCTTTTCACGCTCTGCGGTGATTTGTTGTTGCATCGCCTGCAAGATGACCGCCGGTGGAGTGAGATCCTTGATTTCATAGCGTAAGACCTTGACGCCCCAGTTTAAGGCGGCCGCATCAATCGCTGAGACCACCTCGGAGTTGATGACATCACGCTCCTCAAAGGTCTTATCAAGCTCCATGCGGCCGATCACCGAACGCAAGGTGGTTTGTGCCAGCTGGGTAATGGCAATGATGTAGTTTGAGGTGCCATAGCTGGCGCGCATTGGGTCCGTTACCTGGAAGAAAAGCACACCATCGACACTAAGCTGGGTGTTATCACGCGTGATGCATACCTGGGCTGGGGTATCAAGTGGGATTTCCTTTAAGGAATGACGATAGGCCACGCGATCGACAAAAGGAATGATGAAGTTGAGGCCAGGGTTTAACACCGCGTGGAATTTGCCTAAGCGCTCAATGATCCAAGCTGATTGTTGCGGTACAACCTTGATGCTCTTGTAGGCAAAGATAATGGCCAAGAGCAAGAACACAATGGCAAGCACTAAGGTGCCAGAGAGAATATCGGAAATATTGGTCATAATGTCACGCAGGCCTAGCCTGCCCTCCTTTTGTTGTGGCTCTTATTGATGATTTGGCTTTGAGTCCGGTTGGTCTGGAGTGCTGGTATCTTGAGCCTCCTGGGCGCTCTCAGGCGTGATTTGATCTCCTAAGACCAGCTTGGCGCCGTCGATCTTGGTAATAAAGTAGATACCTGGGGTGAGCACGGCTTGCGGCTTGTAAGCATCCCATTGGGCACCGCGATAGCTGACCTGAGCCGTACCGTCTTCTTTGATGTTATCGGCCTTGACCACGACGCGCTGGCCCACATCAAGCTGATTGCTGTGTTTGTCGCTCATCTGCTTAAAGCGCTTGCGCAGGTAGTAACAGCCAATCGAGGCGACGAGCGTGGCGATAGCCGCAAACATAATTTGCTGCTGGAAGCTTTGCTCACAGTAGGCGCTAATACCGCCTACGGCGGCACCGATGGCGACTGCCAAGAGATAAAACGACATCAGGTTCATTTCGGCAATAACCACGATGAGCGCGAGGACGAACCAAGCAATGTAGCACAAAGTCACGGCAAAGACTCCTTACTTGAGGGGTTAAGACAGTTCACTGCGCAGAATTTTGCCTTTAACGAAGGCATAAGTAAAACCGCATAGAGCAAAGATAAAGGCAAGCAAGACGATCAGATTGCCCGGAAAGTATAGGTCAGCAGTTAACAGCAAAATGAGGGTAAAGATACTAAAGACAGACATCGCTCCTTTCATACTATTGAGCTTGCGGATTTGTTGTTCGATCTCACGGCGTTTGGTTGCGCCAATCGGCAGGCGCATAGTTTTAGCTTGAGAGGTACTGGCCCTCGTGCTTTGATTAAAAATGCTGGAGCGGGCGCTTTTTGGTTTTTGAGCGCTCGGCGTACTTTGATACGATTGCGCGCTTGGAGTGAACGCGCGCTGATTGTTCTGAGTTCGTTGCTGTCCACTGTGGTGGAGCGCGTCCATCGTTTTTTGATGCTGGCTTCTGATTTTGGCAAAGCTTTCCTGAGGGCTTTCGTAGCTAGCGCTTATGCTGTTAAAGCCGGTATTGCTTGGGCTGGCTGGTAGGGACTTGTCGGCGCGGTGTTTTTGTAAGGCCAGACGATGGAGCTCCTCGATGTAACTTACAAAGTCACCATCCTTGAGCTCGTAAGGTACGGTGCTGCTAAAGCGAGGGTGATTGCGCGCCATAGGACACTCCTTAACTTGGCTTCACATGATCTCATCATAGCTGAAAATAACTGCAACGTTTGTGCTTTATCGTCGCGGTGAGAGCTAGACCGGTGTTTTGTGGGGAGTTTGGTCAATTAACAACCTCGCTCAATCTGGGTAGTGGGCATCGCGATGTTAGCGGAAAAAAAAAAAAATCCGTGGTTTGGGGCCACGGATTTGAGAGTAGTTGATGGATATGTGAGAGTTAATTGCTTAGAGCTTGTGGGCTAAGTCAAACTCGCCACGGTTGATCTTCTCTACGATCTCTGCGTGCTCAGCTTCGTTGAAGAAGTAGAACTTGAGCACGATTAAGCGCACGATTTCACCGATGTATTACGCCGGGTTGAAAATTCCGCAGGATATTGCAGTGGTAGGTTTTGACGATCAACCGTTAGCCTCAAACTTAGTCCCAGAGCTGACTACGGTGGAACTGCCCTATGCTCAGATGGGGGAAATGGCAGTTGATCTGCTGGAGCAAATGATGCGGCAAAAGGGCACTTTGCCGGCTAAGATCAATCGACTCAAGGGCCGGGTCATGCTGCGCTCCTCTACTTAACAATTGGTGCAGTGCACCACTGACAGTGCAAGCTGTCGGGTCAGTTGGCAGGGTGCAGTGTGACTTTTAGTCTAAAGTGTGAGGTCGGTGCTTGCAAAAAAGCGCAATTTTTCCTAAGGCGGTTTTGGCACAAGTCATCCTTGGTCTGATATAATCTCGCAAATTTTATTTAGGAGGCACTATGCTGCGCATCGTTGAAGAAGCTCTGACCTTTGATGATCTGTTATTAGTTCCAGCACACTCGACGGTGTTGCCTAACACCGCTGATTTGAGCACTTACCTTACCTCCAATATCAAGATCAACATCCCAATGATCTCTTCGGCTATGGATACCGTGACCGAGTCCAACCTCGCGATCGCCTTAGCTCAAGAAGGCGGCATTGGCTTCATTCATAAGAATATGTCAATCGACAAGCAAGCCGATGAGGTATTACGGGTTAAGCGCTTTGAGAGCGGCATGGTAACTAAGCCGGTAGTCGTAGCTCCGGATGCCACTTTAGCTGATGTGCGTGCCTTAACCTCCAAGCATGGCTTTGCAGGCTTCCCAGTAGTTGATGCCAATGACAACCTCTTAGGTATTATCACCGGCCGTGATGTCCGTTTCTTAACTGACAATTCCTTAAAGGTTCATGAGATCATGACTCCTAAGGATCGTTTGGTCACGGTACGTGAGAACACCCCACGTGAGGAAGTCATTGCTTTAATGCAAAAGAACCGCATCGAGAAGGTGCTGGTAGTTGATGATGCCTTCCGCTTAAAGGGCATGATCACCGTTAAGGACTTCAACAAGGCTGCCAACAAGCCAAACGCCTGTAAGGATGCCTTAGGCCGTTTGCGTGTCGGTGCCGCTATTGGCGCAGGTCCAGGCAATGAAGAGCGTGCCCGTGCTTTAGTTGAAGCCGGTGTCGACGTACTGTTAGTTGACTCGTCGCACGGTCACTCCCAGGGCGTTTTAGATCGCCTCAAGTACTTACGTGAGACCTATCATGATCTGCCTATTATTGGCGGTAACGTGGCCACGGCTGAAGGTGCGATCGCCTTAGCTGAAGCCGGTGTTAATGCGGTTAAGGTTGGTATCGGCCCAGGCTCGATTTGCACCACTCGTATGGTTACCGGTTGCGGCGTACCACAGATGACCGCTATCGCTAACGCCGTTGAGGCCTTACGTGGTTCGGATATCAAGGTAATCGCCGATGGTGGTATCCGTTACTCTGGTGATATCGCTAAGGCCTTAGCTGCTGGTGCCCACTGCGTCATGGTCGGTTCCATGTTTGCCGGTACCGAAGAGGCTCCAGGCGAGATTGAAATTTACCAAGGCCGTTCCTTTAAGTCCTATCGTGGTATGGGTTCCTTAGCTGCTATGTCTAAGGGCTCGGCTGACCGCTACTTCCAGTCGGACAATGCTGCCGATAAGCTGGTTCCAGAGGGCATTGAGGGCCGTGTTGCTTATAAGGGTGCACTGCGTGGCATTATTCACCAGCAAATGGGTGGTCTGCGTTCGGCCATGGGCTTGACCGGTTGTGCCACCATTGAAGAGCTGCGCACCAAGGCTAAGTTTGTCCGCATCACCGGTGCTGGTATCCGTGAGTCTCACGTTCACGACGTAACCATCACCAAGGAAGCTCCAAACTACCAAAGCCACTAGTAGGCACCATTTGGGGTGCGAGTAGCTCCTGATGCCTCCTTAACTTGAGGAGTTGCTCTTAGCGCCCTGACCTTAGGTCGGGGCGCGCGCGTATTTAGACCTTTCTTGTTTAGTCCTTTCTTGTGTCGCAAGGCACGTCATTAGGGTTGAGCCCATGGCCAATATCCATTCTGAGAAGATTCTGATCCTCGATTTTGGATCGCAAGTTACGCAGCTCATCGCGCGCCGGGTGCGTGAAATCGGTGTGTATTGCGAAATCTATCCATTTGATGCGGACGTCGCGCGCTTAAAGGAATTTGCCCCACAAGGCATTATCCTGTCAGGCGGCCCTGAGTCGACCACTGAGGCCGGTTCACCACGCGCCCCAGAGTGGGTATTTGAGGCAGGCGTCCCAGTCTTAGGTATTTGCTACGGCCTGCAGACTATGGCCGTGCAATTAGGTGGTGCGGTACAAGGCTCGGATCACCGTGAGTATGGCTATGCCGCCGTCGATCTTAAGGCTCCATGCCCATTATTTGATGGCTTAACCGACCATGAGGGTGAACAGCGTCTGGATGTTTGGATGAGCCATGGCGATAAGGTTACAGCTATTCCAGAGGGCTTTGTTACCGTAGGCTCGACCGACACTTGCCCTTATGCTGCGGTCTATGATGCAGCTCGCCAGTTCTACGGCGTACAGTTCCACCCTGAGGTCACCCACACTAAGCAAGGTGGTGAGTTCTTACGCCGCTTTGTGATCGACGTGTGCAAGCTCCAAGGCTTATGGTCGCCATCGGCCATTATTGAGGATGCGGTCGCTCGTATCCGCGAGCAGGTCGGTTCGTCCAAGGTCTTATTAGGCTTATCCGGCGGCGTTGACTCGTCGGTGACCGCACTGTTGTTACATCGTGCCATTGGTGAGCAATTAGTCTGCGTCTTTGTTGATAATGGCTTACTGCGCTTAAACGAAGGCCAGCAAGTTAAGGACATGTTCTCAGGCTTAGGTCTTAACATTGTCTACGCTGATGCCTCCGAGCGTTTCTTAAAGGCCTTAGAGGGGATTAGCGATCCTGAGGCTAAGCGCAAGGCTATTGGTCACACCTTTATCGATGTCTTTGCTGATGAGGCCCGTAAGCTCGATGGCGTGGACTTCTTAGCCCAAGGCACGATCTATCCTGATGTGGTAGAGTCGGCTCAGACCAAGACCGGCAAGTCGCATGTGATCAAGTCGCACCACAATGTGGGCGGCTTACCTGATGACCTCAAGTTCAAGTTAGTCGAGCCACTGCGCGAGCTCTTTAAGGACGAAGTCCGTAAGATCGGCGTCGAGCTGGGTTTACCAGTCAAGATGGTGCAGCGTCACCCATTCCCAGGTCCAGGCTTAGGCGTCCGTGTCTTAGGTGAGGTCAAGAAGGAGTACTTAGATCTGCTGCGTCAGGCTGATGCTATCTTCATGGAAGAGCTCAACAACAGCGGCTGGTACGACCAAGTAAGCCAGGCCTTCACCGTCTTCTTGCCAGTGCGCTCAGTAGGCGTTATGGGCGATGGCCGTCGCTATGACTACGTGGTCTGCTTACGTGCCGTTAAGACGATCGACTTCATGACTGCTAAGTGGGCCGAGTTACCTTATGAGCTGTTAGGTCGTATCTCCAACCGCATCATCAATGAGGTCAATGGCATTTCGCGCGTCTGCTACGACGTATCGGGCAAGCCACCAGCAACTATTGAGTGGGAATAAGTTCCACTCTAAGTGGTAATAAACGCCACTTCTAGTGGAAATAAGACCTTGCTGTAAGGTCGCGAGCCTGTCGTGCTTAAGGGGACGACAGGCTTTGTCGTTTTTGCAGTTTGTGGTTTAGAATTTGCCTAAAATAAGGCGATAATGAGAGAGTCGCCGAGGGGCGGGCGCTAAGAGCGCCTGAGTCGGGGCGACGTAGCAAGAGGACTGAGGCGATGGCTGAAGATAGAGCGTTACATCTGGTGCTGGACAAGCGTCAGTCTGATGAAGAAAAGGCGCTTGAAGACTGGGTCTTTTGCCGTAACCAAGTCGCCAGCTACGAAAAGCAAATCAAGCAGGTGGAAGATTTCCGCATGAGTTATATCGCGGAAATGCAAAATGAAGGTCGCATGGGTCTGACCGGCACCAAGATCTTGGCCTATCAAGCCTTTATCGAGAAGCTTGATAACATCGCCTTAAAGCAGCGCCAAGAGCTGCAACGCCTGCACATGCTCACTGAGCAAAAGCGCCAAATCTACTTAACGCGTCAAAAAGAGCGCAAGATCATCGAGACCTTGCTGGAAAAGCACCGCATCAAGCGCATGAAGGAGGAGCAACGCCGCGAGCAAAAGCTGCTGGACGAGTATGTTGTTGCCACCTATTCGCGCCGTCAGCAAGCAGCTGCCCAAGCTGCCACAGAGAAAGAGTACGAGTACTAACCGCACCAGAGCTCGTATGCCGCTGCACCAGAGTGCGCGTACCAGCTGCATCAGAGCTCGTGTGCCGCTGCACCAGAGTGCGCGTACCAGCTGCATTAGAGCTTGTATGCTGTCGCACCAGAGCGCATATGCTAACTTAGAGTACGATGGTCGATCCCTTGAAGTAAGAGCTCGCAGCCACCATATTGGTAGAGTGGTAGCTAAGAGGCTCTTAGCTTGCGCACCCATCCTGATCTTATCTAAGATAGGGCTGTTTGAAGCCCATCATGGGATGAGATATACGATAAGGGACAGATCGACATGCGTTATTTGGTGCTCTCTGATATTCACGGTGGAGCAGATGAGCTCAGCACTGCGCTTAAGTACTTTGACTCGTACCATTGCGACTACCTAGTGCTCTTAGGTGATTTGCTCAACCACGGCCCGCGCAATAAGGTGCCTGAGAGTTATGAGCCGCCTAAGGTAGCGCAGCTACTTAATGCCATGAGCACCAAGATCATCTCGGTACGTGGTAATTGCGATAGCGAAGTGGACAGCATGATGTTCAACTTCCCTTGCAATGGTCCTTATGGCTACATCCTGGTTCCAACCCCACAGGGCGTGCAACGCATCTTTTTGACTCATGGTCATTTGCACAAGATCGATAGTGGCGATGGCTCTGGCGCGAACGAATTGCGCGATAAGTTGGGCTTAAAGCCGCACGATATCGTGCTCTCTGGTCACACCCATGTGGCTGGTATCTTCATGAAGCCTAATGGCCTCATCAACATCAATCCGGGCTCAACGACCTTGCCTAAGGGCGGCACCAAGGCAGGTTTTGCCTTGATCTTAGAAGATCGCATTGAGCTTAGGGACTTAGAGGATAACTTAGTAGCACAGTACCGCTACGACTTCGACTAAACACCACGGTACTTGGACTAAGTGGAGCTGAGGTTGTGCCTTAGGGTGAACGTGGGGCGTGCTTTGTGGTGCGCTTAGGTTTAAGCAATTGTTGATAAGGAGCGAATTATGGCTGAGCAAGAGGCCTTTGTAGTGCCCCATGATCTTTGGGCCAATGAAGACTGTAGTGAAGAAGCTCTGCGTTGCTATGTCGCTCCTCCCTTAAACCAAGCCATGATCGCCGGAGTGCAAGCAGCCTTAGGTGGACTGAGCTTGCCACAAGCTTATGTGGAGCTGGCGCGCCAGCAAAATGGTGGTCTGCTACAGCGTCGCTACTTTGTATTACCTTACAGTGCATCAGAGCTCGAGGCTCAGTTGGCGCAAGGTCAGGAGCCTGAGTTTTCTTATGTGACCTTGACCAACATCTTCGGTATTGGTGCGACTACCCCTTGGTCCTTATGTGGTGAGTTCGGTACCGCCTTTATGGTCTCGAAGTGGGGCTATCCTAATTTAGGTGCGGTAATCGCAGGGTGCTCTGACTTTGGCCACTCTATGGTTTGGCTTGATTATCAGGGTTCAAGTGAGCCGAGCGTAGTGCTGGTACAAAAGGACTTAGAGTTTCATAAGCGCGAGCTGGCACCAAGCTTTGCCGACTTTATTGCGCAGCTTAAGACTGAGTCTGAGCTCAAGCAAGCTCAGCGTGACTTTGCGCAAGCGTGCGATGAGGTGCGTTACAAGCTGATCGCAGAGCGTAAGGAAGCTGAGGCCAAGCGTGCGGCCGCCGAGCAACAAAAGGCCGAGCAAGAGCGGCTAGCGCAAGAAAAGGCTGAGCAAGAGCACCAGGTTCAAGAGCGCGCGGCACAAGAAAAGGCCGAGCAAGAGCGCCAGGCTCAAGAGCGGCTGGCGCAAGAAAAGGCTGAGCAAGAGCGGCTAGCGCAAGAAAAGGCTGAGCAAGAGCGGCTGGCGCAAGAAAAGGCTGAACAAGAGCGGCTGGCGCAAGAGCGTGCGGCGCAAGAGAAGGCTCAGCAACGCGCAGCTGAGGAAAGTCAAAGTGAGCAAGTGCCTTTTGAGCTGGTGCAAAAGCGCCTGAGCTCAGGGGGTATGGTGCACTCCAAGCATGACTTTGCTGTTAGAGCACGCAGCTTGGAACAATATCGCCAGAGCGTCTTAGCGCGCTTAGGAAGCCGTCCGTTTGAGAGCTTGGGTGCTGATGAGAAAGCCCAACTTGACGCAGTAGATATGGTGCAAGGCACGGGCTTTAAGGATGGCCTGGTGCACGCTTTGATGAACTCCAGCTCCTTTGCCGGTTATGAGGGTATGCTGCGTCTGTTAGTGGGTGAACTGGTGGCGCATCGCTTCTCGCCAAATGCTCAAGAAACGCCAAGTCAGCGTCACGCTTACGAGCACTTGGTGCGGCGCGATCTGATGGCTTTACTCTTGTGTCTTGAGTTTGAGAATCGTGCGACGGCGCGCAATGGCCGTTTTTGGTTGCACTTTGATGATGAAACCTGGCAACGCTTATTAGGCTATCTGCCACTATGCTATCGCCCAAGTCAGCAGCTGACGTTGCAAAGTGTCATGCCTGCTGATGTCCTAAGCTATAGCGGTAAGGCGGAAGGCTTTGGCTTGCTTGAGCCGTTTGATGTGGGGGAGCTGGTCGACTTCATCAATGAGTTGAGCGAGAACTATTACCATTGCGCCATTATGCAAAATCGCTCTGACTCTCAGTGGCCAAACTTTGAGTTGGGACTGCCACCGGCTTTCCGCAATGATGTGCTGACCAATATCAGCAATTTTATGGCCGCGAACTACCCTGAATCAGGAGTCGCCTTGATTGCCCAGTTGCTGGATCACCAGTGCTATGGTTCCTGCCTCAACAACGTCTTGTTTGGCGGTTTAGCGCAGTTGTTGCCGCAGTCTATGCTCTTTGATGTGGCGCAGGGCGCCTTGATCTTGGAGCAAAACCGCTATGCTCTAAGCTTGATGCGCGATCAAGTCGAAGGGCAAAACCTGTATTTAGCGCTCTACATCATGGGCATGGCCTACTATGGTATGTGTCGCAGCTCTTTAGAGCAGCAACGACGCATCGTGCTCTTTAGCAAGAAGCAAGAGCAGGGACTTACTTCGATCTATGAAAATATGGCCTTACCGCGACCGGAGCTGGCCCGTATAGCTCGTGATACCAGTAGTGATATTCCACTCTTTGCTCGTAAGTCGCTCGAGGCTTTGGGAACCTACCAGCAATTGCAGGCAGATTCAAATCCAGAGCGCTTAACCCTGGCACGCCAAGCTCAAAGCTATTTGCAGCAAATGCTGGAGTCGGTAGGCGGGCGCTAAGATTTCAAGGCAGCAAGTTGTCGTAACGAGAGCTTGCTGCCTTGGTTGTTTTGGGCGCTTGTTTTTTTTAGTTGGCCGTTGCTTCTTGGGCTTCGAGCTGATCAATTTGCGTCTTGAGGGTAATGACGCGCTCTTCTAATAGCTTTTGGCAGCCTTCGAGGTAAGTGCGGATCTCTTTTAACTTCTCCACTTCGTCCGGAGCAATGGTGTCGAGATACTGCGAGATTGCAGCGGTCTGGGCACAGGTATCAAGATTTATCGGCAAGGCCGGGCTAAAGGCCCCGCCAGGATTGGTTACGGCCGGTTCCTGAGCGTAGGCAGTGCCACCTAAGGCCAACTGACCTACTAAGGCTAACTGACCGACTAAGGCCAAGCCCCAGATGGTGTAACGGACAGGGGACATAGAACACCTCACTTGGTTGAGTTCTCGTTATGGTGTTCAGTATAGGGGGAATTGGCGCGCCAAGGATGAGCTTTTTTTTTGAGTGTAGGACTGCGTTCGGGTTTTTGGGGATGTGTTCATCCAAATTAATCTTTAAGACGTGATATGGGTCACTAAACCGCATAAAATAGCTTTTTCTGGCAAGTTTGAGGTGCTAAGATTAAACTAGGAGATTAGGAATTTTGAAAAAAGTGTTGACCCACTGTAAAAAATCTCTAAAATACGCATCCGTTGTCACGCAGTGATGCGCTGACAAAAACCAAAGCCCAGCGCTTTGGG
>CALXXU010000098.1 GCA_944392765.1 uncultured Anaerobiospirillum sp.
GCATAAAGCTCGGCCTTTTCCGTGGAAGCGCTTAGACCAACGTATGTATAGCCTGGGTCAACCCCCAAAGTGATAGGCTGACGATTTTCACCACTGGCAACTTTAAGTTGAATGGTAAAAGGCTCTGTGCGCTTAACGATGGCCTTTTTGGCTTGAAGCAACTTGCGTGCTTTGACGGGCGAACACGGCATCAACGGCTCACCGCGCATGTTTAAAACATATACCATAATCTTTTTTTGAGGCTTAGACATAGTGTAAAGCTCCAACTGAATTAAGGCTCCCATGGACTCTGACTCATTGCAGTTGCTGAGCGCAACTTAGTATGAGCCCCCTCGGCTTGAATCCTAAAACCACAATCAAAGTTAACTACTATCAATCATCTTCAATCTTGCGTGATTCAACCAAGGTTAGTTGGTGAAAAACGCATTATCCTTCTTGCTTGAAAGTTTGATGGGAGATGGGTATCCACAGACCCACCCTCAAGTCGTAACAACTAAGTTACGAAATGTAATAACCCTTCGCCAATGTTAGATGGGGTTTAATGTTCGCAACACCGCTCCTTACCCTTTAGAGCTTTTAATCACGAACCGCAGTGCGCAAGACTAGGATTAACATCCTGCGGTGCCTATATATTCCCAACCAACGTAGTCCACCATAGGTGGACTGAGGCTAGTCAACCTGGGCTCGATTGCTCAAGCCCCGGTCGTAAGACCGGGGTAGTTGACGGCTGGATTCCTATGTGGCCTATTGGGGTCGTATCCCCGTTTTGTCCTCGTGGGCTCAGTATCGCCACGCGCGACCTATGTCTTATAGTTGCGTGGTCGCCGTAGTCTTTGAGGCGCTGACCGCTTGCAGGAGCTTTAGCCGGATATTGGTGGAGCAATGATACTGACTAACCAGAGCTGCGGCTTTAAGTGTACTATATTTAACAGGTATATGCTATAATCAAAACGCAAAAAGTATAAAAAAGTTGATTTTTCAATTTATACGGTGGATGGCACATATACCAGAGGGCGCTGCTCCCTAGAAGTGCGGAGCCCTGACCATGGGCTCATGATGCTGGATGGTTGGAGGCGCTGCTTGCTTGATCCACTCCAGCCCATTAAGGAGAAACCCATGCACTGGCATAAACCACCCCATCCTGGACGTATTCTGGCGGCGTGCTTCGATCACAAGCGTACTATTGAGGATACCGCCCAAAAGATGGGCGTGCCGATGCGAGTACTGACTAACATTATTGCGGGAAAGGCACCAATTACTCCGGAAATTGCCACTGCGCTCCATACTGTCTTAACATTCACCCCGCCGCGCATCTGGCTTAAGCTACAAGAGCGCTATGATAGCTGGCCGCATAAAGCTCTATAGCTCATGCGCCCGGAATGAAGCTACCCTTCTATTGTGGTGCCACCTACTACGCTTGCGCATCTGGTGCGTTACGAATTTGGGAGCGACTAAGCGTCGCACCTCAATACTCAAGCTCTGAGCCCAATAGGTGGTTGGCTGGCATTACGCGTCATATGGGCAGTGCACTTTACCTTGGGACTTACAAAGTCTTAAGCCACTGGGTGCTGGCCCTACTTACCCACTACCGACGCGTGTGTCGCCCTCCCCAGATGGCTTGCTTGCTTAGTCCACGAAATCAAGTGGGCGGCGCCGCATGAGGAGCGGGCGCGCCTCCGGTCCTAAGGCCCAGGTAATGTCGTCTACCTCAAAGTCGTCCAGCCAGCACTCGTAGTACGAATGGGAAGATCTAAGCCAACCATAGACCACGTCGTACTTGAGATCGAGGACCTTAGCCACGATATAGGGCGCGTAATGCAGCCGCTCCACGGCATCGACCGCCGCAATCTTAAACTGCGGCAGGCTCCCTAAGGACACCTTGGGTACGCCCTTGCGTATCTTCTTAGGGCCAATGGTGGCGGCATCGGCCTCTTGCCAGCGCTTGCAGCAGGTAAAGAGTCCTTGCTCTGCAACTTTTTGCAAGATAGCATCGACTTGGCCTTTATTGAGGCCAAAGTACATCGCGAGCTGCCCCTTAGGGGTTCCCTTAAAAGCCAGCGCAACTAAACGAATGCGCTCGGCGGCATTAAGCTTTGCCATCTATCTTCACTCCTACTAATTTGCGTTCCTTGGCTCTAAATTGGCGCAGCCACTGAGCATAGCCCTGCTTGCGTACTTGCTCGCACTTATCGCGCAGCTTATCCATCTTCAGACCTAAGACACTTGCCACTTGCGGGACCAACAGGCCTTGGTTTAGGACAGCCGTCACAGCGGCCAGCTCAAAGGCCGGTACGGTATCTAAGTCGACGTTTAGTGGTGCTTGCTCTAGCTCCTCACGCAGCAAGCTTTGGGCCCGCTCACAGTATTGGTCGACCTTACGCTGCTCCTCACACCAAGCATAGAGCCCCATTGCTTGAGCCTTGACCTTAAGGCGCTGCCCCAGATGATAGGGTACTTGCTTATTGCCTTGCAAAGCAGCGCCTAATAGCTCAATACGGCGTTTGCCGCTGTAGTTGCTACGAGCGTAGCGCTTGAGCAGGACTGAGATCTCAGGTGTGATGGGCGCAATAGCTACGACTTCGTACTCAGGCAGCTCGAGCCAAGCCTCAACTTGCTTGAGCTCTAAGCCCAAGACTTCGGCTACCGGCTTGGGGCTTACCCCTTGCCCCTTAATCACGCGCAAGGCCTCGCGCCGAAACTCAAGAATGGAGTTGTAATCAAGCTCAGGCCACTCATGCAGCTTATCAGCGGCGATCAAGGCAGGAGCATATGGTGACTCTTGGTCAAAGCGCCGCATCTGAGCGCACCAATCATAGAGTCCCTGGGCTTGCACCTGCTTTCTCAAGCATTGAATCGTGGATGGCGCTACCCCAAACAGCTCGGACAACCTACTTCTGCACCACTTACCGCTTAAGAGCGCGGCTATAACGTGGATACGAAAGGCACCACAGTGCTTGGGTGAACGATGCTGTGTAGTTAGCCAGCTATTAGGCTGTAAGCTGCGTACCCAGGCTTCCATTCCTTGTTCTTGCGCCGCCGCCAGCCAAGACTTAATCTGCTTTTGGGGGCAGGCCAAAGCGCGCGCTACTTGCGCGACCCTCATGCCATCTCGCTGCACTGCCCACACTGCCTCCTCGATAAACTTTGGGATAGTCGTGAGCTCAACCACTGGGAGCGGATGATCACGCTCAAACTGCTTTTGTTCCTGGGTAAGCGGTTTTTGTGCGGCGCACTCCCGCTCTTGGAGCAACCAAGCTATTAAACTGGGCTGCGGTGTTTTCGTGGCCAGGCGCCTGATTTGGTAACGAGAGATCTGATTGCGCGTGGCAAGTTCCTTGATGATCAGCTGGTGCGACCAGTACAGCGCCACAATGGCAATCCGCCGCTTAGGGCTCAACTTAGCTTGCTTAGTGGCAGCTAGCGTGCGCTTTTTAGCAGGACGCCGGTAGTTCATCACGTCGCGGACATGGAGCTTGGTGTTTTGAAGCTTACTGAGCCAAGCCTCCCAGCCTAAGTTTTGGAGCGCCAGCAGATGAGAAGAGATCACGCTCGCAGCCACATGAAAGAGCTGCGCGGCCGCGCTCACGGACATACCTGCTTGCACCTCTTGTACTGCCGCTAAGATGAAGTCCGGTACTAAGGTGCAATTAACCTTGGGGGCGGGCGCTGGTGACTTGGCTGGAACGTCATTACGGGCCTGTTGAGCCTGACACCAAGCACTCAGTCCCTGCTCCTGACAGGCCTCAATCAGCGCCTTGACTGCGGCCTCATCAAGCTTAAAACCATAAGCCAGCGCGTCGTGGGGTACCCCTGCTAGTGCTGCTGCCATGAGATCGATCGCTTGATCCCCAGTTAGAGGAAAGTCTGTCTTATTATGTTCCATGTTAACCACCATTCTCACTTAGCAGCTTGCGTTGGGTGCTGCTTTGAGCCAACTTGCCACCTCAGCTACACTAACGCCCAGGATGGTGGCCACTGTAGCCAGGTCGCGCTCTTGCTTTAACACCGCGCGCACCGCCGCCTCACGTAAGGCAGACGCCGCTGCGCAACTAACCTCTGGGTCGGCGCCCTCAGTGCAATTAGGGTGGCGCCCTAAGTCTTGGATGCGCATGCGCTCGCACCACAAAAGTAAGCCTTGAGCCTAGGCTTGCCGCAGCAGACGGTGCAGGTAGACTGGGCTGGTCTGAAAGAGCGTAGCCACCTGCTGATCGTCCCCTAAGCAGCCACTTAAGCACGCCGCCACCATCTTGATCCGTCGGGCGCCGCTATTGGCCTGATTGTGTTTGGTGACATGATTAAGCACTGTTTCAGGCACGCAATGCGCGCGTAAGTGCTGCGCCCAAACCATAATGCCTTGATTATAGGCGGTGACCGCTGCCATCTCAATCTCAAAGGGCTTCAGTCCAAAGAGCTGGGCGGCTGCGGTGACACTCAAGTGATGGAGCGTAACCTCAGTTACAGCGGTAATGACAAATTCCGGCGCCCGCCCACAATTGACGTGGGGCTTAGGCGTCGCCCCAATTTGTGGAGTAAAGCAGCGCGCATCGCGGGCACGTTGCGCTTGACACCAGGCGGTGAGACCTTTACGTTGCGCCGCCGTGTGCAGCTTCGTGACCGCAGTGGCCGTGGTGTGAAAAATAGCTGCGACCTTCTCGGCGGCCACCCCAGCACTTAGTGCGGCCACGATTTGAATGGCCTCATCACCGGTCACGGGATTAATCAGCGGCACCATCTTGACCTCCTAGGACTGCGACAACATCGGGATCAAAGCGCGTGACACCAAGATGCGCTCGGGAATAGTAAAGTGCCGCGCCCACTTGACAAAGCCCTGCTCTTGTGCCTCTTTAAACCAGGTTATGATTTGCTCGGGGGTTAGGCCCAGCACTGTCGCAACCTCGGTTATGCTCTTGCCTTGGCATAAGACCGTGTACACGGCACACAGCTTAAAGGGCCGCACCGTACTGTAATCAACCTTTGGATCACCTGACTCTTGTGCTGCGAGCTGATGGTGATTTTGGCAATCAAAAGCGCGCATTTCCTCACACCAGGTATAGAGCCCCTTGGTGCGTGCGGCCACCAAGAGTGCACGCACCGTCTGATAGCCCACATGAAAGCGCAGCGCCACGGCCCAAGTCGCGCCAAACTCTTTACTGAGCAGTGCCGCCAGTATGTTAATGCGACGGCGACCACTGTTGAAGGCACGCTCTTTACGCTGGGGCACTCTACCCTCGGCCAGTACGCTAAGACGCCACGAATCTAAACCCTGCTCTTGAGCCGCCTCACACCACACGCGCACTTGTTTGAGTTTCACGTTTAAGGTTGCCGCTACTTGCTTCTTGCCCATAGTATGAGTCAGCACCGCCTCCACTGCGGCCACCTTAAACCTAGGTAAAGTTGACAGGTCGGGTTCTGGCAGCGGATGGGCTGCTTCAAAGGCTAATAATTCGGGGGTAACGCCTTCATATTGGTCACGGGCGCGTTGCGCGGCACACCACGCAACTAAACCCTGTTTGCACGCGGCTCGGGCCAAGGCGCTCACACGGGCCGCATTAATTTCAAGTTCTTGCGCCAGTTGCTGCGCGCTCTTCATACCTTCCAGGTAATAAGCAACTATGGCAATAGCACGTGCCCCACTGGTCACACGGCGCGCGTCACCGCGCCGAGCACGCCCTCGGGCCTCTGGAGCAGTTGCTGGGCTTAAGGAGGAGTCATCCTTGCTAGGCTCAGGGGTTACCAGCTCGGGCGCGACTAGGCGCAGTTGCTTGGGATCGCGAACTTGCATCCAGGCTTTAAGCCCTACGTCCTGAGCTACGAAACACCAAGCATCAATGTTTTCCTGCGGCTGGCCTAATACCGCTGCGACTTCCGCCATAGAGTAGCCTTGATGGAGCACGGCATAGGCCGCCGCGAGCTTAAAAACGGGTACTTTGCTCAGGTCAAAATCAAATTCATCTGTTCGTTGTAGTGCCCGGTCGGCCGCGCGCAGGGCGGCGCACCAGGCAAAAAGGCCTTGGTCTTGCGCCTCTTTAAGAAAACGCTCTAAGGTGCTACGTCCGACATGCAAATACGTGGCGGTGCGGGTCAGGTTACCGTACTTACCACTTAAGAACTGCGCCAACATCGTGATGCGGCGCGTACCGCTATAGTGCAGGGTATCTTGCGACTCAGGGTGCAGAGGAGCCAATTCTTGGGCCCAAGCTGAGATGGTTTCTGGAGTTAAGGTTAAGGCGGCGGAAATTTGCTCCACACTAAGCTCATGGCGCATGAGTGCGCGCAGTGCATCGTGCTTGAAGGCGGGGATAGCCGCAAAGTCAGGCTCAGGCAATGGGTGGGCCATCTCAAAGGCCAGCATCTGAGCCGAGCGGCGCCGTTTGCGATCGTGAGCGCGCATTTCTTGGCACCAGGCGCACAGGCCCAGCTTTTGCGCCCGCTGTAACTGCGCACGCAAGGACCTCACCGGTACGCACTGGTCTGCACTGATTTGCTCAAAGGTCTTGGCGCCACTCAATAAAGCCGCAACCATGGCGATTTTGTGCGCGCCACTAAAGTGCGCCAGGCTATAGGAGACAGGCTCACTGGAGGTGGCCGCAACTTGAGCTGACCAAGCCGCTAAGCCCAGCTCTTGGGCTTGCAGGACGGCGCCATTAAGCAGAGTGGGGCTCAGATTAAAGATGACCGCCGCTGTCATAACATCAAGGCGCTGTAAGTGTACCGCGCTAACAGCGGCGATAAGAAACTGAGGTAAGGCGGCGTAATCAACCGGCAGTACCGGGCGCGCGGAAGCTTCCTTAGTGCCTGTGCGCTGGGCTATGCACCACTCCATTAAGCCCTGCTGCGCGCATTGAGCACACAAAGCCGCGACCGTGGCTTCGGGCAGCGCCAAGGCAGCAGCAACCTCGGAGTGCGACATGCCTGCCTGCACCGCTGCTACGATGTTAATACATTGCGCTCCGTTTAGCTGTGTCTCTGTCGCCATGATTACCTCACTACCTACGCACCATTGTAGCAAGGTCAAGAAAGTAAGCGGGCAAATCGGCTGCTCAAATGTGCGCCTTGGCGCCTTCTCTCACGCCTAGGTGCCGCCGCTACCCACCCTGGCATGACTGGGGTGCCCTGCTGGCTCACGTTGTTGACGCTAAAAGGTGTCAGCGTCCTCAGACCAATCCAGCACCACCGTCTTACGACGATTGGTGACCTTATCGAGCAATTTCAAAGGCCTAACATAGGCGCGCACCTCTGGGGTACAACTGTTAACCCAATTGATAAAGCCTTGGGCCTCGACTTCTTGAGCTAATTGCACCACCTTATCTGGGTCGACCGCAAAGAGCTCTGCGGCAAAGTCCGGGGCAATCTCATAGACAAAGACCGTCGCCATTACCGCCAGACGCCAGGCCTCACTCTCCCAGAAGTCAACGGTGAGGCTGGGATCGGTGCTGGGGTCGAGCTCAGCATTACGTGCCTCTTGCTCCTTTAGGCTCTGGGCCTTAGGCGAGGCCTGATCCAACTTGCGCTGCTCAAAGACCCAAATTCCGATCCCCATCGCCTCGCTCATATCTAAGATGGAGTTCACATCACACGAAAACAGGCGCTTAAGCTCACTCTTGCTGGGGAGCTTGGTGAGGTAATAGCCCAAGATCTTAATGGCGCGATCGCCGCTGCGCTTTAAATTTCCCTTAGGAATATCAAGCGCTAAGGACCAGCCGGAGGTATTTGGCAGGCGCCGATGGGTGCCGATGTGGTAGTCACGAGCTAAAGCTTCGGGTGTCACCCGCTCGTCAAATTTGGCTTTTGGAAACTTGGCCATAACTATAATTCCGCTAAAATGAGAAAGAAAATTTGGCAAAAAGACCAGGAGCGAAGCATGGGGCGCCAGCGCACTTATCAGGTACCAACTTTAAGCCCAAAAGAGCAGGCGCTGTTACAAGCGATTAGCGCCGATGACCGCGAAAGTGAGTTGAGACGGCGCCGCGCCCAGATTTATCTCTTAGCCGCCGCTGGCTGGAGCAATACTGAGATCGCGCGCAAGCTTGCTATCACCTGTGTCACGGTAATCGAGCACCTCAAATTGTGCCAAAACCAGAGTGTACTGCAAGCTATGACCACCCTACCTCGGCCCGGCCGCCGCTACAAAATCTCCAGCGCCGCCCGCCATTGGGTGCGCACGGTGTACGAAGGCCAAGCTGCAGGCAGCTTACGCCCAAAGCGGTGGACCATGCGCAGCTTACATGCCTACATCACCGCCCAAGCCCAGGCCCAGGGCTTTCCTGAGCTTGCTCACGTGTGCCTGGCCACGATCTGGCATATCGTGCACCCTGGCACTAAGCCCACGGCTTAATCACGGGCCCACGGCTTAATCACGGGCCCACGATTTAATCACGAGCCCACGATTTAATCACGAGGCGTGAGCCAAGCAAAGTCTTCTTCACTGATACCGGCACCCTGAGCCCAAGCCTCCAGCCCCTGCGCCTTGGTCTTATTGACCCAATTATGCAAGGTCGGCACTGCAATGCCGAAGATAGCTGCGCTTTTATTAACCGACAGGCCATGATTAAGGACAGCATCAACGGCAGCCAGCTTAAAGGCCGAAATCTGTGCAAAGGCGACTTCAGGCTGCTTTTCTTTGTGCTCGCGCGCCATCAAGTCCGCTGCACCTGGGTACTCGCTGTCTAAATTGCGCAAGCTCAAGCACCAAGGCAATAAGCCCTCTTCGCGCACCTCACGCAGCAGCACTGAGACAAAGGACACCGAAACATTAAAGCTCTCGGCGAGCATGGAGTTTGACATCAGGCCGGTCGTAGCCAGAGCCACGATGCGAATCTTACGATCGCCGCTGACCTTCATGCCACGTCCATCGCGCTTGCGCGTGGCAACCCTCTCACCTGCGGCTATCGCACGAGCCTCCTTGCGCGCTGCCGCTTCCGCAGCAGCCTCCGCCTCTTGGGCTGCACGCTCTTGAGCTACCTCTTCAGCCTGAGCTTGAGCGCGTTGCAGTTCACGCTCTTTGAGCCACTGATAGATGATAAATTGCGGAATATCATAGGCATCGCTAATGACATTCACGGTCACTTCTTTACGTTCGATGCGGCTTAATATCTCGTCCTTTTCCTCTGCCGTGAGCTCATCGTCTTCAGCTTCATCCTCTTCCACCTGAGCCTCAGGAGCCGACTCATCGCTCGCAGGCAGCTCTAATTCCATATTATCGAGGTTTCCGACATCGCCCCAGTTATCAGTGGAACAGTCATCCACCACCTCAGCCTCATCTTCTTCTGGCAACGGCGTACCACGTGATGGCTGCGGCACGATAGCTTGAGCCAGATCTTGAGTGGTGTGCACCTTTACCTCGGCTGTTTGCTCTTGAGCCGCGCATACAGCGGCCTGAGCCTGTTCCTCAGCGACACGCTCATCTGCAGTGAGTGCTGTCACGCCCAGCTTCGCGCTCAAATCCTCAAGCTTTGAGATTTGAGTTTCCGGGGTTGGGAAAGCCATGGTAGGAGCAGGCGTAGTGGCAGCAGCCTCCGTCTGCGCTGTAGCCTCAGTCTGCGCTGCTGGCTCGGCGCTGACGGACGCAGGCTCAGCGCTAGCAGGCACTGGGGCGTTAGCACTCTGACTATCGCTCGCCGGTGCCACTTGAGGCTCACTGCTCTCAATGTCGACAGTCTCAGGGACAGAGGCAGGAAGCGGCGCGGCTGTGGCCTCAGAATGTGCAGCCTCAGGCACTACTGTTGGAGCGGGCGCTGCCGAGACGGCCTGAGTGGCTGTCCCTAACTGCTCGACCACGTAATAGGCCTTACCACTTAGGTTCAAGAAATCAGGGGTGAGAAGCTTAGCCTCTTGATAGAGCTGCCCCTGCTCACGCAGCCACAGATAGATCGTGGGTGGGTTGATGTGATATTGGGCGGCGACCTCATAGACCGAAAGGTCGTTGTTGACTAATTTTGAAACCAGCTCAGCCTTGAGCGCGTCAGATACCTGCTGCATATCACATCCTTGTTCGAGGTTAGGCGCAAAGTCCATACTGCCCTTAATTTAGCTGTGTACCCACGCTAAATCAAGTCTTTTGGCCTGAGCCGCAGGTGAAGGCAAGTACCTAAGCTCACTCTTCGCTCAAGTCCTCGACTTCAGGGGCGGGCGCTACCGCTTGCCCCAGGGTAGCTTGCCCGGTCAGCAGCTTAAAGGCCACAATTTGCTTGAGCTCTGGATCCACCTGTAGCTCAAGGTGAGTGCAGTCAGCGCTCGCTGGCTCGGTGCTCAAGTCACGCTCTAACTGTGCCCGCTCAACTTCGTGGATGGCGATGCGATAACGCTGGCCTTGGTAGGTCACCTCAAGCTCATTGAGCTCTGAGCCTAAGTGCAAGCGGAACGCAGTGCTCTGGGTTCTAAGCCAAAAGGCGAGCAAGTTGCGATAGAGGCCCTGCGGCTGCAAGTACTTAAAGAAGGTGCGGCGCAAAAGCTGATTGACCAGAGCGCAAAACTGCGTAAAGTCACCCTGCCCAAAGGTCTTTTGGGCGGAGCGCTTGAGCGGACCTGCCGGATTATCCTCCCGGTAATGCAAGATGTCCTTACCGTGGATGACCTCGCGCAGCACGTAGTTAAAGCACCAGCGCACCTCGTCATTAGGGAAGCCTAAGCGGTAGCTGCCATCAGCATCGCTGCCCTTTATGGTGTAAAAGCCGGTCTGATGGAACAAGGTCTTAAGAGTCCACGGGGCATCGTGCATAAAGGCTTGAAGCTCGGCGGCCGTGAGCACAACCTCATCGTCATAGGCCCGCATGATGGCACCTAAGTCAAAGGGCTCACGTTTTAACGACTCTTTGAGCGCGACCCAAGCATAGGAGCTATTAATCCAATGACTACCACGCTCCACACCCCATTCATCGCGCTGGCCTCCAATGTGGTGGAAGTAGTTGACGATATCCCAAATATTGTAGAGCTTAATTTGACCTGAGGCCTCAAAACAAAAGCCCAAGTACTCGGACTTAACTTCGGCTCTGATGTCATCAGGAGTTTTGTCTTGCTCGCGCCGTGCTGCTTCAACAATATAATCACCTAAGCTCAGCTCTAGCTCTTCCGGAGTTAAGCCCACCAAGGTCGCGTAATGTGGATCTAAGCTGAGATTGGTGAAGTCAGGCGCGATGGCCGCGCTGTGGTAGCTCGAGATGCCCGTGACAAAGGCAAAGTGGGTATTAGGGCAGCGCGCAATCCAAGCATAGAACTGGGTCAGAGCGGCCTCAGCAATGGCCGCCTTTTCTGGCTCAAGCATATGGGAAGTCATAGGGTGATCCCATTCGTCGATCAAGAACACCACCTGACGCGCGCCCAAGTATTCCTCGATCACGGCACATTGCTCGGCGAAGTTAGTGCGCTCTAATTCTTTTGGCACCCATACGTCCCATGCGCGCAAAGCTCCTCTAAAAGCGTAATAGAGCTCGATGCACAAGTCTTGTTCAGCTTCTTGGAGCGAGTCGCAGTTAAACATCAAGAAATTCAGCTTGATAACAGGATAACGCACCCGTTCCGGCCACCGGCCAAAGACTGCGGTGCCGTGAAAAGTTCCATCACCGTGGGCAAAGAGTTCTGAGAGCAGGTCGACCAAGGTGGTCTTGCCAAAGCGGCGCGGATGGGCAAAGAAGGCCAAGTGCTGCCCCGTCACCAAATCTGGAATCAGCTCCGTTTTGTCGATAAACTTGAGCTCTTCTTCTTGCAAGTAATGCCATTCGTGGCAGCCCACCCGAAAGTAAGGCAGCTCGTTAGCTTTCATCAATCTAAAACTCCCGCTGAGGCTCAACGATATGCGTAATCGGGTAATAGTTCGGCTGCAAGATCTTGAGAGCGACCACTTGGTGGCAGTCGCGCGCGATCATCAAATGCAGGTGAACCAAGTCATCGTCAGGCAGCGGCACCGCGCTAAAATCAGGGGCGTCTAGCAACGCAGGCTTAAAGTGCTTAACCTCGTGGATAATTATGCGATAGCGGTGTTCCAAGCGCCGATCCAGATCGCGATAGCTCAGTTCGAGCGCATTGTGCTCAGGAATTAAGTGCCCCTTAATCCCCCAGACCTCAGTGGTCAGCCAAAAGGCCAAGAGCGCTGGGTAGATGCCGGTCAGCTGAACATAAGTTAAGTCAGTAAGCTTAAGCAAGGCGTTGAGCTTGAGGCAGAAGGCGCCCAGCTCTGCGTGCACCAAGTCTGCGGGCAGCCCGCGCTTTAGAGAGGCTGCGGGGCACTTGTAATCGTCCGAGCTAGAGTAGTCGTAGTTATGCAAAAGCTCAACGAGCACATCGCGCCAGCAATGGAACAGCTCGATGTTGGTCAAACCCAAGAGATAATCGCCTTGAGCGGTGATCCCCTTGATCGTGAGCATGCCGGTTTGCTGCAGCAAAGTCTTGAGCGTCCACGGCGCATCTTGCATCAGTGCCGCGAGCTCGCCCTGAGTCAAGACCAACTCATCGGCAAAGGCCTGCATGATGGCAGTCAGGTCAAAGGGCTCACGCTCCAAGAGCTGGTAGAGCGCGGCGTCCGCATTAGTGCAATTGATCCAATGCCATCCGAGCTCGAGACCTTCTTCACCAAATTCTTCACCAAATTCTTCACCAAATTCTTCACTAAACTCATCACCAAGGTTCTTGAAATAGTTGACCAAGTCCCAAGGATTGTAGAGCCTGACTTGGCCCGTCGGCTCAAAGCAAAAGCCCTGGTAATAGTCCTTGATTTCCGCGCGCACATCTTCTGGGTCAACCTCATCGCGGCGCGCCCCTTCCTCGATGTATTCAGCAAAGTTGGCCTCGACTTCCTCGGCAGTAAAACCCACTAAGGTCGCGTAGTGCGGATCTAAACTCAGATTGGTGAAGTCAGGGGCAATCGCCGCGCTGTGGAAGCTTGTAATGCCCGTGACCAAAGCAAAGTGAACGTTCGGCAGCTGGCCTAACCATTGGTAAAACTTGGTCAAGGCCGCCTCAGCAATAGTGCGATCCTTGGGCTCAATGAGATGCGCGATCAAAGGATAATCCCACTCATCGACCAAGACCACGACTTCTTGCGTGCCCAGAATTTGCTCGATGCGGGCGGTCACTTGAGTGAAGTCAGTGAGCTTGAAAAGCTCATCGGGCACCGTCAGATCCCAATCACGTAAGGCGCTGCTAAAGCTACTAACCACTTTTTGGCACAAGTACCGTTCGGCGACCTGGGCATTGGAGTCCTTAAAGAGCATGAAGTTGAACTGCACCACCGGATAGCGCTGACGCTCCGGCCATTTGCTATAAACCGCCAGTCCCTCAAAGGTGCCATCGCCGTGGGCAAAGAGCTCGGCAAGCATGCTGACCAAGGTGCTCTTGCCCAAGCGGCGCGGATGGGCAAAGAAGGCCAAGCGCTGCCCCGTCACCAAATCTGGAATCAGCGCCGTCTTATCAACAAAATGGTATTGGCTCTCACGCAAACTGCGCCAGTCGCTGATATTGATCGGCAATTGAGGCAAAACTTTCTTTTCCATGCGCGCATCCTTAGATAGGCATTCGTATACGGTATATTACTGCTATCATACCGCAAAAATGACACCAAGCAAGGAAATTTTGCCTCAAAAGTACACCTAACCCTACCCTGCTTTTAGGCCAAGTAAAACCAACAGCACACCACCTGGCCGACCGCTTATAATAAGCGCCCCTCAGGTGCGGACACTGAGCCTCCAGCCTTACGGGGCTTAGAGCCGTGAACAAGGAACCAACCAGGCTTCAGAGCGGGATTACTTAAGGTCAAATTAATGTCGTCACTCAGCTGCGCGACGGCGCGGCCGACGCTATTAGGCTTGGTGCTAGCCGTGAGATTGAGCCGGTATGGAGCTGAGGCGTTAGGCTCGGTGCCCTGGCCTGGCGCGCATAATGACCAATAAGGCAGCTTACCCTCCTCAAGAGCACTAAAACGCGCACTCAAGTTGCCCCTGCTGGTCGATGCCAAGTGGCGCTAAGAGCTTGGGCGGGGCGCATGGCAAAAGCTTTGGGGGTGGTGGTTGGCCTTGAGCGCGCCCAAGAGGCGCGCGACCAAATTAGCCCTTAGAGAGGGCGCTGGGGCAATGGGTTGCACCAGCTCATGGCGCAAGTAGGAACCAGGTGAAGGATGGGGCGGGCGCCTCGGCCGTGACCGGACCCAAAATGAGCGATAAAGCCCCTACTCACCGCCGCGCTGAGGTGCGGCCGCCTGGGGCGCGGGCTGCAGGAGGCTTTAAGCTGGGGCGTTTTAGCGGGTAAGATTACTTTAAGGCACGTGTGATGATTTCACCCACCGAGTCGGCGACCTCTGAGGCCAGGCTGCTGACGGTATCGTAGGCGTCACTGGAGGCAGAACCCATCGCCTCAATCCCCTTACACGCGGTATTGCTCAAGGAGTTAATGCCATCGCACACGGTATTAGCCAGACTGTCGCTGTCGTTCTCGTCTGAGAGCAACTTGGCAGCGGTGATGGCGGTTAAAGTGGCTAAGGCTAAACCACCGCCAATGCGGGCGGCTTTACCCGCCTTGGGGTTGAGTAAGAGCGCAGCGGCAAAGGAGGCAGCGGCGACGGCAACTTCACGTACCTGGTAGCTGTTAGCCTCGCCGGTCACACACCAGTTAGCGAAGTGCTCGCAGTTGTTGAAGACCAAGGAATAGTGGTCTTCGTGCTCACGGCTGAGCGCGCGCTCCACGATTTCTTCCGGCGAGAACTTGGCATCATCATGCACTAAGACCGTGACCTTATCGCCCTCGGCAAATTCATCTAAAACCGGCGCGGATACCCCCGAGGTAACTCGGGGGAGGAAGCGCCGCCTCATGTTCTCAGTTCGGTTAAATAGCTTTTGCGCTTTTGCAACAAGCGCAGCTTCTTATAGTTAGCGCTTGCATGAATGCGCGTCCCATCAAGTCGACGTACATCGAAGTACCCTATAGACCTACGGCCGAAAATAAAGCCAATTTGGCCTTCGTATTTGACTTTGTCAAAGAGCCGGAAGCCTTGGACTTCGTAAGCTGCTTGATTGTTCTTGCGGCGCCCGCCCTTAAGAATATTAATCTTATGAATCTGGCGATTATGACGACGTACTTGCTTTTGGTAGTAGTAACATCCCAGCCGAGTGGCAGCCATATTGCCTGCAATGCAAAAGGCATCATCATGGTGGGTCTTATCAATTTGATACTTATCACGCAAGTACTTTGTTATGTAGCCGTAGCTGAT
>CALXXU010000099.1 GCA_944392765.1 uncultured Anaerobiospirillum sp.
ATATTGACTTTAAACAGCGCTATTATAGCAAGGTTCTGTCTCGATCATGATACCGATCGCTACAGTCCCCAAATTTTCTCACTACCAAAAGAAACCTGAGTTTTTCCCAGGTTTTAGTTCTTTTGATTGTGGTAGTTAGCAAACTCATATTTTTCTCACCACAGCTCAGCAAGAATGCTACAGAAGGCTTACTTTAAGCCAATCATTGGTAGTGAGAATTTAAGCTACGGGAACTATAGTTAATCCTACCCATAGCAAGCAGCCCTGGACTTTATCCCAGGTAGCACCAGGGGTATCTCAGCATTGATAGCGCTAAGCTACTTGCTCACCCCCAGCAGCCTAGGACAGTTGCTAAGGCACTCTGCCTCTTCACAAACAGGGTACTGCTAACTTGGAGTGGACAAAGACAGTTGCAAAGTGCTGGTGGTGTCATGATGGCTCCTAAATTTGGTTTTGTCCTAACACAAGTTCTTGAGGACTTCGTGGCTCAACTGACAGTGAGCACTTTTCACCTTAGCGCATTTCGAGGTCCAACTGCGCAAAATAGCTGTTCATTGCCAAATTATTTACTTTTTATTAAGATTATGTTTAATATAGCGCTGGTACCGGATAAAAAATAAGACCTGCACTCGCGGGAGCACAGGCCTCATTTTGCTCATTGTGCTCGGCATTGCGATCACGGGAGCGGGGCTGGGAGTTAGATCTCCATCAGCTCCTTCTCCTTAGCTGCTAAGATTTCATCGCACTTCTTGATCGAAGCGTCGGTGAGCTTCTGAATCTGCTCTTCACCGTCCTTCTGCTCGTCCTCAGAGATCGACTTGTCCTTTTGCAGGCTCTTTAAGCTCTGGTTAGCATCACGACGGATGTTACGGATCTCAACGCGGGCCTGCTCGACCTCACCACGGACAACCTTAACTAACTCCTTACGAGTTTCTTCGGTTAATGGAGGAAGTGGAACGCGAATGTCGACGCCTGCAACTACTGGGTTTAAACCCAGACCAGACTGCTGAATGGCCTTCTCAACACTCTTGATCGCATTGCGGTCGAAGACCGTCAGCTTTAAGGTACGTGCATCTTCGACGTTGACCTGAGCCACCTGACGCAGTGGGGTTGGCGAACCATAGTAATCAACCATGATACCGTCTAACAGACCAGGCTGGGCACGGCCCGTACGAATCTTGTTTAAGCGGCTGCCTAAGGACTCAACGGCCTTATTCATGCGCGCTTGGGCGTCGTTTTTAACGTCATTAACCATAAAAGTTTCTCCTTGTGAGACTGAGGGTTCGGCTCTTAAGCTAGTCCGAAATTAAGGTTCCCTCTTCCTCTCCTAGTGCCGCACGTAACAGAGCACCTTCATTAATCATCGAGAAGACACGGATCTTTAAGTGATGCGAGCGAGCTAAGGCAAACGCTGTTAAGTCCATCACCTCCAGCTCGTGTGCTAACACCTCTTTGTAGGTGAGACTATCATATTTAACAGCACTTGGATCCTTCATCGGGTCGGCCGTGTACACACCGTCGACCTTAGTGCCCTTCAAGACTTCATCGCATTGTAATTCTACCGCACGTAACACGGCGGCAGTATCAGTGGTAAAGAACGGGGAGCCCGTGCCACCGGCAACGATCAAGATCGCACCCTGCTCTAACAGCTCGCGGCCCTTTTGGGCGCCATATTGCTCGGTGATCGAGGCAATGCCTTGGGCCGACATCAGCACACACTGTGCGCCTTGGCGAATCAGCTCATCACGCATGGCCAGACCATTGATCACTGTGGCCAGCATACCCATATGGTCACCGACCGTGCGATCCATACCAGCCTTTTGCAGCGCGGCACCACGGAAAATATTACCACCACCAATCACCAGCGCCACTTGTACGCCCTGCTCCTTGATGGCAATAACGTTGCGCGCCATTTCGGCCAGGATCGGCGGCTCGATACCAAATTGGGTGGCGCCACCTAACGCCTCACCAGAGAGCTTGAGCAAAATGCGGCGTGCGGACTTGGTTGATGAAGTCATTAAATTAAAGCCTCTTACCTTAACAAGCAATGCGAACCTGCTATGGGCTAGCCTCTAAGGTACTAGCCTCCAGGTCGTGAGCCTCCCAGGGCTCGTTAAAATCCGGTCTCTAAATGCCAAATAAGCTCAGGGCTGGGTGGGATAAGGTCACCTTATCCCACTTAGCTACACTGAGCTTATCTGGGTAAACAGGGCTCAAGCCAAAGCTTGACCTGATTACTTGTGCTGAGCAGCAGCGATCTGAGCCTGAACTTCAGCTGCGAAGTCGTCAGCCTTCTTCTCAATGCCTTCGCCTACTTCCATACGGATGAAGGACTCAGCGTCAGCACCGTGCTCCTTTAACATCTCGCCTACGGTCTTGTTAGGATCCATAACGAATGGCTGGCCAGTTAAGGAAACTTCGCCGGTGAACTTCTTTAAGCGGCCAGCGACCATCTTCTCAGCGATCTCCTTTGGCTTGCCGGAGTTAACGGCAATCTCGATCTGGATGGCGCGCTCCTTCTCAACGACTTCCTCAGAGACATCCTCTGGGTGAACGAAGTCTGGCTTGCTGGCGCAAACGTGCATAGCAACGTTCTTAGCGGTCTCAGCGTCGCCGCCCTTTAAGACGACTACTACGCCGATGCGCTTGTTGGAGTGAACGTAGAGACCGAGGTTGTCACCGGTGACACGAGCAATACGACGGATACCTAAGTTCTCACCGATCTTAGCGATTAAAGCGGTTAAAGCCTCGCCTACGGTCTGGGTGTCGTCGAACTTCTGAGCCTTTAAAGTCTCAACGTCGTCGCACTTGGAAGCTAAAGCGATCTGAGCAACCTTCTCACCAAAAGCTACGAACTCAGCATTCTTAGCGGCAAAGTCAGTCTCGGAGTTAACCTCAACTAAAACAACCTCATTGCCTTCGTGAGCAGCGGCAATCATACCCTCAGCAGCGGTGCGGGTAGCCTTCTTGGCAGCCTTTAAGGCGCCGCTCTTTCGCATCTCCTCGATCGCTGCTTCAATGTTACCATCGGTAGCAACTAAGGCCTTCTTGCAATCCATCATACCGGCGCCGGTGATGTCGCGTAACTCTTTAACTAAGGCAGCGGTTACGTTTGCCATTTGTTTTTATTCCTCAAAGAAATCGGTTTGATAAGGCCTGAGGCCTTATCGCTGTCACCTAGTCCCAACTGAACTTAGGGCAATTCTTACTTAATGGATGGGTTGTGGGCCAATAGCTCCTCAACCTCAGTGCGCCACGGCTGTCTTAAGGGGCCCTAAGCTGTGCTTAGGCAGAACCTTAACCATGAGGCAAAGAGTCTTAACGTAGGAGCAAAACTAACCCTCAAGGGGCGTAAGTTAGTTGCAGGATTGACGCTAGGTCGCCTAGGTCTTGGCACGTGTAAGCTAACTTGAGAGCGGCAACCAAGGGCGGTTTTAGGATCCCCTAAACGCAACGCCACACCAGCACGATAAAGCTAGTTGTTGCCTCAATTTTTTGCCACTTGAGCTTAGCGGCAGCACAAAATGAGAAAGAGTAAGGAATGCCGCCTTTAAGTTGGGGTGCGGCTACGACCAAGCACCAGGCAGATTATATGTTCTCGGGCTTGGTCGCTTGAGATATTCTGGGGCTAATTAGGCCTCAGCTGGAGCCTCGGTAGCGCCCTCAGCAGCAGCCTCAACCTCAGCTGGTTGCTCGGCCTCAGCACGGGTCATCTCAGCACGGGCAGCGTTGATAGCCTCAACTACGCCCTTTAAGTACAGGTCGATAGCGCGAATAGCGTCGTCGTTGCCTGGGATAACGTACTGAACACCCTCTGGGCTGGAGTTGGTATCAACTACGGCAACAACTGGGATGCCTAAGTTGTTAGCTTCCTTGATGGCGATGTGCTCGATCTCAGCGTCGATGACGAACAGGGCATCAGGTAAGCCACCCATGTCCTTGATACCACCTAAGGAGCGGTTTAACTTCTCGAGCTCACGGGTACGCAGGAGAGCTTCCTTCTTGGTCAGCTTGTCCCAGGTGCCGTCGGTCTGCTGGATCTCGAGCTCCTTTAAGCGCTTGATCGATTGACGAACCGTCTTCCAGTTGGTGAGCATGCCACCTAACCAGCGGTGATCAACGTAGAACTGATCGCAAGCCTGAGCAGCAGGGCCGATCTTGTCAGCAGCAGCACGCTTGGTGCCGACGAATAAGATCTTGCCCTTATGAGCTACGGTGGAGCTTAAGAAGTTCAGGGCATCTTCGTAGCACTGAACGGTCTTTTCGAGGTTGATGATATGTACGCCGTTACGTGCGCCGAAAATGAATTGCTTCATCATAGGGTTCCAATAACGGGTCTGGTGACCGAAGTGAACACCGGCCTGTAACATATCACGCATCGAAATAGTAGACATGAAAAATCCTTAAACGGGTTATGCCTCCACTGCTCCCCTTATCAAACTTAACGCTTGAGCGCGGGAACTGCGCCACCTTCCCCCAGCGAGGACTCCAGTGAAGCAGCGCCTTTTCGTGCACTCAATTACTACTACGGGCCATGTCGCACCTAAGCCAAAGCTTAGCGCCTCCCGTGCAGCTTTCGTAAAGCACCCTGATAAAGCGTTGGTGAACAGTGTGTGTACTAACAAATTGAAATCAATGCCCTTTGGCCCCAAGCCATGCTCATGTGCACTTTTGGCTTATTTAACAGGGATAAAAGGCAAGCCATTTTAGCATAGGGAAAGAAAAAGTTCGCGCAACATCACAACTTTTTCTTCACCCCCAAAGAAAATTTTGGCGTTGCCACTCAAACCTAAAACGCAAAAGGCACAGGGCCCACGAGGAGCACTGTGCCTTAAGGAGCTGCACTCTTGGCTGGAGCAGAGTGCAGCTAGCATAACTTCAACCGCCGCTTATTGTTGATGGTGGCTGAGGTGCTGGTAATGGTTGAGCTTGAAACGAGCCAAGTTATTAACCAGCTCGCCAATCGAACCCACCGAGGAATCGATATGACCCGAGGCCTCTTCAGCGGCACGGACGATCTCTTCGGTATCAGCCGAGATCTTCTGCATATTGGTCGAGATCTCGCTCGTGGCCGTAGTCTGCTCTTCAGCAGCGGTGGCGATCATACGGATCTGATCGTTAACCTGACCGACATTATCGAGGATGCTGTTTAAGGTACCCTCGATCGTAGCGGCGCGATCAGCTACGGCATTGATGTTATCAACCGAAGTGCTCATCGAGTTAGTCGCATCAGCGGCATCCTTTTGCACCTGATGAACCATCGCCGAAATCTCTTGGGTCGAAGCACTAGTACGCGAAGCTAAAGCACGTACTTCGTCAGCGACCACCGCGAAGCCACGACCAGCTTCACCGGCACGGGCTGCCTCAATTGCAGCATTGAGCGCTAACAGATTGGTCTGAGCGGCAATCTCATCGATGGTACCGACAATCGAACCAATGTCTTGGGTCTGCTTAGCCAAGGCCTGAACCTTAGCCGCATCGTTCTTGGTGTACTCCGACTGGTTGCGAATGTCTTCAATCGTAGCGCGAATCATGTTCACGCTATCTTGAATGACGTTGCTCGACTGGTCAGATAAAGTCGCAGCACGCTCGCAGTTGGAAGCAATTTCTTGGGTGGTCGAAACCATTTCGTTAGCAGCGGCGGCCACAGTAATGGCTTGCTGCTCCGCCTCACGCGAGGAGTCCATAATCGACTGAGCGGAGGTGCGGGTATCGTCTAACTGGCCATTGAGCTCGTCAGCTTTGCCGCGAATCATCGCAATCGAGTCGCTTAAGTCATTGCGCATAACACGTAAGGCAATAGCTAAGTCACCAAACTCGTCATGGCTAATGGTCTTAATATCCACATCGAGATTATTGTGAGCGATCTCGTTGGCAGTATTGACCACGGCCGCGATGTTGACGCTAATGAGGCGTGCCACATAAATGGCAATGATAAAGCCCAAGAGCACGACACCACCGGCGATCGCCATCACGATATAGGCCATAGTGGTATCTTGCATCGCGGTGACCGCATCGCTGATGTTATTGACCACCACGCGACTCATATTGGCCGTGCTTTGCGACATTTGCATCGCAATCGGCTGCATTTCCGACAGATAGAAGGATAAGGCATCATATGGCTTGCCCGCATCGACTAATGGGACAATCACCATACTGTAGAGCTGCTTGAACTGCTCGTACTGCTTACCTAAGCCGCTGTATTGGCCATTGAAGGTCCCTTTTTGGTTCTTGAGTACAGCATAGTCACGCTCGAACTTACTCATGGCTGATTCAAACTTGCCACGATATTGCGCATTGACATTACCTGGAGTGAGGTAATCAGAAAGCGTATTGTTGGTAGCGACCGCCGAATTGCTCAGAATGATCGCCGCTTCAAAGCGGGTATCGACCAAACGACGCACATCATCAGCCACATTAACGCTCGCAAAGAGTGCACGTACAGCGATCGCTGCAATCACGCAGGTCAAGATCAAGATGATACTGAAGCCGACCAATAACTTGGTCTTAATCTTAAGCTTGCTCCAGAATGACCCCTTGACCCCAGAAGAATCAGCAGTACTCATTACATCCAGCCTTCATTTCCAAACAGTCCACTAAACGTCGTACTTGGTAGCAACCGCCTCCAAGCACCTGCCCATCATAAATTGCAAGTTGCACTTGCAAGCTAAAACGATGAGTCACACCAGCTACCTTAAGCTCGCGCCTAAGGCAAAATCAGCGTCACCTTAGCACAAAACAAGGGATCATTACTGTGTCCCTTGTCGCGATCTCCTATTCTGTCCTAACGTCCGACTTCATTCAACAAAGCCTTCCACGCCCCACTTCTTCAGCAGAGCTTTCATGGTGCCATCAATCATCATGGCCTCGATGGTATCAGAAATGATAGCAGCGTACTTTGAATCCTTTGGCATCGCCATCGCAAATTGGCAGGCCTCCTCCCCAAAGGTTTCATCGAGCGTCTTCAGACCCACTGCCGGAACGGCGAGGACAAAATCATCCATCGGCGGACGATCGTAGATCAGGGCATCCAGCTCACCATTGGCCACTTGGAATAAGGCCAACATATTGTTGGTGAAATAAGTAGGCTTGGCCCCTAATTTAGCGGCATAGTCCTCAGAAGTTGAGCCCTTTTCGACTCCAACATTTAAACCCTTTACATCTTGGGAGCTTTTGATTTCTGGATGGAAGCGTGGGCTATAGACCACCGTAAGGCCCGAGGAGAGATAAATTGGGGTGAAAGAGTAGATCTTGGAGCGCGCCATGGTATAGGAGATACCACCACCGACCAAGTCCGCCTCACCGGCGTTCATGCGGGCAAAAGCTGAATCGCGATCTAAAGGGAAGATGCGGTTTTCGCGCAGGTTAAACAGCAGACGACGTTGCAGCTCGTAGATAATATCGACATCTAAGCCCTGTGGGTGGGTAATGTCGTTTTCCAAGTAGGCATGTGGCGCACCAATCGGATTGACATAAACGGTTAATGTGACGTTCTCAAGTTCGCCCATCGCTTGGGATGGCGCGGAAAACATCAGGCCTAGCAGCGCAGCACAGCCGCAGATTAATTTCTTGCTCAATCTCATAAGAGCGCCTCACATCACCAAATACCGTGTCTCAACCGGGTTGGATGGTACCGCGCACGATTACACCCTAAAACTCGGTTACTTAGCGCATCAGCAGTGCCCTAGCATCTTAACTTTAGCGCCCATTAGTTCTCAGCACAACTGGCAGCTGAGCTCAAGTGCTTGCCCAATCATCTTAATAAGATAGGGTCAAGCCCAAGCTTAGTTCTACCCCTTGGGCAAAACTTCCCCTTTTTGTGCTGTTTGGATTTGAAGTGTGGTGTCTGAGTCGGACTCAAGGTCCCATGCAAGGCTCAAACATAAAAGATCAAAAGCTGCCTTTCTGCTTTGAACTTGCACCAAACTTTGCAGAAATTATGCCCACCACCATGCATCAGCTAATTAGGGAACGATAATACGTTACTAGTATGGAAGTGAACGTACCTTCACTTTTCACACAAATATGCGCCTGGCACCACTTACGACCAACCGTCTCCACTGTACTAGAGTCGCTACCCACAATAGTGCAGACGGTAAGTCTGAGCGACCATGGCGCCCTGTCTTGCCAAAATTTTGGCCGCTTACTCACCCATCCACTTTTTGCGCAGGCGATAGGTGGTGCCGTCCGCCTCCATCTGCGTTAAAGCGGCGTTAATGAGAGCGGTATAAGGTGAGCCCTTCTTGAGGTAAAAGACAAACTCGCCGTTGTAGCGATCAAAGACGTCTTCGGTGACCCTCAGGTTAAAGGACGGAGCGGTACGTGCAAAGAACATGATATTTGGGCGCTCAGCCACGACCGCATCGAGCTCTCCCACTGAGAGCTCGTAGTAGGCCATCATCATATTATCGAAAGGCACTGGGGTCGCATTCATCACACTTTTGACGTAATCACCAACCGGGGAAGCGCGCTTCACGCCTACCTTGCGCTTTTTTAACTCACCGGCGCAGGTAATATCAAAATGCTGCGGCGCGAGCATAATGCTAAAGCCCGAGCTATAGACGGAGCGCGTCATATCAAAATGCGCGGCCAAATCCTCACGCTGCGTGATACCGCCGATCAAGACATCGACCTGCTCGCTTTGTAAATAATCAAAGCCATGGTTTTCGTCCATCGGGTAAAAGCGCCCTTCGTTCAAGGTAAAGCCCAAGCGCCGTTGCAACTCGGTGACCACATCGATATCAAAGCCCTGAGGGTGGCTCACGTTATCGTAGATAAAGGCAAAGGGCGCATTCTTTGGCTCGACCGCCACCGTGAGATTAACCCCAGCCATCCGAGTGGACAAATCCACTGCCGCCTGAGCTCCTGAGACCATTAAGGTCCAGCCCAGCACCAAGCCCCCTACGCCCAATGTGAGCGCTCGTCCTAGAAACCGCATCGCAATCACCTAAGCAACCGAATCAAACAGCCAGCACAAAAAGCCTGCTCCGCTTCCGCGCGATGGAAACGTTTACAACACGGTCACATCATACTCACAAAGCACCTGCACTGAGCATGATCCCCCGCCCAAAACGCGACCTAGCTCCAGACCAAATCTTCAAAATCAGATCTAGCTCAAAGAACTTGGCGCGATAACGCAAGAATACGCAAATCCCTGAAAGATCCGACATGATTAGGCAAGTAAGAGGTCTAACCGCTACCAGCTAGTTTGGGCTCTGCTCCTGAGAGGCGGCATTGACCGGAGGCCGCTTATGGCGCCCATAACAAAAAACCCGGTCGCGTTGATCTCACTGATCAACCCTACCGGGTTTTAGATGGACGCTGTAGCTAAGCAGTCCTAGTTTTAGATGTTGTTGGCAATTAATTAGAACAAGAAGGTAGCGCCTTCTTCAGCAGAGCTGACCGCAGCACGGCACGACTTGAAGAGGTAGCGGCCATAGGTCTGCTCGTAGCTCTCAGTGTCTGGGTGCTGTGGGGTACGACCGGATAAATCGGTCAGGCAGTTGATCGTACCGGCCTCAGCGTCAAAGTCGATCAGATCGCCATCGCGCAGTAAGGCTAATGGACCATCACGCAGCGCCTCAGGGCTTACGTGTAAGGCCGAAGGAATCTTGCCCGAAGCACCGGAGAGACGACCGTCGGTTAATAAGGCAACCTTATAACCTGCTTTTTGCAGGTTACCAAGCACAGGCATCAGCTTATGGAGCTCCGGCATACCACTCGCGGCTGGACCGGCATAACGAACTACGATGATGGCATCTTGGTTGAGTTCACCGGCCTTGTATGCTTTTTCAACATCGTGTTGATCGTTAAAGACGCGGGCTGGAGCCTTAACGTGGCGATGCTCAGGAGCTACCGCCGAAATCTTGATAACCGAGCGACCTAAGTTGCCGTTTAAGACCTTGATGCCGCCGAACTCTTGGAAGCAGTGGCCAACCTCGGAGATCAAGACCTTAGGGTCACGGCTCTCGCCGCAATCGACAAACTCAAGCTCACCTTGAGCGTTGAGCACTGGGGTGGTCAGCTGCGCGGCAAAATCACCGACCACGGTATTGACGTCTTGGTGGACTAAGCCGCGACGGGCTAAAGCCTTCATTAATACTGGGACGCCACCTGCGGCCTGCAGAGCATTGATATCAGGCTTAGCGTTAGGGTAGATGCTAACTAAGAGTGGGACTACGGCCGAGATATCGGAAATATCCTGCCAAGTTAAGGTAAAGCCAAAGGCCTTAGCGATCGCTACTAAGTGCAGGGTATGGTTGGTCGAGCCACCGGAGGCTAACAGTGCCACTAAGCTGTTGACGATATTCTTGGCGGTCACAACCTTATATAAAGGCATTGGGTGGGCGCCTACGACCGTCTTATCAACGATAGCGCGTGCGATGTAGTCAGTGAGCTTAGCGCGCAGTGGGGTATTTGGTGGAACGAAGGCCGAGCCTGGCAGCATCATACCCATAGCCTCGAGCACCAACTGGTTGGTGTTGGCGGTACCGTAGAAGGTGCAGGTACCTTGGCTGTGGTAGGAGCTGCACTCCATCTTTTGCAGCGCGCTCTTATCGAGCTGACCGGCGGCATACTTTTGGCGGATCTCAGTCTTCTCTTCGTTGGAGATACCAGTGCCCATAGGACCTGCTGGCACAAAGGCAATTGGCAGGTGGGCAAAAGCGGCAGCGCCCATGAGCATACCTGGGGCGACCTTATCGCAGATACCTAAGAGCAGAGCACCGTCAAAGCAGTTGTGGCTCAAGGAAATGGCGACCGACTGGGCAATCACATCGCGCGAGAACAGCGACAGATCCATGCCCGGCTGACCTTGGGTTACGCCATCGCACATTGCTGGGACGCAACCTGCGACCTGAGCGGTAGCACCGGCGCTGCGTACCGACTCCTTGATGGCCTCAGGGTAGAGGCGATATGGGCAGTGAGCCGAGAGCATATCGTTATAGGCAGAGACAACGGCGATGTTGGCCTTAGTAGCGCCGACCACATCAGCCTTGTCTTGCTCATCGGTACCAGCAGCAGCGTGGGCCAGATTGGAGCAAGTGAGCAGGCCTCGGGCGCGACCTAACTTCTCTTGATCGGCGATCATCTTTAAGTAAGCGCTACGCCCAGCTTGGGAACGCTCTTCCAGGTTCTTAGTGACCTGAGCAATGACTTCATTTAACATCTTGGACCTCACAAAGCCACGGCGATCCCACTACCACCTTACAGATCCCCGCAAGCTCACAAACAAAAATCGGTAAAAGAAAATTTAAGCCCCTACCACCCTGCCTGATCCCTGCAGGCAGGGCTGATCGGACTTACCTGCTCCACCCCAGCCAACCTTGTCTCAAAAGAAGAAAAAAAAAAAAAAAAAAAAAAAAAAAAAAAAAAAGAAGAAAAGACAAACGAGCCTCAAGACCGGGCTAAGCCCGTTCCCATTGGCCCTTAATCTCGGGCAGGTGAGAGCGATTGGTGCCAGGTCTTACCCCTGGACTGAAATCTATGGCCTAAGTCTGAGCCTCAAGCCTAGTCTTAAGCTTAAACCTAAGCCTTAAGCTTGGGCCTTAAGCTTGGGCCTTGAGCTTTTGCTCCACGGCTGCGATCGCATCAGCGATCACGGCATCCAGTGGTTGCTCGATGGAGACATTAACCACATCAGGCTCATCAGCACCAGGCACCTCTAAGGTGTCAAATTGGCTTTGCACCATGTCTTTCTTCATATAGTGACCTTGGCGTGCGGCCATACGCTCGAGGATAGTCTCCATTGAACCTTGGAGATGAACGAAGATTAAGCCCTCGTTGTCCTTGCGGATGATGTCGCGATACTGCTTCTTGAGGGCCGAGCAAACGATCACGCCCGATAAGGTGCGACGCTGCAAGGAGAAGAAAACGTCACCGATACGCTCGAGCCACGGAGCGCGATCTTCATCATTGAGCGGCGTACCGGCCGCCATCTTCATGATGTTGGCACGAGGGTGCAAATCATCACCATCGATAAAGGTGGCATCAAACTTCGCGGCTAAGGCCTTGCCCACCGAAGTTTTGCCGGAGCCACAGACTCCCATCACTACGCACTTAATGACATCGCTCATGACTAATCCTCAATCCCCACAGTTCTTGTCACAGTTACGATTTTAATGCAGCGTGGTACGCCGGTAACTTTAGCCCAAAACGACAATAGATTTTCAGCTAAAGCTCGCACCGCTTTTTCATGTTACGCAAAACATCATAACTCAATTTCGCGCGAAATGTTGGTGCGTTGGTAAATTTTGACGCAGAACCATCAAAACCAGCCAAATCCAAGAAAGCGCATATTTATCACGTTTTAACGCACAACAACGCCAAAGCGCGCGCCCGCAGCACCCAACCCGTGTAAACGTTTACTTCTGCGTTGCTTAGCCAAATTTTGCCCTTATTTAAGCCATTTTTTCGGATTTTTGAAGCAAATCACATTTCTGACACTTTTTCCAAAATTTTTGAAAACCGGCCTTTTCAAGCCAAAAATCCGCGTTTATCATGTTATCCATAACATGCGATTGCGGCATTATATGTCTTGATAGACCAATATCAGCATAGTTTTACTGACAATCCATGCTCGATCATTTGCTGTGTTGAATTTGAGGTGAAAGCTATGGAGCAAGCTCTGGCTCACTCAACAAGCTACCTGTTGACGGTAGCAGGACTGGCAGTGGTGGTGCTGCTGGTTTTGATCATGAAGTTCAAGGTGCACGCCTTTGCATCCTTGGTCATCGTCTCGGGCCTTACGGCCCTCGCCACTGGTATTCCTTACACCCGCATCATGCCAGAGCTGTTAAACGGCTTTGGTAGTACCTTAGGCTCAGTCGCCTTGCTGGTAGGCTTAGGCGCCATGATCGGCAAGATCCTCGAGCAGTCAGGTGGTGCGCAAGTTCTAGCGGACACCTTGATCAAGGTCTTGGGCGAGAAACGCGCTCCGCTGGCTTTAGGTATTGCTTCGCTGCTCTTTGCCTTCCCGATCTTCTTCGACGCAGGCTTAGTGGTGATGTTGCCAGTAGTATTATCAGTCGCACGTAGACTTGGTGGGTCATTACTTTTATATGCTATGCCTGCAACCGGCGCATTTTCAGTCATGCACGTATTCCTACCACCACACCCAGGTCCAGTCGCCGCTTCGGGTATCTTAGGTGCTAACGTTGGTCTGCTGGTCTTTATTGGCTTAATCATCGCCCTGCCAACTTGGTACTTATCCTCGTACCTCTACGGTCAATTCTGCGGCAAGAAGTGGTTTGTCAAGGTACCGGATCTGTTCGCCGATGACGAGCCAGCTCCAGGTGAGGCCAAGAAGCAAGTCACTCCACCCAAGTTCACCACGGTGCTGTCTATCCTTCTGACCCCAGTGATCTTGATCTTCATCAATACCGGCATCACGACCCTGCAAGCAACTGGTGCCCTGCCTAAGAGTGATGTCTTAAGCTTAATCACGATCTTTGGTCAGACCCCAATTGCCTTACTCATTACCTTGATTTTATGCCTGTGCGTCTTTGGCAAAGAGTTTGGAATGAAGCAGCTCGAGCGCTTCTGTGAAAAGGCCTTAGGCCCAATCTGCTCGGTGGTCTTAGTCACCGGTGCCGGTGGCATGTTCGGCGGTATCTTACGCGCCTCGGGCATTGGTGATGCCTTAGCCACTACCTTATCGGACTTAGGCATTCCAGCTATCGCCGCCGCCTTCATCATCGCCGCCTGCTTACGTGTCGCCCAAGGTTCGGCCACGGTCGCTTTAACCACAACGGCCGCCTTAATCGCCCCAATCGTAGCTGGCGCCGACTACAGTCAGATCCAAATCTGCGCCATTGTGGCCTCAGTTGCCGCAGGTTCGGTTGTCCTCTCGCACTTCAATGACTCGGGTTTCTGGCTGTTCAAGGGCTTGTACGATGTCGATGAGAAGACCACCTTACGTACTTGGACCGTACTGGAGACCTTAATTGGCACCATCGGCTTTACCTTCGCGGTCGTCCTCTACTTAATCTTCTAAGCCTTGAGGCGTGGGCGCAAAGCCCTACAGCCTAGGCCCTGTGCCCTAGCGCTCACGCCCCTACCGATTCGTTCTAACGAAAAAAAAAGCCTTGTGCCTAGGGCACGCCCGCAGCAACCACACGGCTGCTCGCGCCCCAAGGTGCAAGGTCCTAAGCCCCAGTCTTAGGGCAACGAAAGTTGGTACCAGCTGTCACCCCAACCGACGCTCGTTGCCCTAGGGCTAAGCTCAACCCTAGATAGAACATCACATCCACACAACATCACACATCTTGGGAAGCCGAGCTTAGCTCGGCTTTTCTTTTGGTGCGCAACCAACCGACTATAGCCCGGCCAATGACGGCCAACGCTAGGCTTTAAGACTTGCAGCACCCACAGTTGCCGCTAAAATAAGCGGGAGCTGTTACAAATTAAAATTGCACCAAATTGGTGCTTCATCTAATATCCGAACAGGCCTATCGATTGTCTGTTAAGTCAACTGACAATTTGCAAAGCTTAGTGACTAG
>CALXXU010000100.1 GCA_944392765.1 uncultured Anaerobiospirillum sp.
CACGCCACTTGGAGCCTGCGATATTGCCCAGCTGGTAGAGGCCACCAGCATCCCATGGCTCGGCGATGATCTTGGCATCGGCCAAGCGGCAATTGCGGTCGATATCAAGCAGGGCCGGGGCGTTCATGAGCGGAGTGCCATTGGCGTCACGGGCTAAGATCGAGGCCAGATCAAAGCGGAAGCCGTCGACGTGCATCTCCTCTTTCCAGAAGATTAAGGAGTCGAGGATTAAGGCACGTACTACCGCGTTGTTGGCGTTTAAGGTGTTACCGCAACCGGAGTAGTTGTAGTAATCGCCTTGGTCATTCATGATGTAGTAGGTGCGCTTATCCAGGCCCTTGAAGCAATAGCATGGGCCTTGGGCGTTACCTTCGGAGGTGTGGTTGTAAACCACGTCCAAGATGACCTCAATGCCGTTGCGGTGCAGCGCCTTGACCATATCACGGAACTCATCTAATGGGCCCATGATCGATTGGTCGGAGGAATAGGCTTCGTGCACGGCAAAGAAGCTCATTGGGCAGTAGCCCCAATAGTTGAACTTGCCTGGGAGCGCGTCGTACTTATCGTATTGATAGACCGGTAAGAGCTCGACAGCCGTGATACCAAGATCCACTAAGTATGGGATCTTCTCAATCAGGCCGCGATAGGTACCGCGAATGTCATCGGCCACCCCTGAGTTCTTATTGGCGGTGAAGCCCTTGACGTGCATCTCATAGATGATAGTGCGGTTTAACGGGTGGCGTGGGTAGCAATCAAGACCCCAATCGTAGGTCGAGGTATCGATCACGACCGAGCGGGCAGCGGTGGCCATATTTTCGGCTTCGTCATTGCCCTGCATGCGCTGATAGGCCTTAGGGAATAAGACGCGCTTGCCGTATGGGTCTAATAAGACCTTGCCTACTTCTACGTGCTGGCTTGAGGACTTGTAGGTGCGAATGGCCTCACGCACACGCCAAGCGTAGACTTGACCTGCTTTGACGCCATGGACAAAGACGTGCCAATAGTAAATGGAACGGTAGATCTGGCTCGACAGTGGAATCACAGTCGGATTGGCATCATCGACGTCCTTGAAGAGGAGCAGTTCGATAATCGAGGCGGCGGGGCAATAGATGGCGAAGTTAACACCACCTTCTTCGATGGTCGCACCGAGCTTGTTGCAGTGGCCTTGAGAAATGACAAATTGCTCCAAAGTGATCTCCTATGCCAATACTATCCCGCGCTTGGCCCTTGGTTTGGGACTAAGTGCGCGACCCCCACCAGAGTAAGTTCGTTTGCTCTTGCTCTCATGGGCACGGGCACAATGTGCTGTTTTGGCTCAACTAACTGACCTAACTCAGCCCTATGCTACCTCTTGAAAAAGGGGATTTACGGTGCTGAGAAAACGCAAATTTGGCTCAAACCAAATCCTGAAAAGAATGCTTATTTTGACACTGTGTGAGCCAAAATCAAGACTTACGTTAGCCATTTTTATGGTTTTATACGGGCAAAATGCAAAATCAGATCCCCAATCTGCGCAAGTTTTGTAAACGTTTGCGCTCAGGCCGCATGGGGCGGGCGTTGGCGCAAATTTGGCTTTTGGTTCAGGCCATTAGCTTGCGGTTTTGTGCCCCACAAAACTCCGTGCTTTATCCCGTGCCTTGTGTTTTGGCGCAAAATTGCACTGTGTGCAAAAGTGCACTGTGCGCAAAATTGCACCGCGCGGTGGCGTTATGGGCACAAAGGCGCTTTTGGGGGCTCAGTCATGGCGCAAGCTCTATCAGCACACCAAAATAGTCTATAGTGATGCTCAAAGCGCGCGTGCGCGTTATTGTATTTGGGAGTTCTTTTTGATGAAGCTTAGCATCAATGATGTGGCCGCAATGGGCCTTAATACTAAGACTTTTGGCTTAGAGTCCAACTTGGAGACCATTGTCGCGCTGGCGCGTCAAGCTAAGGCCCAGGGCAAAAAGGCGCTCTTTACCGGCGAGCTCAGTGCCACGGGCGTTGAGGGCGGCATGATGCTAGCCCATCCGCACTTATTAGAGACTTTGAACTTAGAGCAGCTCTCGATCCAATTGCCTGAGGACTTTGTTTTAGGCTTAGGTTTACCGGCCGCAGGCGTGGCGGGGGGCTGCGTGAGTGATTACGCCATCTTGCGCCATGGCCATAAGCCGCAACGTGGTTTATTACGTCTGCCAAGTGTCAGCTCCGCTGTCACCGATAGCGTAGCTAAAAATTGCGCTGCCACTGCAGTAAGCGCGCTGGGCGGGGCCTTTGCGCTCAGCCATGGCACTTACGGCCTGTTAGGGTCCGAGCGCGATGCCCTGACCTTAGGGCAGATCGTCGATAGCCATACCGTAGTGGTTGATGAGAGCAAATTCTTAGTACTGCCGTTTTACGACAGCACCCACTTGGCCTTAGGCGAGCTCTCAGGTTTAGCTGCCTTAGAAGAGTTAGCTCGTTACATCGGGGCTAATTGCACAGATTACGCCTTTATCGTTATGCCATCGGCGCACGCTTTTGAGAGCCCGGCAAGTTATCGTGGCGACCAAGATGCCGCAGATTTATCGCGTCTGACAGGCTTGCCGGTGCTCACCATCAACAATTTAGGCTGTGAAGGTGGCTCCTTAATCTACGATGGACGCTGCCAAATCTTTACCTCAGGTAACCTCAGCGCATCTTCGACTCAGTTTAGCTTTGCTCCGTACAGCTACGTTGACCTAGGGTGCAGCGCCGATCCCCATCAGCTGGCGGTCTTTGACGCCGAGCTCAAGGCAGTGGCTTTAGGCCTGCGCGATTGGATGGTAAAGACTCACTCCAAGGGCTATACCTTGTCCTTATCAGGCGGTGCAGACAGTGCGCTGTGCGCTACCTGCGTGGCCTTAAGCCAACTCTACAGCCTGTTAGATTTAGGCGTGGTCGCCTATGGCAAGATGCTCACAGACTTGGGCATTGCTTGTGACAAGGCTGCACTTGACACCAAGATCGGCGCCTTAACCGGTGGTTATTTAGGCCCATGGCGTGATGGCCAAATTATCAGCGGTGAGCAAGCGGGGATGGAGCTGACGCAGGAGCAGATTGACGGCATGATCTCCGTGCTCAAGTCTGAGGTTATGCCACAGATCTTAGTGTGCGCTTACCAAGCTTCAGATTACTCAGGCTCAGTCACTCGTACCGCTGCCACCGAAATGGCGGCGAGCGTTGGTGCGACCTTCTATCAATGGTCGATTGCTCCAGCGGTCAAGGACTATGTCGATACTGTCAGCACTGCCTTAGGCTATGAGCTCACTTGGGATAAGGACGATATCGCCCTGCAAAACATTCAGGCGCGATCGCGTCTGCCGAGCATTTGGCTCTTAGCCAACCACAAGGGTATGCTCTTGATTGCGACTTCGAACCTTTCGGAGGCGGCAGTAGGCTATTGCACCATGGACGGTGATACCGCCGGTGGCCTCTCACCGATTGCAGGCATCGATAAGAGCACGATCTTAAAGATCAATCGTCACATCGCCGAAGAAGGCGTAGCCCTCTTTGGTGCTAACAATCGCACCCATGTCCGCCTGGAGGGCATGAAGTACGTGGTCGCTCAAGAGCCAACGGCTGAGTTGCGTCCAGGTGGTGAGCAGACCGATGAAAGGGATCTGATGCCATATCCACTCTTAGACGAAATTCGCCGTCGCTTCCTCACCGGTATGCTGCCTCAGGCGCTGGTGGCAAGCTTAGTTGAGGACTTACAGGCCAAGCGCGTTTTGCAGGACTATCCGCACTTACAAGACTTAAGCCCTGCGGACATCGAGCGCTTTGTGGCACGCTTTATCACGTTGTTCCAGCGCAGCCAGTGGAAGCGTGAGCGCTTTGCTACGGGCTTCCACATCCAGCCGGATGATGTCAGCCCTAAGGCCGGTTGTGCCTTCCCAATCTTAGCTGAGAGCCTGCTCAAGCTCTAAGCCATAAAAAACAACAACACTGAAAAAACGGCATGCCCTCGAGACGAGGGGATGCCGTTTTTTCATGGAGCTGCCAGCGGGTCGCAGTACGGCCCTAGCTGAGATCCCTGAGGTGCGGGCGCTATTTAGGAGGTGCGGGCACTATTTAGGAGGTGCGGGCGCTACTTAGCTTGCTCGCGCTCCTTGGCCTCCATTTCGGCCTTGATTTCAGCGGCAGCTTCACGCTTTAAGCTGTCGATAAGATCGTGGGAAGGCCGATCCTTGGCCACTTCTTGTGGCTTGGCGCGCATTGATGCTGGAGCCTTGAGGTAGACCATGACTGCTATGGCCACCAAGGTCAGGCCTGAGAGCAAGAAGATATAGGATAGATGGATAAAGGTCGCGATGACACCACCAATGATCGGGCCAATCGCACCACCGATCTGCTGGGCTGAGAACATCATGCCAAAGGCGGAGCCACGCTCGATCGGGCTGGTCAGATTGATTACCATGGCGTTAGCCGATGGGAAGATGCCAGAGAAGCCAAGTCCGACGCAGAACTGCAAGATAGCAAATGGGACCAAGGAGCTTGGGATAAATTGGCATGCGATCAAGATACCGGCGGCGGAAAGCGCAATCACTAAGGTCTTGTAGAAGCCCTTGATCTGACCTTGACGGCCCCAGATTGGCGCAGCAATAGCTCCGGCGATGCCCGAAAGCGAGAAGACCAAACCTGAAATCATCATCAGATTATCTTCCGTGCCACGCAGTACGCCGATGTACAAGGTCATGATTGGCTGTAAGAGCAAAATGACCATATTGGTCAGGCCGGTGGCTAACAGCAGAATTAAGATGCCATCACGCTTCATCAGCTCACGATAGGAGGCTGGAGGAGCTTTTTTGTCGGCATCGCTCTTAGGTGGCTCCTTGATAAAGAAGATAGTCACCAAGGTAATGGCGAGCAAGGCGCAGGCAGCGATGACAAAGGAGGTACGAATACCAAAGGCCTCGGCCAAAACACCGCCAAAGAGTGGTCCTAAGATACCGCCGCAGATGTTGGCACTTTGCATCACGCCCATACAGATGCCGATCTTATTTTTTGGGGTATAGGCAGAGGTCAAGGCCAAGGAAGCAGGCCACAGACCTGCCGCAAAGCCTTGGAGAATGCGCACTAAGAAGAGCTGTAATGGGGTTTGAACAATCGAACCAAAAAAATAGGTCAGGGCAATCAAGGAACTGGATCTGATTAACATCAGCTTCTTGCCCTTGGAGTCTGACATCTTGCCCCAGATTGGCGCCATAATGGCGCACACGGCAAAGGAAATGGCGAAGATGGCACCCGTCCACAGATTTAAGGTCTCAGGGTCAGCACCTAAATCATTGCGCAGATACAGGGGTAAGAAAGGAATAAGCATGGTGTAACTTGCTGACATCAATACGACGTTGCAAGTCATGATGGCTAAAACCACTTTCCAGTTCATTAGCATCAGCGCCACCCTAAAAGGCGCGCTGCCTCCGATGTGAGCAAGAGCCAATCAGAAATCTTGGACTTTTAGGCGGCGGGAGGTTGAGCATCAGGGGCGGTAACCTACTGGTGGACAATCTCTGATCCTAATTGAGCAGATGATCTGACCCCGGCGGAGCTCAGCCTAAGCATGTGATAAGTGAGCGTCCTGTGTTAAGTATAAGCCTATTTGAGGGCTTAAGATACCGGCTGGACGTAACTGGGATCCAACATAGTTCAACTAAATTGAGCTATTTGATGCGCATAATCGTGTTAAAGACTGGGATATCAGTGCCATGAAGAATATGCGGCCGCACTCTCTCTCTGAGAGGCTAATGATGGAGTTTAAAAGTTTTTAACGTGCCTGCTCGCCTCGTGAAGCCTAATTGGATGGCTTGTATCTACGGATTGTCCGGCAAATCGCCCCATCAGCACGGCGTTAAATACTTTTAAACTGGCTCACTAGTTAGACTTTCAGAAAGGTACGCAGGCTTGGGTAGAGGTTGGTCGAGTGGGTAGTGCAGGTATTGCTGACCAGGCTTGCCACCATATTAGGCATGCTTACCGCTAGCCCCACAATCAAGAACATCACCGAGAGTATGAGTCCCAAGTACTGCAAACTGATGGTGGCATTGGCCTCATTGAGCGCATTGAGATCGGTGAAAATGCCGTTTAAGACGCGCGTGCCAATGGTGTAGATCAGGCACAAGGTAAAGAGCTTGAGGCCGTAGGCTAGGGTGTGAAAGAGATAGTGCAGGGAAATGGAGCGGGTGAAGCCAAACACGCCCAGCACTACCACTAAGACGCCGCATACCGCATTGAAGTAGGCGTTGAGATAGGTCACGGCAAAGATGACGGTCAAGAGCGCCACTAAAACATGAATCAAGACAAAGCTGATTAGCGCTATGAATGAGGCGGTGCTGAGGCCCAAGTCCGGCTCGACCAAATTGCGCAGCAATTCGCTTTGCGCTAAAAAGTCCGAGATGACAAAGAGCTGGCTTACACCATCAAATTTCTCACCACTGCCTGCGATGGGGTGGTCCAGCGCCAGGCTAATTAAGGAATTGACGATGTCGGTTGAGATGGCCGGGCCATTGAAGATGAGAAAGTAAACCGCGCCCACCGTGAACATCAGACGTACCATGTTGTAGCAAAATAGCTTGATTTCCCCTTGCTGCAAGATGAGCTTGATGCCCGTGGTGACAAAGGCAAAGGACGCGAGGTAAAAGAGCAGGTCGCGGCAAAAGTTGATGACGCGCGTTTGAATCTGGGCAAACTCATAGCGATAGAGCTCAACCACATAGTCCATAGTGAAGACCGGTTGCACTTCAGCGGCCTGAGCGCTGGCCCAGCTTGCGGTCCAGCATAACAGCAGAAAGATGACAAGGCGCATCACACACCTCCTGTGATGGTTAGTAAGGCCAGCGATACTCAATTTCCGGTAAGAAGGCCGGTAGGCCACGCGGGCGCAGGGGACTAGTTCTAAGGAGCGCTTCATCGCGGGCGGCACTGCTACGCTTTTGGCTATTGGCGCGGGCGATTTCATGACTTTGCAGCCTGGTCATAAGGGCTACTTGAGAGTTGAGATCGACCAGGGATGAGGCCACGGAGCCGTTGATCTTGCTTAGGGCATCCAAGGTCCCGGCGGCGCTGGTGGAGTCTTGGCTCTCGTGACTTAAGCTTTGCAGCTCCTGCACTTGGCGCTCAAGGCGCGTGCTCATCGCCTCCGCATGGCGATAGGCGTTGAGGGCTTGCTCGATCGCTTCGTCATCGAGCTTTTTGACTACTTGTGAGAAAGTGCAGCGGGTGCCAGAATTAAAGCACTCCTCCCAGGCATTGGCCTTGTAAAAGGATGAGAGGTATTTTCCCACCGAGCCAAATTCCTCCCAGGCGGACTTGGTGGCATGCAAGAGTACCAAGGAATCCTCTTGCAGTGCGTTGATTTGCTCCCAGGTACCCTTAAAGTCCATGGCGTAGTTCTGATCCATTAGATTCTGGGTGCCTTGGGCGATATCATTGCCGACATTAAGCGAGCTTAATTGGTCGGCTTGGGCTAAGTTATCGCGGGCCCATTGATCGAGATACAAGATGCGGTGCAGGATGTTCTCGGTTAAGGCCGCCGCATCAAAGACCGGAAAGGCGACACTCATGCGGGTAAGGGCGCACAGTAGCAGCGCTAAGCACAGACGCTTCATGGCATACTCCTTTGGTTACAGGTCAAGTAAGGTCTCGTCCCAGCTGCGCAGCTGTGAGGAAAACGGCGTAGTGCGCAGCAGGGCATCGTGGCGATCTTGGGCGTGGACGTAGCTTGAGAGCGCCAACAAGTCCAAGACCGTATTAGGCACTAAGGAGCCTAAAATGCGCTTGTTGTAGGACTGATCGAGCATGGCGGTAGCGTATGCAATGAACTTCGGATGGGCGCTCACGAAGTCAAAGCCATATCGCTTCAGGGCGACGGTGGTACCCAGCACGTTATCTGTAATGATGCTGTCGGGGTGGCGCCGGGCGTAGACCGCCAGGCACATGTCGTAACACTGCAGCAGATGACGCCGCTGGATCAGGGCGCTACTCCAAGCGCGATCGGTGGTGAGAGGCCAGAGCTTAGGAGCATTGAGCTCAAGCGCTTGACTCAACTGAGTTAAGTGCAAGGAGAAATGCTGAAGCTCGGTGCTCATCCCCTCCGGGATCTGATAGTGCAGCAGGGTGTCATTGCTCAGCTGGCTTACGCAGTTGACTGCAGTGACGATTGGTTGAGGCAGTTCAGCAAGGTCACAGGAATTAAGGTAATGCTCCAGGCGCAAATAAGAGGAGCTTAAGGCCTTGAGGTTAACCCGCACGACCTGAGAGGTAAGAAGCGGGCCGGAGTGTTGCGCTTCAGCGGCCTTCAGTAAAGGCAGGCCTAAGCCAGCGTGCAGCGCCCATGGCGCTTCATGGGGCACGCCCAAGTTCCGAGGAGTGGCATGATGGTTCCGATTTCTGCGCATTAAGTTTTGCTGCCATTGCAAGTTAGCCAAGAGGAACAAATGGGCCGCCGGATTGCGCTTGATGCGGGTTTGCACCTGGGGGCTAAACTGCTCGAGCCACGTGCTCGCGATAGGTCCTAGGGCCGCTTGCTGCAGCTTCACTTGCTGGGCACAGGCGTGCAAGAAGTCGAAGTCAGAGCAAGGAGGCTGAGCAAAGAGCAGATGGGCCTGAGCTTGCACAAAGGCAGCAGCCTTGAGCGATAGCGCAAAGCAGTGAGGCTGCGTCTTGTCCTCATGTTCTAAGTCGGGGGTTAAGCCTAATAGTAGGGCCAAGGCTGGGCGCACGCTCGCCAGGGGATCTGCGCTGCGGTAGTTGCGCGGATTGAGCTCTAAGAGCAGCTTGAGGGGGACGCCGCTGGGCGCATGCAAGTGCCAAGGCTGAGCTGGGCTTTCCGACGTGCTGGGGAGGGTCAGCTCCTCAATGGCCTGAGGCGCTACCTGCTCGTTAATCGGCGGTAGGGTGGTGTCAAGGCGCAGGGGCTCTAAAATGAGCTCCTGGTAGGGTGCAACCATGGTTTCAATCGCAAACATAGGAACCTCCTAAAAACCGAAGTTCGGCTGTTGCTCGTAGTCGTAACCGCGATACGGGCCATCAAAGTAGATGTCTTGAGTTAAGGTGACGTTGAAGAGAAAGCCAGGGGCAACCGTAAGGGTTGGGGACACGCTCAAATTGCGTTCAATCACCGTGGTGATTACCCGCCCTAAGGACTGACCCATGCCTTGGCTTAAGGCGCCGTTTAAGGTGAGGCGCCCGTTCTCGTCGTAGGCGTCGTTATCAACCGCTAAGGACACGCCCGCTGTGACGCCGCCTAAGAGCACGGCGTTACTAAAGAGGCGCCACATGTGGTTGTCGACCTCAGCTGAGAATCCGGCAAAGCCATCGAGGCTGGCTCCGGGCATTGAGCCTAGAGACAAAGCCTTGCCGTCAGGGAAAATGACGCGGTTAAAGCCCAGCATGACGCGCTCTTGGCCCATCAGTGGAGCCGAAGCGTATTGGCCGATGATCTTGGAGCCCTTAGGGATAAGCACATGGCGTCCATAGGGGGTATCAAAGACATCGCTGGTGACTTGGGCCTGGACTTGACCGGGCAGATCGGAGTTCACGCCGCTCAGTAAGACGCAGGGAATGAGCACGCCTTGGCGCAGTAAGTAAGGGGAGAGGACGCTTTCGACCTTTTCTTTAAGCAAGGTAGCCCCGCCCTTTAAGCGCTCATAGGCGGCCAAAGTCTTAGGGTTGCCCGTACTGCCTCCAGCTAGGTTCTTAAGCTGGGTGACTCCATCTTGAGCTAAGGCAGAGTGCAGGGGATTACGGTCGTGAGCCGCCGCCGGGAACTGTGCCGCGCTGACCTGCGGTGCGGCCGTAGTAGCTTGCATGGTCGCAGCAGCTTGCGGGAGTGCAGCAGCTTGCGGGAGCGCAGCAGCTTGCGGGGTGGCTGTGTCCACAGCGGTGCTAGCCTTTAAGGCGGCAACTAAGGCTTGGGCACGACTTTGTGCTAAGGCATCTTGGGCGGCCTGAAGCGGTGACACTTCCGCCGGAGCGGGCGCGGGCTTAGGCTCAGTGAGCTCTTGGTAGCGCTCATAGTCCGCGCGAAAATCGGCGCTGCGCTCTGGGGGCGCGGTGAGCTCCTCGAGCTCATAGACGAGGGGCTGGTACTTTTCTTCTTCGGCCCCGGCACGCTCGAGGCGCGCGACTGCAAGCATCGGGCGCATGGCATCGAGGCTCAAAGGCTCGCTTGTTGTAGCAACTTGCGCGTCATGTTCAGCTTGGCGTTGCATCATAACTGTGATGCCAACCACCAACAGGGCTAATAGTACGCCCAAGACCAAGAGTAGGACTAAACGCCCCCGAACTCGGCCCGAGCGCACGACTTGATTGACTCGTTCCATTGCTATTCCTCCTCAGACTTAAAAGGACCGGTGGCAAAGACTGCGCTGTCTGCGGCACTGCTGGCGACACTACCGGCACCTGGCTGCGTGGTCGACGCGTGATTTGAGTCACTTAAGGCCCCCAGCACACGCTGAGAGCTGGAGCTCAGGACGCGGGCTGCATTTAAGGCGGTGGACAGCTTGTTCTCACCTGAGCCCATATTGCTCATACTGGAGGCAGCGCTGGTCGCGGCCCCTTGAATCGTGTTCAAGGTTGACACGGTGCTCGGGCTCACATTGCCCAAGGTCGCGTTCATTGCGCCTTGCAGTTGGGTGCTGCCCAGCGACCCCTGTGGTGCCATGCGCTGGAGGTTGATAAAGGCAGCATCGGCGCGGCGCAGAGCTTCGGCTTGGAGCTTGCGGCGCTCACTTTCACTAGGGACTCCTAACTCTTGGGCGCGCTGAGTCATGGCCTCAGTGAGCGCGCCATGCGGGGCGGGCGTGCTGTGCGCGGTAGATCCGCTCTTAGGGACGGACGTTCCTAGTGCGGCGGTAGTTGCGTGGGCTTGGGTCACAGTGCTCTTAGAGGCTGTGGCTTTAGGCGCGGCAGCTTGGGGGGCTGTGGACTTGGGCGCAGCGGCCTGGTTAGCGGCTGTCTGGTTAGCAGCAGTCGGGTTAGTGGCTGCCTGGTTAGCGGCAGTCGGGTTAGTGGCTGCCTTGTTAGTGGCTGCCTGGTTAGCGGTCAAGATGGCGATAGTCTTGCCCTTGGGGGTTGGTTCATACTTGCGCTGAGTACTCGACTTTGGCTTGGTGCTGCTAGTCTTAGGGTGCTTGCTCCGAGTCTGAGCCTTCGTGGTAGTGCTGGTGGCTTGGCCCATGGCATCTGGGCTTAGAGTACGCGGGGTCAGGGACTGCTTTTTCAGCAGGCTTAAGTCATAGAGCGGGGCGCGGCTTGCTTGAATGCTCAAGGCACTAAGCGGGGTTAAGCTGGCGCGCTCATAGAGGCGCTGGAGCGTCAGCTCCGGGGTCTTAAGCTCGACCAAGACGTAGGCAGCGTCATCAGGGCTTAACATCGTGGTGGTGATGTAGATAGGCTTAAGTCCCTGGCAGTGGGCGCTGCTGGTGCAGCTTGAAGCTCCGCTGTGGCGCAAGGCCGAGGTCAGGGCCGTAAGCTCGGGACTAAAACCGGTGATGGCGGCACTGTCGTCCGGCTCTTGCTGAGCTTGCACCTTGGCATAGTCCTCAGGACTTAGCGGCAAGAAGGTGGTCGTGCCCAAGGCGTAGTAGGAACCCACGACCGGCATCAGGTCTTGGTAGATGGGATCAAGGGCAATAGGCGGGGTTACAGGCCTTGGGCTTAACATCGCCTCCAGCGACTGACAACCGGTCAGTCCTGCCATAAACATGATGAGGGCTAACATCAGAGTGCGCATAGAACCTCCTATTAATGTTCTTGAGCTACCAGTTCGATATCAGCGCGCAAGGCCGAGCGATCGGCACTGCTGCCTAAGAGCAGGCGCAGGTGTGGGGGCAGGCCGTCAATGACAAAGCTGGTGCCGACCACGCGGTAGTTGATCAGGCCCATGCCGGTATCGGCACCTGAGCCCATGGCATTGCCGCCTTCGTTGACCATGACGAGGGCTGGGAGGCGCGCGCCGGTGGCCATCAGCTTGGTCGGCATCTGGATAAAGGTCTGGCGTCCGTCATTGAAGACACGCAACGGATAGAGCGCCTCATCGCCTGAGAGCTCGTAGTTGAAATTGAGCTGCTCCAAGAGCAAGGCGCCACCGCCCGCACCTGTTCTGGGAGCCCCCTGAAAGGCACGGGCTTGCTGGGCGCGGGTGAGTTCAGCTTTGAGGCTGTGGTAGCGCTCTAACGTGGCCTCGGGGTAGATAAAGGACACCTGAGGCATGAACTCGGCGGCAGTCGATTTCAGATCCAGGTAGTAGGTGCGCTTGTCGGTGTAGATACGCAGATTGGTATTAAGACCGATGTCGGTAGGCTTTAAGGCGATGTGCTCGACAATGGCGCCCTCGTGACCACTGACCGAGCGCTCGATGAGCCAGCGCGCGCCGTCGCCGATCTTGAGGTCAAGGACGTTTTCGCCTGGCTCCAAGGCGATGTCGCACACGTGCAACAGTGAGCACACCACCATCGGGCGCGAGGCGCCGTAGATAAAGCGCACTTCGTTAGGTCCGGTTACCACCGGCTTGGTGCTTGTCCCCTTGTTGCCGCGTTGATTGCTTTGCTCTAAAGCCCGCAGCACGGCGCGCTCTTGCGGCGTGAGCACTTGGCGCGCCGCTTGATCGGGGCTTAAGGCGAGCAGTTGGTCTAAGGCCGCATCGGCCTGGGCGCTAGGACCTAATTGCAAGAGGAGCAGCGCGGTAGCGAGGGTACAGAAAGTTCGGTTCATAGTAAGAAAATCTCCTGGTAAGGCGCTGACGAGCAGCGCCTGAGTGGGGCTTAGGCCATAACGTCCGAGACCACAAACTCGGTGACGATGAGACCTAAGGGGTTGAGTAAAAGCAGGCGCTCTGAGCCTTCGGCCGTGCCTTGGGTGAGCGCGCTGTCCTGTTCAAAGGACACCAAGGCGCGCATAGTGCGCTCATAGCCCGCCTCAGGAGCGCTGACCATGGTGTCGGCTGCGCCCGCGTGGCTTTGCTCGCGCCAATCGATTTGCACAGTGTGCTCACCGGTGGCGATGACATTGAGAATGTCCACAGTGACGGCGTAAGGTGCCTTATTGCTTAAGGGGTTATGGGCGTTGAAGTAGGCATCCAGGTCAAAGAAGACCTTGGAATTGGGCGCCACTAAAGCGTAGGCCTTGGTCATGAGCTCACGCTGGAGCGTCTTGTCAGGCGTTACCATGCGCACGTTGCGCACAAACTCCGAAAGCTCGGCGGCGACTAAGGCGGGCGTGAGCGCCTCTGAGGCCGGGGTTAATGGACCGCGATTTAAGACCACGCCTTGGCGATCGACCGTCACGACGTAGGGTTGCAGCGCAGGGCGACTGCTTTGGGCGATCAGGGCCGCCAGGCAGAAAAAGGACAGCGCCAAGGAACCAAAGCTAAAGAGCACCCAAGTTAAGTGCGAGCGCAGGCCATTTAACATGACCTCACTGCGCTTTAAGCCCAAGGTCTTGCTCAGGCTTAAGTCCTCTAAGGCGGCCGCGCGGGCTTGACGGGCCAGGACCTGGTCGCCGTTTAACTTAAGCTCCTGCTCACTAGCCTCATCGCTTGGCCCAGAAGAGTGGGCTAGGTCAGCTTGCTGCGCTGCTTGGTTCTTAGGACCAGGCTCGTCTGACTGGTTCTCGGCGGCGAGATCAAGTGCGTTTAAGATCGCGCGCTCCTGGCGTGGGTCGAGGTCGGTGGCCGAGAGGTCAAGGTCGCTCAGCGGCGGGCAATGACGGGCGCGGCGGGCGTCACTTTCCGGGTCGCCCAAGGTAAATTCCTCAGCCCACATGCTGACTTCTTCGGTCGTGGTGCGCTTGACTAAGCGGCGGCGGGCCGCTAAGACATCGTTGAGCTTGCAGTCATCGGGACCGGGTAACGGCACTTCCTGAAGCTCTGGGGCGGGCATCAGTTGAGGCGCTGGGGACGAAGCCTGCTGGTACTCAGGGTACGGCACCGGTTGAGGTGCTGGGGACGAAGCCTGCTGGTACTCAGGGTACGGCATCGGTTGAGGTGCTGGCACCGGCTGAGACGCAGGTGCTGGTTGAGGCGCAGGGGCTGGTTGAGGCTCCGGGGCTTGCACCGGTTGGCCTGGGGACAGCTCCTGCTGGCCTGAGGTTGGCACCTGCAGGTCTGGGGGCAGCATCTGCTGAGGCGTGTCGCCTTGCAACAGCCGCTTGAGCTCAGGAGATGGTTCCGGGGCTTGGGCAGGCTTTGGGCTGATGCCTTGTTGCAGCTCGTCGCTTTCGGCGTCTAACAACTCCAGTTCAGCTTCAGATAAGCTGTTTGGATCCTCTAAGCAATAAGGAGGGTCGCTTAAAGCGTCGCGCGGGTTTAACGGTATGCGTGGCATATTTACCTCTGCTTTGGTTGTACGGTCAGTTGGGACGGTGCTGGCTGACCGTGTGGTCTGGTTCTACCTGATCCTGCTCGAATTAGGCGTGCGTGCAGGACCGGGCGCGGTTTCGGCGGCGTGGGCCG
>CALXXU010000101.1 GCA_944392765.1 uncultured Anaerobiospirillum sp.
CTTTCTTAGAGTTCTTAGAGGGCAAGAAGTTACCAGCAGTTGAGATCTTAGAGAAGCGCGCTGCTGAATAAGAGCAAGCTGAACTAAGCTCAAGCGGAGCGTAAGCTCACGCGATAAGAACCGTCATTCTGAGCCGCCGTAAGGCGGCTTGGGATGGCGGTTTTTGTTTGCCCCAACATGCCGCGAGCGGCCGCAGGGGCCGCTCAACTCTCAAAAGAGGCTTACTGGCTCAAGCTGAGTTAGGCGCTTAGCTTGCCACGAGCAGGACGCTGGCTCCACGGTGGCCTCTTAGTACCCGAATGCAGGGGCAAGCTGTGCTGTGAGCTTCAATTGTGTGGCCCACCCACCCGCCCCCATGGGCGCGGCCGCCCGGTACCGTGCTATCGCAGTGGCCGCGCCGCCCAGTCCTCAAGCCCGGTTTACTGTCTCAAGCTGAGTTAAGTGCTGAGGTTGCCACACGCAGTGAGTGGAGCTCACGCTCCTGAGCTTACTGGAAAGGGGGCAACACCGTGCTTTGTGTGCCTTTAGCCCACAAAAGTTAATGAGGGGATGTTTATGAGGCTTTGCTTGAGACTTTTGAGCGTGCCTTAGGGCGTGCGTTGCCTAATGATAACTTTTGGGGCATAAGGGCGGATCAAACGGCTTGATTGCGCCATTTCTTTTGGATTTTTGTGACGGGCTAACGCTTTGAGACCCGTGGTGTCCACCGATGGGGCGGAAAATTCGGTTATAATTGAACAGCGTTCTGACGAGCGCCTTTTCTTTTCAAAGGATACAGTCCATGACTAAGATTTTAGATGTTGTAAAGCCAGGTGTGTTGGTTGGCGAAGACGTTCAAAAGCTGTTTGCTGTTGCTAAGGAGAATGGCTACGCCTTCCCTGCTGTCAACTGCGTTGGCACTGATTCGATCAACGCCGTATTAGAGGCTGCTGCTAAGGCTCGTTCGGCTGTTATCGTTCAGTTCTCAAACGGTGGTGCTGCCTTTATCTCCGGCAAGGGCTTAAAGCAGGATCGTCCACAGGGTAACTCCATCTTAGGTGCTATCTCGGGCGCTTTACACGTTCACAACGTAGCCAAGGAGTACGGTGTTCCAGTTGTTTTACACACTGACCACTGCGCTAAGAAGCTGCTCCCATGGGTTGACGGTTTATTAGATTACGGTGAGGACTACTTTGCTAAGAACGGCAAGCCTCTGTTCTCGTCGCACATGTTAGACCTCTCCGAGGAGTCCTTACACGACAACGTTGCTCTGTGCTGCAAGTACTTAGAGCGTATGTCCAAGATGGGCATGACCTTAGAGCTCGAGTTAGGCTGCACCGGTGGTGAGGAAGACGGTGTTGACAACTCCGGCAAGGACGAGTCCGCTTTATACACTCAGCCAGAGGACGTAGCATACGCTTACGAGCAGTTAAGCAAGATTTCGCCTAACTTTACTATCGCTGCTTCCTTCGGTAACGTCCACGGCGTTTACAAGCCAGGCAACGTAAAGCTCAAGCCAACCATCCTGCGTGACAGCCAGAAGTACGTCAAGGAGAAGTTTGGTTTAGCTGCTGACAAGCCTCTGAACTTAGTATTCCACGGTGGTTCGGGCTCGAGCAAGGAAGAAATCGCTGAGTCGGTATCTTACGGTGTTATCAAGATGAACATCGATACCGATACTCAATGGGCTTGCTGGCGCGGTATCAAGGACTACTACGAGGCCAACCGTGACTACTTACAAGGTCAGTTAGGCAACCCAACTGGTCCAGATGCTCCTAACAAGAAGTACTACGATCCACGTGTCTGGTTACGTAAGGGCCAGGAGACCATGGTCGAGCGTGTAATCGAGGCCTTCAAGGAGTTAGGCTCTGCCGACTCCCTCTAATACCTAAAATCTAGGTCAGAGCACAAAACCTCGAACCTAGTTAAGGTCATCGGTCATTGACCGCAAAACCTGCTTGTTTGAGCGCGTATCGGGACGCACCAGGCAAGCAGGTTTTTTATTGCCTGCAAAAAAAAAAAGAAAAGAACAAAGCAGAGCGCGCGTCAGCTGACGCACATTTGGCACCAGAGCTGTCGATTTTCTTGGGAGCTCAGATCGGGTCAGGTAACATAGGGCATTCTTGGAGTTTGGACAGTATGGACTATGGTGCGTAAGGGATACACTCAGCTTAATAAGGAACAAGCCCGCAATCATTTGTGCGCGTTAACCCCCACAGCAACAAAATTCCCTCCCAAGCGTAGGAGGATAAAAGAAGTAGGGTGTTCAGGAAAGAGTGCCGCTGATCAGGTGTTTGGTGGGAGCTTGTTGAGGCGGGCAAAACAAAAGGGAGGCTGGGCCTCCCTTCAGTGCGAATAGTAGTGCTAGAGCCCTTAGGCTCAAGCCTTGATAGCTCCACTACGGGGCGCTCAAACCGGCAGCTTAAGCCTTGGGTTAAGCCTAGGACTTAAGTGCCCGAGTTAAGGCTATTTCGGCCTTAGCTTAAGAGCGGAGCTGCCTGCGCCTACATCAGAGCAGATTGCAGATAGCTCAGGGAGTTATTGTAGTTTGCGATCGTGGTATCGAGCTTAGCGTAACGCTGACGTAAGTTCTCTTCGTACTCTTCGAGGTAGAGGGCGTTCTCGTTCTCTTCCTCTTCGTAGCGATCGACTTCCATATTCAGAGTCTCAGAACGCTTGTCTAAGATACCTGCGCTCTTGGTGTACTCCTCAACAGTTTCGTCAAAGCGGGTGAGCAGACCGTCGTCGCCGGTTAACATATTAACCAGGGCGTTGAAATTATCGGTTAAGCCTTCCTTGAACTCAGTCTTGTCCAGGGAAATAGTGCCATCCGACTCCAGCTCAAAGCCCATGGAGTAGATATTCATACCGTTGGCGCCATTACCCATCGAGGACATCATGTTTTGCAGCTGATTTTGCAGACTGCGCAACATATTGTCACCAGCAAGCTCACCACCGTCGTAGTTATTCTCACCATCGGTGTAGGTGTTGTGCTTGTACAGGTCATCCATCGTGCTCATCAAGGTGTTGTAGGCATTGACGAAGTTCTGCATCTTCTCAGTAACTTTGTCATTGTCTGCGGTGATGGCAACACTGTTGGTGACGCTGGCACCACCGTCCTTAGCTGAGACCTTGTTGGCGGTAATGGTTAAGCCCGAAATGGCGTTGTCAAACTCATTGGTGTCGGACTTCATCTCTTCGCCATCAACCTTGATGACAGCACTTTGAGCCTTCTGGCTGACCGTCCAAGCGCCATTTGTATCATTGGCAGCACTGGTGGCAGTCGAGTCATAGCTGAAGCTAGACATACCGCCCGTGCCTTCAATCTTGAAGGTAGAGTTGTCGCCCGAGTAACCACTATCTAAAACCAGCTTTTGGCCGTTCGAGGTATTGAGGATAGTGGCAGTGACACCGTAGTCGTTATTGTTGATCTTACGGCGCAGCGACTCTAAGGTTTCACCATCTTCAACTTTGATCTCAAAGGTACGCTCTTTGATCTCAACACCGTGTTCGTCCTTGGTCCAATTGCCGTTCTCGTCCTTAACACCAGGAACAGTGAACTTTAAGGTACCAGCAGTGAAGGTTGTACCAGTCGAGAAGGTCTGGGCGATCTTCTCAGTCTGAGCTAACTTTTCAACCGAGATATTGTAGTTACCGTTAGCTGCATCATCGTTGGTGGTAACGGTGAAGTACTGGTTCTCTTCGGTTAAGTCAGTGGTGACCTTACGCTCGTTAAAGCCCGTGCCCTCGGTTAAAGCCTCAATCGCCTCTTGGAAGGTCTTTAAGGCGCTCTTTAATTTACCAACACCCGAGAGCTCAAGCTCAGTCTCAGCTTTACGGGTAGTAGTAGTGTTGGATATCGAGGCAGACTTGGCCTCAACCATCGCGGAGATAATGGACTCAAAGTCCATGCCGGAAGCAGAACCGGCGGAAGTAATCATCGATGCCATATTGCACTCCTAAATATTCGCACGTAAGTCAGGCATAAAGCCTAATGGCACACTCTCTTGCTCAGGTGACCCAAGCAAGTACGCAAAACGCACGGCGTTTCTACCAGATTTATCGGCTTTAGTTGCGTGATCTTTAGCCCAAAGCTTAGGTAAAAGCCGGACTTGGCCCCTAAAGATCAAGCTTAGAGCTAGATGCAGCCACCTAGCTAATCAAATAGCACGCCAGATCGCACCAAGTACGCTTGCATCCTTGATTATCGGCCTATTTCGGACTTTCTTGAAGATCAAGATCTGAGAAAAAGGTGCACTGATCCGGCAAAGAACGCAATTTGTGGCAAGGGTGGCCCGCCTGTCCTAGGCTCGGAGCGCGCGACCGTCTGGTTCTTTTTGGGGCAAATTGATCGCCATTATGGCAAAGCGCTTAGAGTGCTTAAGTCAGCCCTGTTCCCTGAGCGTAAGAGCCTTTATCGGCTCAGAGCTGGAGTAGAGCCGCTCGGGCCACCATGGGGTAGGGCCGCTTGGGGGCCAGGCTGTTGCCTGTACGAGGCAGAGCTGCTCTGACCACCGTGGGAGAGCCGCTCAGGGCAAAGGTCACTGCAGGTAAGGGCTAAGGTCACTTAGGGGATGTGGCAATAATGGCTAGAGCCAGCCTTTCTTGCGGAAGAAAAGGTAGGTCATAGTGGCCGATAGGGCCATCAGACCAATCGAGAGCGGATAGCCGTACTTCCAGCTGAGCTCTGGCATAAAGTCGAAGTTCATACCGTAGAGGCTGGCGATCCAGGTTGGTGGCATGAACACGACCGCCGCAACCGAGAAGATCTTGATGATCTTGTTTTGCTTGTGGTTGGTGTAGCCCATCGAGGCCTCAAGCTGGAAGTTGATCTTGTTGGCCAGGAACTGGGTGTGCGGCAAAATGGACTCAATATCGTTGAGCACTTCCTCGAGCACGCGCTCTTGCTTGTCGTCTAAGGTCGTCTCAAAGGACTTGTTGATAAAGCGCAGCGCGCGGCGCGTATCATACAGGGCCTGCAGGATTTGACCGTTTAATTCCTCTTGGCGTACCAGCTCGCGTAAGGTGTCCTCAACGCTGTCGTCATCTAAGATCTGATCGGCCGTTTCATCGAGCACGCCGTAAGCGTCCTCAATTAAGTCGGCGAGCTGATCGACCTTGAGCTCTTGCAGGCGCAGCAAGATATCGAGCGCGGAGCGTATGTCAGCCTTGCCAAAGCGAATGTGATAGCGCAGCAAACGCACGATCGAGACATCATCCTCTCTAAAGGAGATGAGCAGGTTCTTGCGCATAATAAAGGACATATTGACGCCACGCGTGTCGTTGGCTAAACGCTGCGGGAATAAGGACAGGATGTGCACGCCGTCAGCGCCGATTCTAAAACGCGACGAGGACTCTAAGTCGTCCATCTCGTCTTCGTCAGGGACGTCTTCCACGAAGAGCTTCTCGAGCCAATCGCTTTCCTCTTGCGTGGGTTGATTAACATCAAGCCAAATGACATCTGCAGGTAGGGCGTCTCCTGCCGTCACATTGACTAAGGAGAGGCTGTTGTCGTCGTAGAGTTGGCAAGCTGTAATCATATCGGTCTCCTGTGGCATCGGCCACCGATGTGGCCTGTGGCACAGTGCCGCCGCGTGCGCCTGAAGTTGGGCTGAGGCAGTAAGAGGCTTGCAAGCATGCGGCCGCGCCCGGCGGTAAGAGCTGATTAACAGCTACCGCTGGGCACGGCCGACACACAAAAAGAAAACTTGTAAGGCCTAAGGCCTCTTACCAGAGCATGGTAGTTCCAGGCAAGCCTGCTCTCACTTACACCTCTTAAGCTGTCCCCACGCACTTAACCAACCAAATGGGTGCGGTCAGGATGCTCGAGCCAGAACCTAGCAGAGGACTATCGTCCTGGCACCGCAACGATTAAGAGCCAACAGCGAGCAGCTCTTAATATCTCAGCTTCACGGGCGGTACTAAAAAATTAAAACGGCGCAGCTTAGCTTTGCAGCAAGATGGACTGCGTTGAGATAAGCACTCTCTAAAAAGGCCTAGTTATGCGGCTTTTTTGGGGGGGCTTACAGTCAGGGCATAATCTAAAGAAATCAGTGAGCTAAGTCAAACAAAAAATGACGCGCTCGGGGACTTGATCTGAAGCTACTGCCATTTGAGCTTTTCCTCTGCTAAAAGCGCTGTGGGCGGGACTATGATGACAGATGAGTGGGTAAAAGCTGATATTTATGGGATATTTTGCTGTTTTTAACCCAAGCTTAACATTACGTTGCTATTATGCAACCGCCACAAAAAATGCCTTATTTATGCCCAAAATGTGGTTTTTCATGGTAGTCTTTGCGTGGTTTGATTAGGGAGTTGGGGCACACATGCTTACGGCTTCTTAGCTTCTTTTGTTATGTTTGCGGTAATGGGGTTGCGCGCTTGGGATCTGGCTTCTTAATAGGCTTTGGTCTTGGGACAATTCCCACTGTAGCTTATGACTGAAATGATCTTCATGGTGCTAGTGGGCTTCTTGCTCTTGCTAGCATGTATCGACCTGTTCGTGGGCGTGTCTAACGATGCGGTCAACTTCTTAAATTCAGCCGTGGGCAGCCGAATTGCTCCGCTCAAGGTTATCTTGATCGTAGCATCGCTCGGTGTGCTCTTTGGTGCCACCTTCTCCTCGGGTATGATGGAAATTGCGCGCTCAGGCATGTTCCATCCGGAGCTTTTGACCTTCCACGAGGTGATGTATATCTTCTGTGCGGTCATGATCACCGACGTTATTCTCATCAATGTGTTTAACGTCTTAGGTCTGCCAACCTCCACCACCGTTTCCATTATTTTCGAGCTCTTGGGTGCAGCGGTCGTTGCCGTAGCCTTCAAGCTCCACGCCGAAGGCCTGTCGTACTCGGAAATCTTCGATTACATCAAGACCGACCGCACTACTACTATCGTCTCGGGTATCTTAGCCTCGGTCGTCGTAGCCTTCTTTACCGGTGCTGTCGTCCAGTTTGTGATGCGTATGCTGTTTAGCTTCCGCTTTAAAAACAGCTATCACTATTTAGGTGGTCTCTTCTGCGGTTTCTCGATGACCGCTGTGATTTACTTCCTGGTGATGAAGGGCGCTAAGGGTGCTTCCTTCATGAAGCCTGAGTATCTCGCCTTTATCGATGCCCACACTTCGACGATCCTGTGGATCTTGTTTATCGGCCTTTCTATCTTAGGTCAGATCTTGGTGCTGTGTAAGGTCAATGTGTTCCGCGTTATCATTCTGGCGGGCACCTTCTCCTTAGCCTTCTCCTTTGCCGGTAACGACTTAGTTAACTTCGTCGGTGTACCTCTTGCCGCCTTGGACGCCTTTACGTATTGGAGTGGTTTAGGTTCGCCTGACCCTGAGTCCGTTACGATGGGCATTCTCAACAGCCAAGAGGCAGCTTCAACCTTCATGCTGCTCATTGCAGGCTTTATCATGGTCGTAACGCTCTGGATCTCTAAGAAGGCCCATCGCGTTATTCAGACCTCGATCAACCTGTCGAGCTCAACCCAAGGCGAGCACGAGCAATTTGGTGCTTCGGCCCCAGGTCGTGTTGTCACCCGCTTTGGTCTTAGTGTCTCGCGTGCGTGCCGCAATGTCATTCCAGACTTTGCCAAGGCTTTCATTGCCTCGCGCTATGTCAAGGCCGAGGTGGTTAAGGGCGAGATTCCGCTGCCTTTTGACTATGTCCGTGCTTCGGTTAACTTAGTCATTGCCTCGATTCTGATTGCCTCTGCTACTTCCTTAAAGCTGCCTTTATCGACCACCTACGTCACCTTCATGGTGGCAATGGGTACCAGCTTTGCCGATGGCGCTTGGAGTCGTGAGAGTGCGGTTTACCGTATTTCCGGTGTGATCACAGTTATTGCCGGTTGGTTCTTAACGGCGATGACCGCCTTCACCGCCACCGCCTTAGTGATCTTATGCTTCTTAGTTTTAGGCTCGGGAGCGATCTTTGTGGCAATGGTGATTGTGGTTGCGATTATCGTTCGCAGCAACTTCACCAAGACCAAGACCTCTGAGACGGTCGCGATGGTGATTGAGGCCAAGGATGACAATGAGAAGCTCTTAGCCTCGATTGCGCACTCGGTCCCAGTGTACTTTGACGCTCAAATTGATGTAGTCGATCGCGTCGTGGACGAGTTCTTTAATGATAACGAGTTCAAGTTGCGCCGCGCCTTTAACAAGGCCTTGAACCTCGAGTACGACATCTCTAAGGTGCGCTCAGAGTACTACACGATGGCGTTAAACGACCCGCAAAGTAACACCTCGAAGGTGACGGTAGATGCTAAGCACTTCTTCTATCTGACCTTCTCCAATGTGCGTGAAGCTTCTAAGGCAATTCGCTTTATGGCAGAGCGTGCGGTGACCCATGTCGCAAACCGTCACACGATCTTCCAAGGCGAGATGCAAGCAAGCTTAATCGATCTCAAGAGCCGCCTGCATGCCATTGCTGCGGACTTACACGTGGTAGCGAAGGCTCCAACGGCCATCAACGTCGAGACTATGGTTAAGCATGCCAAGAAGTTAAACCGTGATATCGACCGGGCGCAGGTGGAGCTGGTTAACATCATTGGCCGTCAGCATGTCTCGATTCACTCAGCGGAGATGTACTTAGGCTTCTTACAGGGTATGCGTGATCTGGCCAACCGCTACGTCGCCGTCGCGATGCAAGAGCGCGCTTTAGCTCAAATCGTCGCCGGTGCCAACGTCGACACTGAGCTAACCAATGCTCAGATGCGCTCCCAAGTCTTTGGTAGCACGGTGCGCACCAATAGTGATGACATCGTCAAGACATCGGTTGAAGAGGACGATGCTGCCGATAAGGCTCAAGGCAGCACTGCTCCAGCTGCTCAAGCTGCACCTGCTGACAGCACTGCTCCAGCCGCTAGCGCAGCTCCAGCTGCCCCTGCTGATAGCACCGCTCCAGCTGCTAGTGCTGCTCCAGCTACGAGCTTGGCTCCAGCTGAGAACAGCGCCACTGCTGAGTCTCAACCAGCAGATCCAAGCGCTAAGTAAGCGCGGGCGCATTAAGCGCATTACTTAAAATTAAGGGGCACACTCCTATCTGGGGCGTGCCCCTTAGTTTTGTGGGCGCACGCCGCTTAGAGCAACGCAGCGTGTGCTGAGAGCACTGCAAGGCTCAACCGTAGAGCTCAGCTCTCGCAGGCGCATTACTGAGGGGCACACTCCTATCTGGGACGTGCCCCTTAGTTTTGTGGGCGCACGCCGCTTAGAGCAACGCAGCGCGTGCTGAGAGCACTGCAAGGCTTAACCGTAGAGCTCAGCGCTCAGGAGGCGCATTACTAAGGGGCACACTCCTATCTGGGGCGTGCCACTTGGTTTATGTGGACACACGCCGCTTAGAGCAACGCAGCGCGTGCTGAGAGCAACGCAGCGCGTGCTGAGAGCACTGCAAGGCTTAACCGTAGAGCTCAGCGTTCAGGAGGCGCATTACTGAGGGGCACACTCCTATCTGGGGCGTGCCCCTTAGTTTTGTGGGCGCACGCCGCTTAGAGCAACGCAGCGTGTGCTGAGAGCACTGCAAGGCTCAACCGTAGAGCTCAGCTCTCGCAGGCGCATTACTAAGGGGCACACTCCTATCTGGGGCGTGCCACTTGGTTTATGTGTACACACGCTGTTGAGAGCCATGCAGCACGTGCTGAAGGCAGGTCTCAACCAAGCGAGACCAGCGCTCAGCAGGCGCATGACTAAGGGGTACCATCCTATCTGGGGGCGTGTCCATTAGTTTAGGTGCGCGCTGTTGCGGGCGTAGCTCCAAGTTGAGGATCTGCGAGCGCTTATTTGACAGAGCGCAGGCTCAGTGGGTGCGGGCGCATTAAGAGGTATTATCCTATCTGGGGGCTTGTCCCTTAGTTTATGCAAGGGCTGACCGTTGCGATAAATATCGCAAAGTCGCTCGGTGCTACAAAAAAAGTTAATTTAGCGCTTGCGTCTTACGTAAAAGTCCATATAATGGGCGCCACGACATCGCGGAAAGGTGGCAGAGCGGTTGAATGCACCGCACTCGAAATGCGGCATACCCCTTTCGGGTATCGGGGGTTCGAATCCCCCCCTTTCCGCCAGATGCTTGAAGAAGATCGCCTCAGGGCGATTTTTTTTTTGCCCAAAATTAAGAACAAAAAAATGGCCCACAAGTGGGCCTTTGTTTTTTGGGGCATGCACTAGGCTAGGCGCTCCTAGCCTGAGTCTGAGCTTATTGCTTATTGCCGTTCTTCTTGCCCTTATTTTTTTTGAGCTTGGCCTGAATCTTCTTTTGCGCGTATGGGCTGTAGGTCTTAGCCACGTGCTCTAAGGTAAAGGAGTGCGGGCCACTGACTAAGCGGCGAATGCCGCGATTATTATCGGCAATTTGCTGACTCACATCGTTGATCGCTTCGCTGATAGCGGCACGCTCTTCTAATTCCTGCTCTTGCGGGGTGGCTGTCGCCATCGGATCCACTGTCTCAGGCACAGCTGGCGTTATCAGCGCAGCAGGCGCTTGCGGTGCAGCAGGTGCTATTGGCGTGTCTGCGGCTGGGGCTGACGTCTCTACTGCCGCAGGCTGAGCTTTCTTCGGGGTAGCAGTGCTTTTAGCCTTCTTGCGTGGCTTGCTGGCCTTCGGCTCGCTGCGCTCAGCCTTGGTAACGCTGCGCTCAGCCTTTGTTACCGTGCGCTCAGTTTTAGTAGGCAGGGTAAAACCGTTCTCGGTAGAGATGCTGCCCTGAGCGCTGCTGATAGGCTCTGCAGCGCAGCTACAGGCCAAAGCGTCAGGATTGGTGATGAGATCGTCGGCGCTTGCCGTCAGCGCGAGCGCGTCGAGATCGTCAAACTTAGGCTCATCAAAGGCGACCGGGTCAGGGTCAAGCTCGTGGTGGCTTAAGTCGTCAAGCTCGGGTTCAAAGGCTAAGTCGTCGCTCAGGGTATCATTGCCTTTGTGCTTGCCGCCATTCTTGGCATTAGGGCGCAGGCTGTAGCTTAATTGATTGGCTACCTCTTCGTCTAAAGGGTCGGCAATGTGGTTGCTGAGTGGATCCACAAAGTCATCACTTGCTGGATGCATCAGCTTGCTGTTTTGCTCGTCTTCGACTGTCTGGAAGATATCGCGCACACCAAAGCTGCTGTCATCGTCGGTCGTGGTTCCGACGTTGTCAGCTTGATCCAAATCTTGGATATTTTGGATCTCATTCATCTCATAGAACTTGGAGTAGAGCGACTCCAAGATGTCCGCAGGCACGCAATAAAAGGCGGGCTTGTCATTGATGATCACCGCAATGGGCTCACTCTTGACAGCCTTGATAACGCTTTTCGGATTCTTCTTGAACTCCGAGGCGCTGATGCTGAGATTTGCCAGAATTTGCCGAATGTGTGCCATACTTGCTCCACGCTATTGCAAGGTCTCACGGTTTCTTTCACAGTCCTTGCACGTTTAGACTCAAGGGCTGGTGCTAAGTTCACATAGCGCAAAGATCAGGCCAAATGCAAACAAGCCGCTTTAGTCACTAAAGCGGCTTGCTCACTGAGCGCGCGTGTCACTCAAACGCTGGGGAGCTCCTTGGCCCGAGGCGCTCTTTGGCTTAGTTCTGAGGGTTGAACAGCTCAGTGGAGAGGTAGCGCTCGCCGGTGTCAGGCAAAATTACCACGATAGTCTTGCCCTTGAACTCAGGGCGCTTGCCCAGCTCGATGGCGGCAAACATCGCCGCACCGGAGGAAATGCCCACTAAGACACCTTCCTTGGTCGCGAGGCGGCGCGCCGTGTCCATGGCGTCTTCATTGGCAACCGTGATGATCTCATCGACCAGCTCACGCTTGAAGTTCTTAGGCACAAAGCCTGCGCCAATGCCTTGGAGCTTGTGCGGACCTGCTTTGCCGCCGCTTAAAACCGGGGAGTTGGCCGGTTCGACCGCGACCATCTTGATGGCAGGATTCTTTTGCTTTAAAACATCCGCTAGGCCCGTAATCGTGCCGCCGGTGCCGACTCCGGCGACCACCGCATCCACCTTACCGTCGGTATCGTCCCAAATCTCTAAAGCCGTGCTCTTGGTGTGGGCCTCAGGATTAGCTGGGTTATCAAATTGTTGCAAGATGAGGGAGCCCGGAATGCTGGCGCACAGCTCCTTGGCCTTAGCGATGGCGCCGGACATGCCCTCAGCACCAGGGGTGAGCACAAGTTTAGCGCCACGGGCCTGCAATAAGAGGCGACGCTCTAAGCTCATCGTCTCTGGCATAGTCAAAATGAGCTGGTAGCCCTTGACCGCTGCGACCAAGGCCAAGCCTACGCCGGTATTGCCGCTGGTCGGCTCAATAATAGTGGCACCTGGCAGCAGCAGGCCTTGCTTTTCGGCCGCTTCTACCATATTCAGTGCTGCGCGATCTTTGATCGAACCGCCCGGATTGAAGTACTCCAGTTTGGCCAGGATTTTCGCCTGTGCGCCATCCTGGGCCGTAATGGTATTGATTTCGACTAATGGGGTGTGGCCAATCAGCTCAAGTACAGTGTGCGCAATGCGGGACATAGCAAAAACCTCTGGCAAGGACAAAAAGAAAACGTGACATCGGCCCTCAATATTTTTGGGCACAAGTCTCCTCAAATTTAACTTAATGCATCAAACGTGCAGATTTAGCCTAGCACAGAGCTCAGGAGGGCGCAGCGCGCTTGCGCCAAATGCGCAACAGCGCTCCAGGACGCACCAAAATAAAGGCGCGATCCTTGACGCGTGTGGTAGCCTTATATGTGCGGTTCACGCAGAAAAAGGAGAAGTCGATGGTCTTAGACAACAACCAGCGTTTGGTGCAAATCGTTAACAATCTGGCCGCAGAGGACTCGCTGCGTGGTCTGTTTCACCAACATTTAGAAGGCAACCCGCTGCCTTCGGGACGTGCCATCAGTGAGATTGTCAAAAGCTCGCGCGCGATCTTGTTCCCAGGCTATTTTGGCGCACATAAGCTCAATCGTCACACCGTGCGCTATCACATGGGCGTGGAGGTTGAGCGTCTCTACGAGCTCTTGATCGATCAGATCTCAGCGGCGCTGTGCTTTCAAAGCGCGGACAATGAGTTCCATGCCCGTACCACCGTCAGCTCCGAGCAAATGGGCACCTTGCGCGTGAGCGCCCCTAATCCTAATGCCAAGGCTTGCTCGTCTGAGGAAGTCTCAGCGCAGATGCAAGACTTGGTGGCGGCCCTCAAGGGCGAGAGCAGTGAGGATCACATCCAAGGCCAGCAATGCCTGTGCTGCAACGAAGAGGTCAAGGACATCGCCGCGCAAATGGCGCTGGAGTACATCGAGTCCTTAGAGGAAATCCGCACCAAGCTCGCTTTAGACGTGCGTGCCGCCTTTAATGGCGACCCGGCGGCGACCTGCTTTGGCGAGGTTATTTGCTGCTATCCGGGCATTCGCGCGATTGGCAATTATCGTATTGCCCACCAGCTGTTAAAGCTCGGTGTACCGCTTCTGCCGCGCACTATCACCGAGATGGCCCACTCCGAGACCGGTATTGATATTCACCCTGGTGCGCGCATTGGCGATTCGTTCTCGATCGACCACGGTACTGGTGTGGTTATCGGCGAGACCTGCATTATCGGCAACAACGTCAAGCTCTACCAAGGCGTCACCTTGGGCGCCAAGAGCATCCCAACTGATGAAAGTGGCGCCGTGCTCAATGTCCCGCGTCACCCGATCTTAGAGGATGATGTGGTGGTTTACGCTAATGCCACGGTTTTAGGCCGCATCACGATCGGCAAGGGCGCGGTTATCGGCGGTAACGTTTGGGTCACCGACGACGTCCCAGCCGGGGCCAAGATCGTGCAGCGCCCGGCCAAGTCTTAGCCCAAGCAGCGCTAGCCCAGGCTAAGCTCAGCCGCAATAACAAAGCCACCGCTCTCCTTGCCGAGGGCGGTGGCTTATTAATCTGAGGTTTAGGGCTTAGCTTTAAGCTTGGTGCTTGCCGACAGCGCAGCTGCCTTCAACGTAATCGCTGCTGGCGCTGCCTTGGTACTCAGGGTGACGCTCGAGCCACTTGACTGCGTAGGAGCAAGTGGCGATGCACTTGAGGCCTTGCTCTTGGGCGTAATCGTAGGCGCATTTGACAAGCTTGGCGGCAAGACCTTGACCGGCTAAAGGCGGTGGCACTAAGGTCTTACGCACATCCAGACAGCCGTCGTAAATCTCATAAGTGACATAGGCGCGATTACCGTCGATTACAGTCTCAATCGTGGCTTGATCCACTAAGTGCTTAATTTCCATGCGGCTCTCCAAAAAAAAAAACGAGCTGTGCGGTCAGCGACCATACCAGTACGCACCTTGATATTTGGTTTGCTATCGATGACTATGATTTGAGTCCC
>CALXXU010000102.1 GCA_944392765.1 uncultured Anaerobiospirillum sp.
ACTTGGTAATATCAATGTCGGCTGTCGCTTCATAAAATATTAAAAGTTTTGTCCAAAGTCCCTTGACACTAACCGGTTTTGCCATGCTATGCAGGATGGTTCAGGTAAGCTCTGCCCTCAATGTGGCACCTTAGTCTCGTTTGAAGCTGCTTTCTGCCATGGTTGTGGCTTTAAGTTTTAGTAGTCATTTGGAGTTGGTTATGATTTGTCCTAAGTGTGGTCAATCTCTTCCTGATTTTGCTAAGTTTTGCTCTTATTGTGGCGCATCACTACAGAAGCAGAATAACAACGATGCATCGACACAACCGCAAGTAAACGATGCACCAGTTCAGCAGCAGGAAAATGATGGGCTGGATCCAATAAAGCGGATTGACAAGTTACAGTCCAAGGTCGATGAAATGATAGCTGCGCTTAAGGGCTACTCCTTCCATCAGATTGAGACCTTCATGCTTACCAAGCTCAATCAAAACAAGCTTTATCCTTCTTGGGGAGAGATCCAATCCGTGATTAGTGATAGTGATGTTTCGCCTGAAAAGAAGCAAATGGCTTTAAATCAGCGTGGCACTATCGAATACTTAGATACATTTGCTCCAAGTAAGCTGGTTTCACAACTTGCTGTATATGAGAGTAGCAAGATTGAAGCTAAGACCAAACTTAATAAGCAGACCGGAGATAAGGCTGAAGGTTGGTTGTATTTGGTTGATCAATACAATGATTTGTGCGGTCAGCTTAAATCGATGAATAAGTTTCAACCTAGCAGTGACACAGTTAATTTTGATGAATTGTTTGAGGTACCATTGAGGGCCGCTGTGCTGAACTCAAAAGCAAAAGGTCAGCAAACTATCAAGCAAAAAGGTCAATCTTTGTCAGCTATTAATAGCAACTCCATTCGTCAAATTGAGTTCTTAATGAAATTTAAAGAACATTTAGGTTCAATGAAACATCGTATTAAATAGCAATGCCGTGCGCTCGGATCTTAGTGTTAACTGTCGTTATATAAAAATTTAATATAACCACCTTTAACGAAAGATATTTTATTAAACTCAGTTATGATATTTCGTTCTTTACCGAGCGCAATAAGCTAAGATAAATTATCATAATTCCTGTTGCTACTTATCTTATTACAAGTTAAGCAGTGTTTCTAACTAAGAGGAATCACTCATGCCTTTACCATTTATTCCGATTTTGATTGGTGCTGCTGCTTTAGCAGCTGGTGCTACGGGTGTAGCCAAAGGAATTGAAGCCAAAGATAAACTTGATCGTGCTCAAAGCTATCAACGTGATGCTAAACGCTTAGCTGATCAAGCCGAACATGATGGCAAGCAGGCTCAAGAACTCCTGAAAAGGGAGTTAACTAAGCTTGGTCAAGCCAAGAGAGACCTAAACGAATTATGTGTTAAAGTAGAGCAGAGACGTAAACAAGATATCGAAAACGATATGATGGATGATAAGTCCAAAAAATTTAATAAGGTTTCGATCTCTGTCTATGGCTCATCCGCATCTATAGCTGATGTTTTTACCTCTATGGCTGGATCGCTGGGAGCAGGTGCGGCTAGCTGTGCATTAGCTCTTGGTGGAGTTGTCTTATTTGGTACTGCCACTACTGGTACGGCAATTGGTTCCCTTACAGGAGCGGCATTCTCATCGGCTTTGTTATCGTGGTTTGGCGGCGGAGCACTGGCTGCTGGTGGTCTTGGCGTAATGGGTGGTGCTGCGGTATTAGGCGGTATATTTTTAGGACCAGCCCTTTTGATCGGAGGTTTTGTCTTATCTTCCAAAGCCGAAGAGGCCTTAGATCAAGCCCGTGACGCTTATTACGAAGTTGAAGAGAAGGTTGAGAAAGCAAATAAAGTGATTGCCTCCATTAAAAATTGTTGCGCTCAACTGTCTGATTATACCGACCTTATTAATCGTACACGCGATAGTTTGAAGCGAATGTTTGATATTTATTGTAATAATGATGGCGAAGTCACTGCTGGTGGTTTAGATGCTCTAGTATATTATAATAATATCTTAATGCGCTACATCCCGTTGTTTGATCCGAATGAGGACCCTAACAATCCTAAATTCAAATTTGACCACAAATTTGAATTATTTGCTAAGAGCTTGGAAGAAGGCTTAGACGAGATGGATCGCTTAATTCGTGTCGGCAATACCTCTTCGCGTAGCTTAGTAACTACTAAAAATTAACTTGCATTTCGATCGAGTTTTGCTCTGACTGTTTAAATTTACTTAAGCAATTAATTGTCGAAAGTTGATTTGTAATATTGCTATCTAAACTTGTTCTTAGCGATCGCAAAAGAGTGATCGTAAGAGAATGAGAGTGATGACAAAATGGCCGATAGAGCATGAGTTTTTTGATAAAACTATGTTCCGTCGGCTATATTTTTATTAAATACCGCGACTAAAGTGCATTATGATGTAATCAAGGTTTTGAGGTTAAGTATGTTAAATTATAACAATATTTGTCCAAAGTGTGGTTATGAAAACTTGTCTTTTGCAAGATATTGCTATAAATGCGGTTGTGTATTAATCAGAGATAGTAAAAAATCAACTAACACTTTAAATGATGCAGACCACGTTTTTAGAAGATCTGCTGAGGCGGCAGGTATGGCTGAAGGTGTATCGTATTTTGAGCGATATAGCCAACATGACAAATATCGCACGATGCAAGGACACGGATTTGCCGCAGAAGATGCTAATGCCTTAAATGATGTTTTGCATGGACGTTCCGTTGATAAAACTGGTTTGGACAATTCATTAAATGGTCCAGATCGTGTCGTAAACGGTGTTTCGATTCAGGTTAAATATTGTAAAACACCGCATGATACAGTAAATTCACTATTCAATACACAAGGTGAATATCGCTACGGCGGCATGAAAATCGAAGTTCCCAAGGGACAAGGGGATGAAGTCCGTGCCCTCTTGCGCGAAAAGGCTCGTCTCGGGCAGGTTAAGGACCAAAACGGTAATGTTATAACAGATCTTAATACCTTAACTTCCAGAGATTTTGACCCTTAGTCCCTTAACTTCTTGCTACTTTGACACTCATTTTCTAAGAATGCGATATTTATGAGGTTTTAATGCTAAAGACGAGTGTCTTTTGCCTTTAATTCAAGTGGTACTGTTGACACTTAGTTTAGGCTCTCAAATCAAGCAATAAAACCGCATAAATATGACCTTTTCTCAATCAAAGCTACAACTGAGTGTCAACCTTACTGGAAGTTAAGGTAATAAGGTCGATGATTTGGTGCAAGAAGGCAGCGTTACTTACCAACAAGCACAGAATATTGCTAAAGCAGGTAACATTGATTCAATTTGGTTCGATGTTAAAAACAGTGCTGTATGTTGTGGCTGTGCTTTTGGTCTTAGCTTTGTCGCCAGTTTGGCTTATGCAACGTGGTCGGGTAAAAGTATTGAGGACGCTTTTAAGGATGCCTTAAAGCAGTCATTGGTTACTGGAATGGGCACTCTTGTAATCTCTGTTACCTCCCAGCAGTTATTGCGCTCTTCTGCAAGCCATGTGGGAAAAGTGGCAAGCCGCTATATGGTTCATGGTTTGTATAAAACGCAGATTGGTAAGGCTGCTATTGAAAAGTTAGCTGAATATTCAGTAGGCCGTGCTGTTTATGGCGCAGCGGCTGTAAATCATGTCTCTAAACTATTGCGCTCTAATGTAATCACCGGAGTTGTAACAACTGCTGTTTTAACTGCACCTGATTTTTATCGTGCAGCTATTTCAGGAACTGCTTCGTGGAAACAGCTGGGCAAAAATTTAACTGTTAACGCAGCCTCTGTTGCGGGTGGTACCGGTGGATGGATGGCAGGAGCAGCGGCAGGAGCAGCTCTTGGCTCTGCTGTTCCATTAGTTGGAACTGCTGTGGGGGGCATAGTTGGCGGCATTGTTGGTGCTCTGGCTGGTGGTTCGGCAGCCGGTGCTGCTACTAAGGCTATTGCTGACGCAATTACTCCAGATGATAGTGAAGAAATGCTGGGGCTATGCAATGATGCTATGGCCGATCTTGCTTCAGACTATCTGCTCACTGAAAAAGAAATGAATGTTTTTATGGAAGATTTGAAGAATCTTATAAATATTGATTTCTTGCGTGATATGTACGGTTCTGGTTCTTATAATAGCGATCGCCGCCAATGGGCAAATGATCAGTTTGAGCCTTTTATTAAAAATATTGTTAAATCACGTAAGCTGTTTGTAACTCCAAGCGATGATTCCTGTGCTGTTTTGATTTACCATAGTCTGGAGCAGTTAGAGAAAGAAGCTGCCGCAGCTTAATGCTAGTGATTGTTAATACTTTATTATGCCAGTGGTCACACCGAGTATCGGCTTATGATGACTCCAAGGAGTATGACTTACCAAAAAGCTTTGAGGCATTTGCTTGGTGGGAGCGTGCTCATCCAGCTCGAAGCGTTAGGACATGATGAGCTGGCTCCTAACTAGGGCGATGTGTAAGCTCTGCGTGTTTTGAGCTTCCCTTAACTTCCAGAAATCGTTACACTAAAAGCAAATGCTGATTTTACAATTACCATGTTTATGCGGTTTGCAAGGCACAAGACGGACTTTAAACCCATCAGATATTAGTGCAACTTGTTAACCTGTCAAAACATGTCAGAATTGGCTTAAATATCGTGGTTTGCTCATTTGAGTGTAACGATTTCTGGAAGTTAAGGGCTTCTTGTGAAGCTATTTCACTGCTGTTGTGAGCCTGCGCGGAAGTTCACGTTGGTTTTGTCTACAGAATTGGTGGTGCTGTAAGGTTCACTCTCAGATTTCGGAATTATGGTGCGCTACCATGCTGGCAGATTCTGTAATTTGTCGGCTAAGGAGATGCGTCTATGCCAACCAAATTAGATCCTGATAAGACTGCGGTGGACAAGGCTCTAGAGATGATGATGCTGTTGATGGGCTCTAATCACGCTTGGAGCACCAGCCAGCTCAAAGAGCGGCTCAACTGCTCGACCCAGACGATAAGTCGCGTGGCTGAAGCTATTGAACGCCGTGTGGGTGCACAGCTCCTCATCGAAAAGAACGGCAAGGAAAATACCTATCGCTTGGAGCCTAAGGCTAAGAAGGGGCGCTTGTATCGCAATAATATGGAGCTGCGCTATCTCCAGTTATGCCGCGACTTGGCCGAACCTTACTTGCCTAAGCAAATCTTGGAGTCCACGGATCGTGATTTGCGCAGGCTCGAGCAGTTCTTAGGGGATGAGAGCAATGAGCCCCAGCATAATCGCCCTTTTGCCTTCTTAAGCCAGGGCTTTATCGATTACACGCCCCATTACGACACCATTGATCTCATTTCCGAGGCAATCGAGGAGAAGGAGATCTTAGAGCTTGAGTGCAAGGTTCTAGGCCAAAAGAAAAAAGAGCAGCACCTCTTTGCTCCGAGCGTTATCGCGGGCATGAACGGAGCTTTGTACGTGCTGGGTGTTGAGGTTAATTCCAAGGATAAGAGCGCAGGCGATATCTGCTTCTTTGCCATTCATCGCATCACAAAGGTGACCTCAACTGGCAAGCAGTACCGCTTTGAGATGCCTCAGATTGAGTTTGATCAATATGGCTTGCCATGGCATGAGCCACGCACCTATGTAATCCACTTTAAGGCTGGTAAGACCGCTGAGTGGGTACAAGAGCGAGTCTGGTCCAAGAACCAAGTTATGCGGACGTTAGATAACGGAGATCTGGAGCTTCAGATTACTACGACCGCCGAGCCTGAGTTGTTATCGTGGGTTCGTAGCTTTGGTTCAGAGGCCGAGCTAGTAAAGCAAACCGATTCCGTAGTTTCTACCAGTGGTGATAGCATTAAGCTTGGTGCAACTAGTGGATTGATGAATCCAAGATTCCCATTCGGGGCAAGAGGAGTGGTTGGGGTTGCAATTGGAATATTAGGAAAAGTTTCTATCATTACCAACGATGAACCAGAAGCTTCCGCTGCTCAGGTCGAAGTAACAGATGCCTTTAAGCAGGCTTGCGCTCAGATTAAGGGCGAACTGTAGTCATTAAGCTTAGCTGGCATAAGGCTATTGCAATGCGGCCGGTAGGGCGGGGCCTTGTTAAGGCTCGTCCTATCGGCCGCTGTGTTTTTGTTATGGATGGCTGTGGTTAGTCGCTGGCAGTGGAACCAAAGCCTTTGGTGCCGCGCTTGGTTGGGGTGAAGTGCTCCACCTGCTTGAAGCGCGGGCGAATAATCGGCAGGAACACCAGCTGGGCGATGCGCATGCCGACCGTGATTGTGAACTTCTTCTTGGAGCGGTTCCACAGCGGCACCGTCAGCTCGCCTTGATAGTCCGCGTCGATAAGACCCACTAAATTGCCTAGGACAATGCCGTTGTTGTAGCCCAAGCCCGAGCGCGGGAGCACCGTGGCGCACATGCCACTCTTGCCCATATGTATCGCAATGCCGGTCGGAACCATATAGGTGCCGCCTGCGGCGATCTCGACGTCTTCTTCGACCATGGCTCTCAGGTCAATGCCTGCGGCCATGTCCGACTCGTACTTCGGGAGCGGAAATTCACCATTCTTGAAACGCTCGTCGATGACCATGAGCTCGATCTCAGGGCTGAGTGGATTATCTAAGAACGAGCGCTCATTGGTGCTAGCAGCGCTTGGCATGGCGGCTCTTGACAGGGCGGCGCTGGGCGGCATAGCCGCAGCAATTGGAGCGTGCGCCGGAGCGGCGGCGCGCTTGGCCTTAGGGGCACGGCGCTTCGGAGCTGGGGCCGAGCCCATTATCGGAGCGCCCATCATTGAAGATCCAATAATTACTGGCTCAGGCATGGCATAAGCGAGCACCGGCTCAGGTGCAGCCAGCGGTGCGCCCATGATCGGTCCACCCATGATTGAGCCGCCAAAGTCAGGCTCGTCGTCGAAGTCTGGCTCGGCGTCGAAGTCTGGCTCGTCCCACTCATCATCCCAGTTATCGTAATCATTGCGGCGGCTCGATGGCGACATGGCAGCCGTGGCCTGTCTGCGGTCATCAAGCGAGTAGCCTGCACTTAAGGTGTTGGCACTGCGATTACCCTTAGGCTGAGTTTGCTGCGAGATAAAGCCATCTAAATAACCTAAGTTGGTCGCAGAGAGCTCGACCTGTGAGCGCTCGGCACTGCTGCTGCGGCGTGGACCGGCCTTTACTGCGGTTAAGTTCTGATTGGCATTGGTGTTGTGCTGAGAGAGGTCAAGCTCACGCTTACGACGTGCGCTTGGGCCCTTGTACTTAGGCGGCTCTACTGGGGTGGGCTCAGAGCTGACCTCTGGGGCCGTTACTTGCTCGGTGGCCTTTTTGCGGGCACGCCGCTGCTTTTCCTGAGGCTCAGCTGGGGTGCTGTCGATTTCAGGAATCGGCGAGGCTTCCTTCTTAGGGCGTAAGGTAGTGCCCTCCAGCTTGGCGCGCTGGGCGGCGGTGATAGCGGTCACCTCTTCGAGGATACTGGCGGCAGAAATGGCTGGAGCAGCGCTCTGTGCCGCTTCATTTTGTACCGCAGTTTTAGCTGCTTGAACCTTGTTAGTAGAAGCTACTTTCTTGGCCTTTGGTACCGGCATAGGGGCAAACTCCTTCTGGACTCAATGGGGGCCTGAGGCCCACTGTGCTTACACTTTTGAACACTGGCCATTATATGGGTAAAAAAGGGGAAGTTAACGCCAAGGATAGGGCTTTTTTAACAAAAAGAGCGCCATCGTCGCAGGGGCGATGGCGCTAGGATTGATCCACGGTTAAGGAGACGCGACACGGTGCTCAGGCGGGGCCACAGGACTAGTTCGCAGCTAGGCCCGCGCTCGCTGGCAAGACCTACTGGCCCAGCCCGTTGCAGGGCTCTCGGCCAATGGCGAGTCCTACTGATACGGCTTGCTGTTATGGCAGAGACCTAAGGACTTAGCCAGCTGCTTAACCCATTGTCAGGGGCTTGCAGCTTGGCTCGTTGCAGGTCTCTGCCACTAGGGCTTATGGCCTGAAGCTCTTAGCCCCATGGGCGCGCTTCTTTGCTTCGCCTGTTGGGCGGCGCGGCCTGGGGCGTTGGGCTTCGGCTTTAGGCTTTCTTGGACTTTAGTTTGGCCTGAGCTGGGGTGGCGTTAGTCCTTGGTGTGCTTGCTTTCCTTGTACTGGCTGATGATGAGCTCCATTAATAGGTCAGCGAGCTTGATCTTGCTCATCTTGCCAAACTCGGTGACGATGCCCTTTGGCGAGTAAACGGAAGCGGCGTTGTCATTGGAGTTAAAGCCGATATCGCGGTCGGCGACGTTGTTGACCACAATGAGGTCGAGCTTCTTGCGTTGGATCTTATCCTCGGCATTCTTCTGGAAGTTCTCGGTCTCAGCGGCAAAGCCTACCGTGAACGGACGACCCTCGTCTAAGTGGCCGACGTAGGAGATGATGTCCTCGTTCTTAACCAGCTGTAAGGTCAGGAACTCACCGTGCTCTTCCTTCTTGAGCTTGGTGTTCATCGGCTCAATCAAACGGTAGTCGGCGACGGCGGCACAGCCAATAAAGATATTGGCCTGGCCCATCTGCGACTTGACCGCATCGAGCATCTGACTTGCGGTGGTGACATCAATGCGCTTGACGTTGTTTGGCGTGGCCAGGCTCGTAGGTCCCGAAATCAAGGTGACGTCCGCGCCCATCGTGGCGGCCATTTGCGCTAAGGCATAGCCCATCTTGCCCGAGCTGCGATTGGTGATCACGCGGGCTGGATCGATACTCTCTTCGGTAGGACCTGCGGTAATTACGATCTTAAGACCGGCGCCATGCGACTTAGGTAAGAGCTTGGTCTGAGTGAGCGCCATCGGCTCTTGCGGAGCTGGGAGGGCCGTGAACTTGGTTGGGTCGTACGGCAGCGCAATGTGCTCGTTTAACAGAGCGCAGATGTACGAGAAGATGTCATCGACATTGCGCATGCGGCCCATGCCGCTATCGCCACAGGCCAGATCGCCTTCTTCTGGGGCAATGATAAAGATGCCACGCTGCTGCAGCGTCTTTAAGTTTTCCTTGGTGGCCTCATTGATGAGCATGCGGGTGTTCATCGCTGGAGCGACTACGACCGGGCAAGCTGAGGCTAGGACGCTGGTGGTGACGGCATTGTCTGCCATACCGGCTACCATCTTGGCCAAGGTGTTGGCGGTAGCTGGGGCAATGACGTAGAGGTCGGCGTCACGGGTGATGCCGATGTGGTCAATGCCTTCGGCGCTGTCAAAGACATCGGTCAAGACCTGATGGTGACTTAAGGCGGCAAAGGTGGCAGGGGTGACAAAACGGGTGGCGGCCTCGGTCATAACCACGCGCACCTCAGCGCCATTCTTGACGAGCTTACGGCATAGTTCGCAGGCCTTGTAAGCGGCAATTCCACCTGTAATTCCGAGCACTATCTTGCGATTTTGAAGAAGTAATTGGCTCATGAAAATTCTCCTTACTGAGTCCTGCTTGAGACAAGTAGCAATGGGCGGTGTCTTGCCCTCATGTTTGCTTGGGGCCGGGCACCTGAAATCGGTACTTGCTCTAACTTGCGTTTGCATGGCGCTAAGCCATGCGCTTAACCTATCTTAAGGCACTTACAGCCTTAGTGGCATCATTTCTTCGGAGATCTGAGAGGTCACAGGCGTTACGCGCACTGGGTGTGAGTACCGTGTGCTCGTTTGGGGCCTGCACCTTGGAGATCTGCGTGCTGCATCTTGGCTCAAGCAGGGAGCTGCCACTTGATAACATGGTGGCTAAATGCCATTTTTCAAGCATAATCCCCATCTTATTAGCGTAGGTCGGCACGTGTGGAATAGGTCGCACGGCGTGCGGCCGCGTGGTAGGTGTAGCACCGATGTGTGGCTGGGGCCAGGGGCCGACGCTTAAATGAATTGGAGCGCGCTGCAGCTGAGAGGTAGTGCCTAATTTCGCTTGGGGCGCGGGCTGGGCCTGTTATGGGCTTGGGGTGATGGTTGTTGTTAAGCGCGGCCTTTTCTTCCTCTGAGTTGCCAGGGCTTTGCGGGGCTTGGTGCCGCTGTGGCGCTTGGGGAAGTACCGCGCCGGGTGGGTCTTAAGCGCTGGTCGGAGGGCCGTGCTGGCGCGCGGCTTAGACTGCGTGCAGCTTAGCCAGCGCACGGCTTGAGTTGGAGTGGGCCGTGCGCGGCTAAACTGGCCGCGCGGTTTTGGTTGGAGCGGCGCGGTTGGAGCGGGCGCTGGAGTTTTGCTACTTGGCCTCGTCCATGGCGCGCTTTAAGACCTTGGCGCACTTGAGGTTGTAGTCCACGATCTCCTTGATCTTATTTAAGCTCTCGACCGTGAGTAGGCGCGGGCTCTTTTGCTCGTCGAGCACGCCGATGTCGTAGGCGGCCTCGATAAAGCTGTGGAAATCTTGCGGGAAGATCTTGGCCTCTTGGGCGTACTGGTGGTACTGCTTTTCTAACAGCTCGATCGCGCTTAAGACTTGGCGGCACTCGTTGAGCTGCCGCTCAATTACTGAGCCGTCAGGGAAGGTACTCTTTACTTGCAGCTCGTAGATCGACTTGATCTTCACGGCGGCCTGGGCGACCTGCATATAGGTGAAGATATAGCGCATGCTGGCGCGCGGCTGCATTTTGAGCTGATACTTGCCGTGGCTTAAGAGCTTGACTACGCTGCTGGTGATGGCGGCACTGGCAATGGTCATCGCGGTGTAGGCTAAGAGCAGACCTAACATTACCGCCAGCGCCAGGAAGATATTCTCTTGCTGGGAGCTTAAAGCGTAGATCGCAAGTGGGGTAAAGGTCGACAGGCCCCCTAAGAAGCCCACATTAAAGAAGCTAAGCCAAAACTTATTGGTGGCAATGCCGTAGCGCGCGGTACCGTAGGTGACACCAATTAAGATACAGGCAGCTACGTTGCTCGGGGAAAAGGCGTGGGTTGAGGTGCCATCAACCAATAAGCGGGTCAAGCAGCCCAGGCCACCACCAAAGAAGACAAACATGAAGCACAAGATGCGGTCCATTTTAGTGAGTCTCCTCGCTGTGCTTGCTCTCTGCTGCGGCGTCGGTGCCTAGCAGCGTGCTTGCGTCCATGAGATCGTGGGCGCCACTTGGGTGGCTGAGCTCAGCGCCTTCGTCTAGGTTCAGGTTAAATTCCTTGAGGTATTGCTCGAGCTCTTGGTGTTCTTGGGAGTTGACGCCTTCTGCGACATTGCCGTGGATCATGTGGCCGATACTCATACCGCCCTGGGCGCAGAAGATACCAAAGAGCGTGGTCACGCCGATGTAGATTAAGAGCATCATCAGACGCTTGTGGTAGCTGCGATCTTCGTAGAGCGCAATAAGATCGGTGGTAAAGGCCGAAAGTGTGCCTAATCCCCCCACCAGGCCCATCACAAGCGCTAAGTGAATATCCTGCGGTAGGGTCATTGCGATGATAAAGCCACCGGTGAGCGCGGCTAGGATGTTCACAAACAAGACCCCCAGCGGAATCAAGAAGGCTGAAGGGTAAGTCAGAATCTGCAAAATAGCCGCACGCACGACCGCACCTATGCCCCCGAAGGTAAAGACGGTCACGAGAACTTGCCACGAATAGTCCATGGAGAATGCTCCCAATGAGGTGGGCCTGAGGCCACACCGTTAAATTTTTGGTGCGGCCATTATAGCGAAGCGGGATCTGGGGCGCCGTAGGCTGCACTATGATTATGAGCCAAGTCATACATCTTTCAGGCAATTTTGCGCGGAAGTTGGGGAAAAAGCTTTGACCTTTACTTTGAGATCGTTTACAATCCCACGGTTATGATTTTTGGGATCGCCTCGATTAGCACCTAAGCTGAGCTGCGACAAGCGCAAGCGTTAGGATTTGTGAGCGGGCTTGAAAAAAGTGCGCTTGCGGCTAGTCAAAGTGAGACCTTAAGCTGCCTTGTACTAAGGTTGGTATCGTGATAACCCGAGGTTTTCATGCCACGCAAGCTTGGGAAAGCGTGCGATTAACTCAGGAAGCTTAGCTTACTGAGAGGTCAAAGCGGAGCGAGGATGGATTAAGCGTCTGTTCTTTGCCGTGGCAACGCTCTATAGCGTGTGTGCCTCAGTTCAACAGCCACCGCATCCAAATGTCAGGGAAGCTCGATTTAGTTTAAGGTACCGCTAGTAGCCATTACTATGTCCTATTTAGGCTAATATAGGCCGATCTTACGGGACTTTTATGCTAGAATGGCGCCCGTTTTGTTGTACCTTTGAATGGTTACAGCTCTTGTTAGGTGCTGTGATCCGTATAGTATATTTGGAGTGTGACTAGACATGTCCAGAGTTTGCCAAGTTACGGGCAAGCGCCCGGCAGTGGGCAACCATCGTTCCCACGCTAAGAATGCTGCCAAGCGCCGCTTCCTCCCAAACTTAAAGTATCACCGTTTCTGGGTGGAGAGTGAGAGCCGCTTTGTCAGACTGCGTGTTACCACTAAGGGTATGCGTATTATTGACAAGTTAGGTATCGATGCCGTTCTTGCTGATATGCGCGCTAACGGCGTTAAGATCTAAGGGAGGCTATCATGGCTAAGAAAGGCGGTCGCGAGAAGATTCGTTTAAATTCTTCAGCAGGTACCGGTCACTTCTACACTACTACTAAGAATCGTCGTACCACTCCAGGTAAGATGGAGATCATGAAGTACGATCCAGTAGTACGTAAGCACGTTTTATATAAGGAAGGCAAGATCAAGTAATTGATCTCCTCCTTAGCGCTCAGCGCACAAAAAGGGTTGGCCGCAGGGCCAGCCCTTTTTGTTACCTGCACCAATGTGCTCCATTATGTAGCACAGCGCCCGCCACGCTACGCTTCAGGCGTCGCCCGTGCGCGCCACGGCTCTAAATTGCCCCAGCCCCTCGGACCTTACGGGAACCAGCGGTGGTAGCGTGTGCCAGATGAGCGATGGGCCGATCTGATCGCGCAGAGTCCGGTGCCGCCAGGCACTGCACCGGTTACGACCATGGATTGAGCCACCGCGCCTTAAACCCATGCCGCTCCTTTCACTTCGAGACCTATGGGAGCGGGGCGCCCCAGCCGCTCGGACCTTACTGGAGAAGCTGGTGGCAGCGTACGCCTGACCGGCGATAGACCGATCTGATCGCGCAGATACCGATGCCGCACGGCGCCGCACCGGTCACGACCATGGATTGAGCCAGCGCGCCTTAAATTCATGCCAGTCCTTTCCCCTTAGAGACCTATGGGAGCGGGGCGCCCCAGCCGCTCGGGCCTTACTGGAGCTGCTGGTGGCAGCGGGTGCTAGGCGCCGATCCGATCGCGTGAATCTGGTGCCGCAAGGCACCGCACCGGTCACGACCATGGATTGAGCCCCCGCGCCTTAAATTCATGCCAGTCCTTTCCCTTAGAGACACATGGGAGCAGGGCGCCCCAGGCGCTCGAACCTTACTGGAGCCACCGGTGGCAGCGTACGCCTGACCGGCGATAGACCGATCTGATCGCGCAGATCCCGATGCCGCACGGCGCCGCATAGGTCACGGCCATGGATTGAGCCACCGCGCCTTAAATTCATGCCAGTCCTTTCCCCTTAGAGACCTATGGGAGCGGGGTGCGCCAGCCGCTCGGGTTTTACAGGAGCTGCCGGTGGTAGCGTGTGCCAGATGAGCGGTGGGCCGATCTGATCGCGCAGATCCCGATGCCGCACGGTGCCGCATAGGTCACGACCATGGATTGAGCCCCCGCGCCTTAAATTCATGCCAGTCCTTTCCCCTTTCGAGACCCAGGGAGCGGGGCGCCCCAGCCGCTCGGATCTTACTGGAGAAGCTGGTGGCAGCGTACGCCTAACCGGGCGGCGCGGCTGATCCGATTGCACGGCACCTGATGCCGCGCCCGATGGGGCGGGTGGGTGGGCCACTCTTAGAGATCGGAAGAGCGTCGTGTAGGGAAAGAGTGTAGATCTCGGTGGTCGCCGCATCATTAAAAAA